>NZ_DATMYH010000001.1:0-9760 GCF_035561115.1 Brevundimonas sp.
CTCCGTCCGAAGCGCAGATCGAGGCGGCGCGGCTGGCCCTTCAGCCGCCGCTGCGGGAATTGCGGGACCGGGCCTGCGTCATCTACGGATTGGACTGAACCGGACTGTGCCCGCTCCTTTCAAAGCCGATCCCGCCTTCGACGCCGGCTCCGTCGTCGCCTGCGACTGGCCGCTATGCCAGGTGCGGCTTCAGGACGACGCGCGCTTTCCCTGGCTGATCCTGATCCCCCGCCGCGACGGTCTGCATGAACTGGAGGATCTGGCGGCCGGGGAACGTACGGCGCTGATGGAAGAGATCGTCCGGGCCGGCGAGGCCGTTCGGGTGCTGGGCGAGGCTGCGGGCCGGCCGGTGCAGAAGCTGAATGTCGGCGCCCTGGGCAATGTGACGGCGCAGTTGCATGTGCACGTCGTCGGACGCCGCCACGACGACGGGCTGTGGCCTGATCCCGTCTGGGGCCGCGGCGCGGCGCGGGCCTACGGCGCGAACGGGTTGCAGGCCGCGGTGTCGCGCATCCGGCTGAAAACGGGCCCGGCGCCAGCCAAATGAGGTCGAGATCGCCCTCGGCGCTCACGCTTCGTTGACCCCCGCCGCTCCGCTGGACTAAAGCCTGATCACCGATTTCGAGCGCCTGATTTTGCTCAGGTTTCTGAGAACCATTCGCAATATGTCGACCTCCCCCCTGCCGGGCGACGCCTCCAACGATCCGAGCGACGACCAGACCGGCCGTTTCGTGGTCCAGCCCAACGGCCGCGTCCGCCCCCTGTCGCCCCATCTCCAGATCTGGCGCTGGCATGTGACCATGTTCGCCTCGATCCTGAACCGGTTCACGGGCGGGGCCCTGTCGGTCGGATCGGTGCTGATCGCCCTGTGGCTGCTGGCCCTCGCCTTCGGGCCGGACGCCTATGCGACCTTCACCGGCTGGATGGGGTCGCCCCTGGGTCTGCTGGTCTGGTTCGGCCTGACCCTGGCCCTGTTCCTGCACCTGACCGGGGGCGTGCGCCACCTGGTCTGGGACGCGGCCGTGGGTCTCTCGCCCAAAACGGCCGACGCCCTGTCGTGGGGCTCCATCATCCTGGGCGTCGTCGGCGCGGTGGCGTTCTGGGCCGTCCTGTTCGCCTCGGGGAGGGTCGTGCTGTGAGCCGCGAAACAAAAGCCTTCGTCAAGGGCGTCAAGGTTTCCGAGCGCCACGGCGCCGGCGAATGGACCGCCGAGCGGCTGTCGTCCCTGATCCTGGTTCCCCTGACCCTCTGGGGTCTGTGGAGCGGCTTCGTCCTGTCGGGCGGGGGCTATGACGGAGCCCGGGCCTGGTTCGCCTCCCCGGTCAATGCGGTGCTTCTGGCCGTGACCCTGCTGGTCAGCGTCTGGCACATGCAGATGGGGCTCAAGGTCATCGTCGACGACTACATCCACAAGCCCGGCTCGCGCACCGCGCTGCTGGGCCTGATCGGCCTGCTTTGCCTCGTGATCGCGGCGGCGGGCGTCTTCTTTATCGTACGGCTGGCGCTGGGCTCCGCGCCCCTGCCCGCCGGTTTCGGGATCTGACGGCTGATGGCTGCTTATGAATTCGTCGATCACGCCTATGATGTCGTCGTCGTGGGCGCGGGCGGCTCGGGCCTTCGCGCCGCCCTCGGCGCCGCCCAGCAGGGGCTCAAGGTCGCCTGCGTCACCAAGGTCTTCCCGACCCGCTCGCACACCGTCGCGGCCCAGGGCGGCATCTCCGCCTCGCTCGGCAACATGGGCGAGGACAGCTGGCAGTGGCACATGTACGACACCGTCAAGGGGTCGGACTGGTTGGGCGACCAGGACGCCATCGAATACCTCGTCCGCAACGCGCCCAAGGCCGTCTATGAGCTCGAGCACTGGGGCGTGCCCTTCTCGCGCACCGAGGAAGGCAAGATCTACCAGCGCGCCTTCGGCGGCATGACGCGCAATTTCGGCGAGGGCCCGGTGCAGCGCACCTGCGCCGCCGCCGACCGCACCGGCCACGCCATCCTGCACACCCTGTACGGCCAGTCGGTGCGCCGCGAGGTCGAGTTCTTCGTCGAATATTTCGCCCTCGACCTGATCATGCAGGACGGGGCCTGCACCGGCGTGACGGCGCTGAAGCTCGACGACGGCACAATGCACCGCTTCCGCGCCAAGCTGGTGATCCTGGCCACCGGCGGTTACGGCCGCGCCTATTTCTCGGCCACCTCGGCCCACACCTGCACCGGCGACGGCAACGCCATGGTGCTGCGCGCCGGCCTGCCGCTGCAGGACATGGAGTTCGTCCAGTTCCACCCGACCGGCATCTACGGCGCCGGCTGCCTGATCACCGAGGGCGCCCGCGGCGAGGGCGGCTATCTGACCAATTCCGAGGGCGAGCGCTTCATGGAGCGCTATGCGCCGACGGTGAAAGACCTGGCCCCGCGCGACATGGTCAGCCGGTCCATGACCATCGAGATCCGCGAAGGCCGCGGCGTGGGTCCGAACAAGGACCACATCCACCTGCACCTCGACCACCTCGACCCGGCCGTGCTGCATGAACGCCTGCCGGGCATCTCCGAGAGCGCCAAGATCTTCGCGGGCGTCGATGTGACGAAACAGCCGATCCCGGTCCTGCCGACCGTCCACTACAACATGGGCGGCATCCCCACGAACTATCACGGCGAGGTCCTGACCAAGGTCGGGGCTGACGCCGACAGCGTCGTGCCCGGCCTGATGGCGGTGGGCGAGGCGGCCTGCGTCTCGGTGCACGGGGCCAACCGCCTCGGCTCCAACAGCCTGACCGATCTGGTCGTGTTCGGCCGCGCCGCCGGCCTGCGGTGCGGCGAGGTGGTCGACAAGGCCTCCGGGGTGCCCGACGCCCCGGCCTCGGCCACCGACGGCCATGTGGCCCGGATGGACCGCTTCCGGTACGCCAGCGGCTCGACCCCGACGGCCCAGCTGCGCATCGACATGCAGCGCGCCATGCAGTCCGACGCCGCCGTCTTCCGCACCGGCAAGACCCTGGAAGAGGGCGTGGCCAAGCTGCGCGCCATCCACGCCGCCGGCGACGACATCAGGACCACAGACCGCGGCCTGATCTGGAACACCGACCTGGTCGAGACCCTCGAATACGACAACCTGATCGATCAGGCCCTGGTCACCATCGAGGGCGCCCTGAACCGCACCGAAAGCCGCGGCGCCCACGCCCGCGAGGACTATCCGGACAGGAACGACGTCGAGTGGATGAAACACACCCTCGCCTGGAAGGTCCCCGGCGACGCGGTGAAGATCGACTACCGGCCGGTGCACAATTACACGATGTCCGACGACATCGCCTACATCGAGCCCAAGGCACGGGTGTACTGATGGTCCAGCTGACTCTCCCCAAGGGCTCCAAGCCCACGACCGGCAAGGTCCACAAGGCCCCGGCCGGCGCGAAGAACGTCAAGACCTACAAGGTCTATCGCTACGACCCCGAGGTCGACGCCGACCCGCGCTGGGACGTGTTCGAGATCTCGGCCGACGACCACGGCCCGATGCTGCTGGACGCCCTCATCCACATCAAGAACGAGATCGATCCGACCCTGACCTTCCGCCGCTCGTGCCGCGAGGGCATCTGCGGCTCGTGCTCGATGAACATCGACGGGCGTAACACCCTGGCCTGCACCAAGGGCTGGGAGGAGTGCTCCTCCTCGACCATCTCCATCGCCCCCCTGCCGCACCAGCCGGTGGTCAAGGACCTGGTTACCGACCTGACCCTGTTCTACGCCCAGTACGACTCGATCCAGCCCTACCTCCAGTCCGACGAGCCGGATCCGGAGACCGAGCGCATCCAGCTGCCCGAGGACCGGGCCAAGCTGGACGGTCTGTACGAATGCATCCTGTGCGCCTGCTGCTCGACGTCGTGCCCGAGCTACTGGTGGAACCAGACGGAATATCTGGGGCCCGCGGCCCTCCTGCAGTCCTATCGCTGGATCGCCGACAGCCGCGACGACGCCACGGACAAGCGGCTCGACGACCTCGAGGACCCGTTCAAGCTCTATCGCTGCCACACCATCATGAACTGCGCCCAGGTCTGCCCCAAGGGGCTGAACCCGGCCGAGGCGATCGCGAAGACCAAGAAGCTGATGGTGTCCCCGTCGCGCAAGAAGACGGAAGCGGCCGCCTGAGTGGCGAAGATCACCTACATTGAACACGACGGCCGCGAGCATGTGGTCGAGGTGAAGAACGGCCTTTCCGTCATGGAGGGGGCGATCCGCAACAACGTCCCGGGCATCGACGCCGACTGCGGCGGGGCCTGCGCCTGCGCCACCTGCCACGTCTATGTCGACGAGGCCTTCGCCGCCGAGACGGGCCGGGCGTCGGCGATGGAGGAGTCGATGCTGGACTTCGCCGAGAACGTCCAGCCGAACAGCCGCCTGTCCTGCCAGATCCGGGTTTCGGACGATCTGGACGGACTGATCGTGCGCCTGCCCGAAAACCAGCACTGATCAGCGCCGTGGGCCCGGCGGACCCCCGGCTGATCGACCTGCTCGGCCGTCTGATCGCGAGAGGATCCCGGACCGCGGTCGGCCCGCCCCTGATCGCCGTGGTCGGGGCGCAGGGGTCGGGAAAGACCACCCTCGCCCGCGCCGCCGCTGAAAGGTTCGGCGGGGTGCAGGTCTCGATCGACGACGTCTATCTGACCCGGGCGCGGCGCGAGGCGATGGCGGAGGATGTGCATCCGCTGTTCCTGACGCGCGGGCCGCCGGGAACGCACGATCTCCGGTTGCTGAACCGGCTGATCAAGGCCTTGAGCACGGCCCGGCCCGACGACAAGGTTCTGATCCCCGACTTCGACAAACGCGCGGACGACCGCCGACCCATCCGGGACTGGCGCATTTTCGAGGGCCGCCCTTCCGCCATCCTGATCGACGCCTGGTGTCTGGGAGCGCTGCCTGAGGACGAGGCGGCCCTCGCCGTCCCTGTTAATGCGCTCGAGAGCGACAGGGACGCCGACGGGTCGTGGCGACGGGCCGTCAACGGCTTCGTCGCCGGTCCCTATGCCGGGTTCGTCGCGCAGTTCGACGCGGTCGTCTTTCTGAAGGCGCCGGGGTTCGAGGTCGTTCTGGACTGGCGCAGCCAGCAGGAGGCGGATCTGCTGGATGTACGCCTGAGGGACCTTCCCGATGAGGAGCGCCGGCGGCTGGCGGACTTCATCCAGTATTTCGAACGCGTGACGCGGCGAATGCTGGACGGCGGCGTCAAGGCGGACGTGGTCGTGCCGCTTGATCGCCACCGCCGACCCGGCTCTATACCCGCATGACGCAACAGCCGCCTGATCGCCGCTTCGAACCGCGACACCCCGCCAATGCACGGGGGATCGTCGTCGCGCCGGGGCTGGAGCTGCCCTGCCTGATCGTGGACCAGTCCGGCGCGGGGCTGCGCGTCCGGCTGGACCGCGGCTTCGCCCTGACCGGAACCGTCATCGTCATCGACCTGGCCCGCGGCATGGCCATCGAGTGCACGGTGGCGTGGAGCAAGGGGCTGGAAGTCGGGCTGAAGCAGTCCGGCCAGATGTCGTTGCGGGGTCTGGTGCCCTCGCGCTTCGCCGCCGCCCGGGAGGCGTTCCGTCGGGCCGGAGGCTAGGCCTCGGCCGGCGCGCCCGAGAGGGACTCTTCCATTTCCAGGAAGGAGGGCTGGGCCGAGGAGGGAATGTCGCCGCGCCCGATCTCGACCGAGATCTGCGCCGCATTGCCGTGCAGGTGGGCGACCAGAACCGACTGGATGATTTTGTAGAAGGCCGATTCCTCGTCGATGATGGCCTTCAGCCGCGAGGCGATGGGGCCGACGAGGCCATAGGCGAGGAAGACGCCGAGGAAGGTGCCGACCAGGGCCCCGCCGATCATGCCGCCGAGGATTTCCGGCGGTTCGGTGATCGAACCCATGGTCTTGATCACCCCCAGCACGGCCGCGACGATGCCCAGGGCGGGCAGGGCGTCCGCCAGGGCGGTCAGGGCGTGGGGAGCGTCCAGCGCTTCGTGGTGGTGCTTCTCCAGCTGCTTTTCCATGGCGTCCTCGATCTGGTGGGGATCCTCGAGGTTCATGGTCATCATCCGCAGGGTGTCGCAGATGAAGTCCGTGGCGAAATGGTCCTTCAGCACCTTGGGGTATTTCTGGAAGATGGTGCTCTCGGCCGGCTTCTCGATGTGGCTTTCCAGGGCGATGACGCCCTTGGACTTCATCGTCTTGGTCAGCTGGAACAGCAGGGACAGCAGATCCTTGTAGTCCTGCCTCTTCCACTTCGGGCCCGCGAAGGCCTTGCCGAGGCCGCCCAGGGTGGCCTTCATCGTCGTCGTGCTGTTCGAGATCAGGAAGGCGGCCAGGCCGGCGCCGCCGATGGCCATCATCTCATGCGGCAAGGCGTGAAGGATCACCTCGAACTTGCCGCCCGAGATGATGTAGCTGCCGAACACGAGGCCGAACAACAGCACGATGCCGATAATCTGGAACATGGAAGGGCGTTACGTCCTGCGTGCGCGAGAGACGCCGACCATCGCCATTAATGATTAAGGGGCGGCTAACCCTAAAGTCGTGTCTCGCCCTTCAGGATCGCCTGCCGTGCAGCGTCGCTGAGCCTGGTGTAGCCACTCTTGCCGCCGCGCACATACAGGGCGCCGTCGACCTTGTCGGGATCGAAGCCGTCGGCCACCAGATCGGTCTTCCTGTATTTGAAGGTGCCGGTGGTGTCGGCCGACTTGATCAGCCGCACGAAGGCCGGGCGGGCGTAGACGGGCAGTTCCTGGTCGACCCAGTCGGCGAAGGGCCGGGCCGCGAAACGGCCGTCGACGACCAGGGCGACCATGCCCGCCTTGCCCTCGTGGCCGGGCACCGGAACGCCATAGGCGATCACTTCCCTGACGCCGGGGGCGTCGGCCAGCCGCTGCTCGACCTCGGCGGTCGAGACGTTCTCGCCCTTCCAGCGGTAGGTGTCGCCGATGCGGTCGATGAAATAGACATAGCCTTCGCTGTCCTGCTTCATCAGGTCGCCGGTCCGGAACCAGCGGTCGCCGCGTACGAAGACGTCGCGCAGGATCTTCTTCTCGGACGCCGCCTTGTCGGCATAGCCCGAGAAGGCGTGGCGGATGTCGTCGCCGATCATGCCCAGGGCCTCGCCGACCTCGCCCGGCTTCGCCAGCTGGCACAGGCCATCGGGTCCGCGCACCGGCTCCTCGGTCTCCATGTCGAACCGCACGAGGCGGAAATTGATCTGCTTCTTGAGGAAGCCCGGCACCCGGCCGATGGCCCCCGGCTTGCCGTCGAAATTGAACACCGAGACGTTGCCCTCGGTCGAGCCGTAGAATTCCAGGATGTCCGGGATGGCGAACCGCTTCTGGAAATCGGTCCAGACGTCGGGCCGCAGGCCGTTGCCGAAGGCGAGTCGAAGCTTGTGCGACCGTTCGTCCGGGTTCTCCGGGCAGTTGACCAGGTAGCGGCACAGCTCCCCGATGTAGACGAACAGGGTCGCGCCCGAGGCTTTCACGTCCGGCCAGAAATTCGTGGCCGAGAACCGTTTGCGCAGCACCAGCCGGCCGCCGTTCAGCAGGGCGGGGCCGACCCCGACCAAGCCGCCGGTCGAATGATACAGCGGCAGGACGTTGAAGGTCACGTCCTTGTCGGTCGCGGCCGTGGCCCCGGCGAAGGCGCGCATATAGGTGCGGGCGCGGGCGTGGGTGATCCGCGCCGCCTTGGGCATGCCCGTGGTGCCCGATGTGTAGATGAACATCGCGGTATCGCGGTTGGTCAGGCCCGACCGGGCCGAGCGCGCCGGCCGCACCGACGAGCCGCTGCGCACCGGCTTGTCGAGGCCGCGCCGTTCGTCGGCCTCGTCCTCGTCCTTCAGCCCCAGCACCCAGAGCATCAGGTTGCGGCCCGACAGACCGCGCGCGTCCTCGACACGTTTCCAGCAGTCCTCGTCGGTGACGACCTGGGAGGCGTTGGAGATCGACAGGCAGTGGGCCAGGGCGTGGCCGGTCAGATTGGTGTTGATCAGGGCCGTGGCGACCCCGACCTTGGAGAAGCCCAGCCAGGCGGCGATGTATTCGGCCCGGTTCAGCATCACCAGGGCGATGGTGTCGCCGCGCTTGAGCCGCCGGCTCTGGGCCCAGTGGCCGAACCGGTTGGCCATGGCGTCCAGCTCGCGATAGGTCAGGCTGCGGCGGTCGTCCTCGATGGCGACGTGTTCGGCGTATTTGTCGACGGCCTCTTCCCAGTCGTCGCAGACGAGGTCGGCGCTGTCCAGGGCGATGGGCTTGATGCGGTTCAGCAGCCGTCGCAGCCCCTTGGCGAAACGCATGTTGCGCTTGATGTTCGCCACGAGACCCATCGCCGTATCCACTCCCTTGTCCGCCGCCCCTCCGGTGATGAACAAGCCGTTCGCCGCGGTCAACCGGCAGGGGATTCTGATCGGCAATTGAGACCGGCTGCATGCTGCTTTGCGGGAAGGCGTGGCGCCGATGCGGCGGTGACGCAGGGCCGGCGTGTCGAATCGAGACGGACGCTTGAAGATTGGCGGAAGCTTGGGCTTAATCGGCAAACAGGGGTTTGCGGCGTCGGGATCGCGGAAAGGCCCCGGGGGACTGAACCAATGCGACTTCTGATCGCCGCCACGGCATGCGCCCTGGCCCTCGCGGGCGCCGTCTCGGCGCAGGACTACAACGCCGAGCCCAACTACGGCGACATCACCCTGGCCCCGGGCTTCACGCCCGATCCGCACCTGGTCAGCCTGCGGGCCGGCGGGGACGTCAGCGCGACGGCCGCCGGCAGCGGCTGCTCGGGCTATATTACCCGCGCTCCGGACTTCCGGCTGAACTGGAGCGGCAAGGGCTCGCTGAACCTGAAGATTTCGGTTCTGTCCAAGGCCGACACCACCCTGGTGGTCAACGGCCCGAACGGCGAATGGTACTGCGACGACGACACGGGCGAGGACAACAACCCGCTGATCACCCTCGCATCGCAAGGCGGGCGGTATGAAATCTGGGTCGGCACCTATTCGAGCGGCGATCCGCAGCCTGCGGTCCTGTCGATCTCTGAACTCAACAACTTCTGACGCCGTAACGCCAAGTAAAGCGTCGACCGAACAGCTTCGCCGTTGTCGCCGCAATTGTGGCGACAACGGTGTTTCTTCACGGCTTCAACAAGATCGCGGAACCGCGGTCTCGCATGACTGTTCCTTGTCCATCGATTTGGAGGAACAGACATGTCCGTGACTTATCCTGCCGACCCGCTGAAACCGTACGGCGACCGCACCGAGGTCAACCCGCTCGGCGACCGTATGGGCCTGGGCCCGCGCCCCGACGGCGCGACCGAAGAGCCTTTCGTTCCCGTCTACGCCCGTCGCGGCAAGGCTGCGCGCCGGAGCGGCGGAAAGATCAAGACCTGGATGATCCTGGCGCCCGTCGGCGTGCTGGTTCTGGGCGGTCTCGGCTATATGGCCATGCAGGGCGGCGAGGAAACCGTCGCGCCGCTGGCGGAACCCGCCGCGACCGCCCCGGTCGTCGCCGCTACGCCGCTGGCGGAGGCCGCCGCGCCCGTGACCGCCGCCTCGACGCCGGCTCCGGTGCAGGCCGCTCCGGTTCCCGCTCCCGCCCCCGCTCCCGCCCTGCGTCAGGCCGCGCCGGTTCGCCGCGCCGCCGCTCCGGCTCCCGCCCGTCGGGCGACGACGCCGACCGCTCCGCGCGCCGCGACGGCGCCGGCCGCACGAACGGCGATTCCGGCTCCGACGAGCCCCTCGACGTCGACGCTGAACACGGC
>NZ_DATMYH010000002.1:0-5101 GCF_035561115.1 Brevundimonas sp.
CAGGAATTTGGTGTGCGGGGTGATCGAACCCGGCTTGCACAGAACCTGACCGCGCTCGACGTCCTCACGCTTGGTGCCGCGCAGCAGCACGCCGACGTTGTCGCCCGCCTGGCCCTGGTCCAGCAGCTTGCGGAACATCTCCACGCCCGTGCAGGTCGTCTTCTGGACGGGGCGGATGCCGACGATCTCGACTTCCTCGCCGACCTTGACGATGCCGCGCTCGACCCGGCCCGTGACCACGGTGCCGCGGCCCGAGATCGAGAAGACGTCTTCCACCGGCATCAGGAACGGCAGGTCCAGCGGACGCGCCGGCTGCGGGATGTAGTCGTCCACGGTCTGCATCAGCTTGATCACCGACTGCTCGCCGATCTCCGGGTTCACGCCGTCGGTCGCGGCCTTGGCCGAACCGGCCGTGATCGGAATGTCGTCGCCCGGGAACTGGTACGAGCTCAGCAGCTCGCGCACCTCCATCTCGACCAGCTCCAGCAGCTCGGCGTCGTCCACCAGGTCGACCTTGTTCAGGTAAACCACCAGGGCCGGCACGCCGACCTGACGGGCCAGCAGGATGTGCTCGCGCGTCTGCGGCATCGGGCCGTCGGCGGCCGAAACCACCAGGATGGCGCCGTCCATCTGCGCGGCGCCCGTGATCATGTTCTTCACATAGTCGGCGTGGCCGGGGCAGTCGACGTGCGCATAGTGACGGTTGGCCGTCTCATATTCCACGTGCGCCGTGTTGATGGTGATGCCGCGCGCCTTCTCTTCCGGCGCCGCGTCGATGTCGGCGTAGTTCATCGCCTTGCCGCCGCTGGCCTTGGCCAGAACCATCGTGATCGCCGCCGTCAGCGTCGTCTTGCCGTGGTCAACGTGACCAATCGTGCCGATGTTGCAGTGCGGCTTGTTACGTTCGAACTTTTCCTTGGCCATTCTCTTCTCTCCGTCCCCTGAACAGGGGGCTTTGTCCTAGTGTTTCAGGGTGTTGGTTTAAGCGGAATACTTCTTGATCACTTCGTCGGCGACGTGTTGCGGCACCGGCTCGTAGTGGTCGTACTGCATGGTGAAGGCGGCGCGGCCCTGCGACATGCCGCGCAGCGTGTTCACATAGCCGAACATGTTGGCCAGCGGCACGAAGGCGTTCACGACGGTGGCGTTGCCGCGCATGTCCTGACCCTGGATCATGCCGCGACGGCCGTTCAGGTCGCCGATGACCGAGCCGAGGTAGTCCTCGGGGGTCACGACCTCGACCGCCATGATCGGCTCGAGCAGCTTGGGCGCGCCCTTGTCCTTCAGTTCGCGGAAGGCGGCGCGGGCCGCGATTTCGAACGCCAGCACGCTGGAGTCGACGTCGTGGAACTTGCCGTCCGTCAGCGTCGCCTTGAAGTCGATCAGCGGGAAGCCGGCCAGCAGGCCGCCGTCCTTGATGGACTCGAGACCCTTCTGGACGCCCGGGATGTATTCCTTGGGCACCGCGCCGCCGACGATCGAGTTCTCGAACACGAAGCCCGAGCCGGGCTCGCCGGGCTCGAAGGTGATCATGACGCGAGCGAACTGGCCCGTACCGCCGGTCTGCTTCTTGTGTGTGTAGTCGATGTCGACCTTGCGGCCGAGCGATTCACGGTAGGCGACCTGGGGCTGACCGATCGTGGCGTCGACCTTGTAGGTGCGGCGCAGGATGTCGATCTTGATGTCCAGATGCAGCTCGCCCATCCCCTTGAGGATGGTCTGGCCCGACTCGTGGTCGGTCGAGACGGTGAACGAGGGATCCTCCGAGGCCAGCTTGGCCAGGGCGACGCCCAGCTTCTCCTGGTCGGCCTTGGTCTTGGGCTCGACCGAGATCTCGATCACCGGCGCCGGGAATTCCATCTTCTCGAGGATGACGGGCGACTTGGTCGGATCGCACAGGGTGTCGCCGGTGCGGGTGTCCTTCAGCCCGGCCAGGGCGACGATGTCGCCGGCGTAGGCTTCCTTGATGTCCTGACGGTCGTTCGAGTGCATCAGCAGCATGCGGCCGACGCGCTCCTTGCGGTCGCGGCTCGAGTTCAGCAGGCCCATGCCCGTTTCCATCTTGCCGGAATAGATGCGGCAGAAGGTCAGCGAGCCGACGAAGGGGTCGTCCATGATCTTGAACGCCAGAACCGACAGGGGTTCGTCGTCCGAGGCGCGGCGCACGATCGGCTCTTCGGTGCGGAAGTCGATGCCGACGGTCGGCGGAATGTCGACCGGCGACGGCAGGTAGTCGACGACGGCGTCCAGCAGCGTCTGCACGCCCTTGTTCTTGAAGGCCGAGCCGCACAGGATCGGATAGAAGGCGCCGGTCAGAACGGCCTTGCGGATGCACTTCTTCAGCACTTCCAGCGAGGGCTCGGTGCCGTCCAGATAGGCTTCCATCGCCTCGTCATCCAGTTCGACGGCGTTGTCGATCAGGTACTGGCGGGCGGCGACGGCCTTGTCCATCAGGTCGTCCGGGATCGGGCCGACGGTGAAGTTGGCGCCCAGGGCGTCGTTGTCCCAGACCACCGAGTTCATGGCGACGATGTCGACCACGCCCGACAGGGTGTTTTCCGAGCCGATCGGGAACTGGATCGGCACGGCCTTGGCGCCCAGGCGGTCGCGGATGGACTGCACCGAGGCGTCGAAATCGGCGCCGATCTTGTCCATCTTGTTGACGAAGACGATCCGCGGAACCTTGTACTTGTCGGCCTGACGCCAGACGGTTTCGGTCTGCGGCTCGACGCCGGCGTTGCCATCCAGCACCGCCACGGCGCCGTCGAGCACGCGCAGCGAACGCTCGACTTCAATGGTGAAGTCCACGTGGCCCGGGGTGTCGATGATGTTGAGGCGCTTGCCCTTCCAGTAGGCGGTCGTCGCGGCCGACGTGATGGTGATGCCGCGCTCCTGCTCCTGGTCCATCCAGTCCATGGTCGCGGCGCCGTCGTGGACTTCGCCGATCTTGTGGGACTTGCCGGTGTAATACAGGATCCGCTCGGTCGTCGTCGTCTTGCCCGCATCGATGTGGGCCATGATGCCGAAGTTGCGGTAGTCCTCGATCTTGTTTTCGCGGGCCATGATGAGCGTGCCTTGAAGTGAGTTCAGGACGCGTTTCGCGCCCTCGGGGAGATGTCGATCTGTGCGGATAAGCGGGCGCGGGCGATTTAGCTCAAACCGCCCGCGCCGGATAGTCTCTAGATAGGCGCCGAACAGGGCGCCTTGAAGGCGTTTACCAGCGGTAGTGGCTGAAGGCGCGGTTGGCCTCGGCCATCTTGTGGGTGTCTTCGCGCTTCTTGACCGCGGTGCCGCGGTTGTTCGAGGCGTCCAGCAGTTCGGCGGCCAGCTTTTCCGTCATGGTGTTCTCGCCACGCTTGCGCGCGGCGTTCACCAGCCAGCGGATGGCCAGGGCCTTGCGGCGATCGGGGCGAACCTCGACCGGCACCTGGTAGGTGGCGCCGCCGACGCGGCGCGAGCGGACTTCGACGGCCGGGGCGACGTTTTCCAGCGCCGAATGGAAGGTGGCGACGGGCTCCTGTTCCTTCTTCTTGTCGGCCAGGATCTCGAACGCGCCGTAGACGATGTTCTCGGCGACGGCCTTTTTGCCCTCGTACATGACGTAGTTCATGAATTTGGTGACGGTCAGATCCTTGTATTTGGGATCCGGCAGAACTTCGCGCTTCTGTGCGCGGTGACGACGGGACATGGGCTTGGCCTTCTAAAGCGGTGTCGGACGGCTGGCTGTCGCCAGCGAATGGGATGGGGCGGATCGCCTACTTCGGACGCTTGGCGCCGTAGTGCGAACGGCGCTGCTTGCGGTCCTTGACGCCTTGCGTGTCGAGCACGCCGCGCAGGATGTGGTAGCGAACGCCGGGAAGGTCCTTCACGCGGCCGCCGCGGATCAGGACCACCGAGTGCTCCTGCAGATTGTGGCCTTCGCCGGGGATGTAGCACACGGCTTCAATGCCCGTGGTCAGGCGGACCTTGGCGACCTTACGCAGAGCCGAGTTGGGCTTCTTGGGGGTCGTCGTATAGACGCGGGTGCAGACGCCGCGGCGCTGCGGGCAGCCCTTCAGGGCCGGCACCTTGTTGCGGACCGGCTTGGGTTGGCGCGGCTTGCGGATCAGCTGGTTGATAGTCGGCATGGGGTCTCGGTTCTCTTCAATCGATGGGGGCGTGTGCCTTTCGGCCGGAGCGCCCCGGTGAGCCTTCTTTTCGGACGACGCCTGGACGCCGCCCCGGGTTTGATCTCGAGCCGGAGACACGACCGCCAAACGAAAAAACCGGAACGCGCGCTTCGGGCGTTCCGGCGGGCGCAGCCCGTCCGCTCAATTGTCACGATCCCGGACCCGGCGAACCGGGAGCCTCGAAAGTGGGGGGCTTCTACGCGCGGGGGGCCGTCAGGTCAAGGCTTTGGCGGGCCCGCCGCGTCGAGCCTGTAGCGTACCGTGTACCGGACGACCGCGCCCCGCTCCATCGGGACCGGATTACGACGGGCCGTCTCCAGCGCGGAGGCGCCAAAGCCTCGTCCCGCCGGCCGCTCCGACAGCACGCGGCAAGCGCTGGACATGCCGGTTTCGTCGCCCCGACATTCCATTTGCACCAGCCCCCAGTCCGAATCGGACGCAGGGGCCGGCGGCTGCGCCGGCGGCGTCGCGCAGCCCATGAGCAACAGCAGGGCGATGACGGCAACCGATGGGACAATCCCGCTCCGTTCGGCCCGCCCTGCGACGCCAGTTGTCATTGCGAAATCTCCGAAAGGCCCGACCATCAGGCCGCAATACCGCCACGCTCTGGCGATCCAGTGTCGGTTGAACGGGGGTGGGCGTCAAATGCCGGGAGTTGCGTGGATCTGGCCGTCCCTGACCGGCCGATGGCCCAAGGCGCTCATCGTCGCGGCCTCCCTGTTGCTGCATGCGGGCCTGCTGGCCTTCTTCGGCCTGCGCACCATGGGCCTCGGCTCGACGATGGCGCCGGACCCGATCCCGACCATCTACGTCCAGCTGGAGCCCCGCCCCCTGCTGGCTGACGAAACGCCGCGACAGCCCGTAGCCGCGCGGCGGATCGAGTCGCCGCCGCTGGCCCGGGCTCTCACGACGCCGACCCCGCGCGACGAGGA
>NZ_DATMYH010000003.1:0-50085 GCF_035561115.1 Brevundimonas sp.
GAGGGGGACCGCGAAGCGGTGGAGGGGCTGGCGGCGGCTCCATCATCCCCGGCCAGCCGGGCGATCGGCGTATTGACCTTCACCCCTTCCGTGCCTTCGGCCACGAGGATGTCGGTGACCTCGCCCTCGTCGACGGCTTCGACCTCCATGGTCGCCTTGTCGGTCTCGATCTCGGCGATCACGTCGCCGGCCTTGACCACGTCGCCGACCTTGACGTGCCACTTGGCCAGCACGCCCTCTTCCATGGTGGGCGACAGGGCAGGCATCAGGATGTCGGTCATGGCCTCTATGCCTCGATCGTCTTGGGGGTGGGCGTCGTCATTTTTTCGATGTCTGCGCGGCCTGTTCGGCGGCGAGCGCGTGAGCCGTCGTCCAGCCGTCGCAGACGTCGGCGAACGCCTGGTCGCGGTCCAGGCCCCTGGTCTCGGCATAGGCGTTGGCGAAATTCCAGGCCGCCTCGGCCAGGACCGCTCCCATGTGCCGGGGATCGTGCAGGGCCGGCCGGATGTTCATCTGGGCCGCGTGGCCGCCCCACCAGATCCGCGCCAGCTCGGTCACGCCGTTCTGGTCGAACTGGGCGAGGTTGTCCGGGATCGGCAGGGCCTTGGATTCGACCGTCATGCCATCACCTGCTTCACGGCGGCCACGATCTTGTCCACGCCCGGCAGCGACAGGGCTTCCAGATTGGCGGCGTAGGGCAGTGGCACGTCTTCCTGGTGCACCCGCAGCGGCGGCGCATCCAGATAGTCGAAGGCGTGCTCGATGACCCGGGCCACGACCTCGGCGCCGACGCCCATCGGACCCCAGCCCTCCTCGGCCGAGACCAGGCGGCTGGTCTTCTTCACGCTCTCGACGATGGTTTCGTGGTCGAGGGGGCGCAGGGTTCGCAGGTCGACGACCTCGCAGGATATGCCCTCCCCGGCCAACTGTTCGGCGGCCTGAAGCGCGAAGCCGACCATGCGGCTGTGGGCGGTGATGGTGACGTCAGTCCCCTCGCGGCGAACTTTCGCCTTGCCGATCGGGACCAGCCAGTCCTCGACCTCGGGCACGTCGAACTCCAGCCCGTACATCATCTCATGCTCGAGGAAGACGACAGGGTTGGGATCGCGGATGGCCGACTTCATCAGACCCTTGGCGTCGGCGGCGTCATAGGGCGCGATCACCTTCAGGCCGGGCACCTGGGCGTACCAGGCCGAATAGTCCTGGCTGTGCTGGGCGCCGACCCGGCTGGCGGCGCCGTTGGGGCCGCGGAAGACGATGCTGGCGCGGATCTGGCCGCCCGACATGTACAGCGTCTTGGCCGCCGAATTGATGATGTGATCGATGGCCTGCATGGCGAAGTTGAAGGTCATGAACTCGACGATCGGCTTCAGCCCCGCCATGGCCGCGCCGACGCCGAGGCCGGCGAAGCCGTGCTCGGTGATCGGGGTGTCGACCACCCGCTTGTCGCCGAACTCCTGCAGCAGTTCGCGGCTGACCTTGTAGGCGCCCTGGTATTGGGCGACCTCCTCGCCGATCAGGAAGACCTTCTCGTCGCGGCGCATCTCTTCGGCCATGGCGTCGCGCAGGGCGTCGCGGATGGTGGTCTTGACCAGCTTGGCGCCGGCGGGGATTTCCGGGTCGCGGAGTTCGGCTTTCGGAGCCACCTTGCCCCCCTCTCCGGCTTCGCCGGTACTCCCCCCGGTGGGGGGAGACTGCGCGGAAGATTGTCCCCCCTCCGGGGGGACCGAAGCAGCCGCAGGCTGGTTCGAGGGGGGCGAAGCCGCCCCGCCCTCACCCGCCAACCGCGCGATCGGCGTATTGACCTTCACGTTCTCCGACCCTTCGGCCACAAGAATTTCAGCGACCTCGCCCTCATCGACGGCCTCGACCTCCATGGTCGCCTTGTCGGTCTCGATCTCGGCGATGACATCGCCGGCCTTGACCGTGTCACCGGCCTTGATGTGCCATTTGGTCAGCGTGCCCTCTTCCATCGTGGGGGACAGGGCCGGCATCAGAATGTCGGTCACGCTGAGGCCTCCACATAGACGTCGGTGTAGAGCTCGGACGGGTCCGGCTCCGGGCTTTCCTGGGCGAACTGGACCGCTTCGGCGACGATGGTCTTGATCTCGGCGTCGATGGCCTTGAGGTCGTCCTCGGTGGCGCCGGCCTGATCCAGCAGCATCTTCACATGGTCGATCGGGTCGCGGGTCTTCTTGACCTCGTCGACCTCTTCCTTGGCGCGGTATTTGGCGGGATCGCTCATGGAATGGCCACGATAGCGATAGGTCTTCATCTCAAGGATGAAGGGGCCGCCGCCTTCACGGGCGCGTTTGACCGCCCGGGCCACGGCGTCGCGGACGGCCAGAACGTCCATGCCGTCGACCTGTTCGCCGGGGATGCCGAAGCTGGAGCCGCGCTCGCTCAGCTGGGTCGTCGACGACGAGCGTTCGATGCTCGTGCCCATGGCGTACTGGTTGTTCTCGATGATGTAGATGGCCGGCAGCTTCCACAGCTGGGCCATGTTGAAGCTCTCATAGACCTGGCCCTGGTTGGCCGCGCCGTCGCCGAAATAGATAAAGGCCACGCTGTCGTCGCCGCGATAGCGACCAGCGAAGGCCAGGCCCGTCCCCAGCGCCACCTGCGCGCCCACGATGCCGTGGCCGCCGTAGAAGCCGGTGGCGGTGTCGAACATATGCATCGACCCGCCCTTGCCCTTGGACGAGCCGCCGATGCGGCCGGTCAGCTCGGCCATCACCTCTTTGGGGTCCATGCCGGCGCACAGCATATGGCCGTGATCGCGATAGCCGGTGATGATCTTGTCGTGGCCTTGGCGCACGCTTTCCTGCACGCCGACGGCCACAGCCTCCTGGCCGATATACAGGTGGCAGAAGCCGCCGATCAGACCCATGCCGTACAACTGGCCCGCGCGCTCCTCGAAACGGCGGATCAGGACCATCTCGCGATAGAAGCGAAGCAGGTCCTCCTTTGACGCCGTCGGCGCATTGGGAATCTTTTTGGACGCAGTCTTTGCGGCGGGGGCTTTCGCCATCCGTCATCTCCCGGCTGGGCCCACACGGCAGGGCCTCTTGTCGTTACGGTAAGGGGCTTTAGCAGCCTTCGTTCCCGAAAGGCAAAGCCGCCTCAGACGATGTAACGAAAGTTCACGCCGCCGGCGTGGAGGCCCCGGTCGCGACCGGCGTCGAGACCCGGATGACGTAGTCGCGCGGGTCGGCGAAGCCGAGGACGGCGCGGGCGCGCTCCTCCAGCAGGTCGCGGGACAGGCTGTCGGTGCGCAGGTAGCGGACCCGTACCTCGAGGTCGCGTCGCTGTTCCATGATCCCGGCCAGTTGCGCCTCGCGCCGCACCATCAGGGAATCGCGCTCATGCCCGCTCAGCAGGCCGCGCTGCCCCGTCAGGGCCTGAACGCCCAGATAGACGATCAGCAACAACAGAATGGCGGAAGGGAAATACGGCTTCATCCGTTCGGGCACTGGGAACGCTCCTTCTGAGCGTGGACTCAAGATTGATGGAGTCTGATCGAAAATGCCTAACGAACCGTAGCTTGGCAGTGGGGCTGCGCTGAAAACACGAACATCCCGAAACGGATTCGGCGACGGCAGCCGGGGCCACCGTCGCCGAAACTTGATCAGGCCCTATTGCTCGCCGGAGGTCGACGTCGGCGTCAGGGGCAGCGAAGCCTGGGCGAAGGCGTACCGCCAGCCGGTTTCGGTGCGGATATAGGTGTCGCTGAACCAGAGCGTACGGTCGAACGGCCCGCCCGAATTCACCCCCTTGAGCCAGAGCTTGGCGGTGACGACCGCGGTGTCGCCATACAGCCGGACCATCTGGGTGCCTGGCTCTTCGTCCTGCTGTTCGTAAGTGGTCCGCCGTTCGTTGGCGAACAGCGCCTCGCGGCTGATGGCCCCCTGTTCGCCCATACCGCTCTTGCCAATCCGGTCGCGTGCATCCCCGAAACCTCATCACGGCCAGGACACGCCGTGACGCATGGCCTACCGAATCCGCCGGTTTTCGTCTCGCCTGGATGGCCGTTGGTCGCACACCATCCCGCAAGAAGGCGAAGACAGCGCCCGGAAGCCGCCTACCGGTTCAGCAACATGCCGTCGCCGAAATAGGCGCCCTGGTCGCCCAGCATCTCCTCGATGCGGAGCAACTGGTTGTATTTGGCCGTGCGGTCCGAGCGGGCGAGGGAGCCGGTCTTGATCTGTCCGCAGTTGGTGGCCACGGCCAGGTCGGCGATGGTCGAATCCTCGGTCTCACCCGAGCGGTGGCTCATCACAGCGGTGTAGCCGGCGCGGTGGGCCATATCCACAGCATCAAGAGTTTCTGACAAGGTTCCGATCTGGTTCACTTTCACCAGGATGGAGTTGGCCAGACCCTCGCCGATGCCGGCGGCCAGACGAGCCGGGTTGGTGACGAACAGATCGTCGCCGACGATCTGGCAGCGGTCGCCCAGACGCTCGGTCAGCATCCGCCAGCCGTCGAAATCATCCTCGGCGCAGCCGTCCTCGATCGAGACGATCGGGAAGCGTTCGCACAGGTCGGCCAGATAGTTGACCATGGCGTCGGCCTCGAGGGTCTTGCCCTCCCCGGCCATGACGTATTTGCCGTCCTTGAAGAATTCCGTGGCCGCGACATCGAGCCCGAGATGGAAGTCCTCGCCGGCCAGATAGCCTGCGGCCTGTCCGGCCCGGGTGATGAAGCTCAGGGCCTCCTCGGCCGAGGCGAGGTTGGGAGCGAAGCCGCCCTCGTCGCCGACGTTGGTGTTGTGGCCGGCGTCCTTCAGCTGCTGGCGCAGGGCGTGGAAGATTTCCGAACCCATGCGCAGGGCTTCCGAGAAGCTCTCGGCGCCCGTGGGCAGGATCATGAACTCCTGGATGTCGATCGGATTGTCGGCGTGGGCTCCGCCGTTGATGATGTTCATCATCGGGGTCGGCAGGATGCGGGCCGAGACGCCGCCCAGATAACGGTGCAGCGGCAGGCCCGACGAGATGGCGCTGGCCTTGGCGCAGGCCAGGCTGACGCCGAGGATGGCGTTGGCGCCCAGCCGGCCCTTGTTCTCGGTGCCGTCGAGGGCGATCAAGGCCTCGTCGATGCGGCGCTGGTCCTCGGCGTCCATGCCGGACAGGGCGTCGAAGATCTCGCCGTTGACGTTGTCAACGGCCTTGCCGACGCCCTTGCCGCCCCACAGGTCCTTGTCGCCGTCGCGCAGTTCGACCGCCTCATGGGCGCCCGTGGAAGCGCCCGAGGGCACGGCGGCGCGGCCGAAGCTGCCGTCGTCGAGGATGACATCCACCTCGACCGTCGGATTGCCGCGGCTGTCGAGAATCTGGCGGGCGACGATGTCGGCGATATCGGTCATGGGGGCGCTCTGCTGTCAGGGAGTTCGGCGGGGTTTAACGCAGCCCCCGCCGAATCGCCAACCTGCCAGATTCAAAGGGGGATCAGGCGCAGCCCTCGACGTACTGAATGCTGGGTCCGCCGCCGGCGATGGACGTCACGCTCCCGTCCGCGCCGATCTCGTATTTCAGGCCGCGGGCGGAGGGTCCCTGGTGATCGGCGGTCGACCAGACTGTGACGTACTCCGCCGGGGCGGCCTGGTATTTGTGGGGAACAACCTCAGCGGCGGCGCCGTAGACGCGTTTCACCTCAGCCGCGGGATCGCCGACGTTCAGGGCCCTGTCAGTCTCGATCGCCGCATTCCGGCTGACCCAGACGCTGGTCAGGACCCCGTTCTCGATCATGACCAGAAGCCCCTCGGGCGCCCGCGCCGGCCGGAACATGTCGCAGACCTCGGGCTCGGGCCCGCCCACGGCCTCAGGATTGGCGTCGGGGCCCAGGGCGGCCTCGACCTCGGCGCGCGTCATTCCGATCCGCAGTGGTCCGTATCCCGCCGAGCTCAGCTTGTCCGCGGCGGATACGGGCGTTCCGGGGTCCACCTGCTGCGGCGCGGGCGCGGGCTCTTCGGGCGGGGCGTTGCAGGCGGCGAGCGACAGAAGCGCGACCGAACCGAGGGCGATGAGGCGGATCATGGGGTGTCTCCAGCGTGGGGCGCCGGACAGAACGCACGAAAACGGCGCGCGAGTCATCGCGCGCCGCAATAAATCTCGTCCGGGCCCGAAGGCCGGCCCTTCGAAAGACCTAGTCTTCCTTGGGCGTCAGAACCTGACGGCCGCGATAGGTGCCGGTCTTCAGGTCGATGTGGTGCGAACGGCGCAGCTCGCCCGTGTCCTTGTCCTCGGTATAGGGGTTGGTCCCCAGCGAGTCGTGGGCGCGGCGCATATTGCGACGCGAGGGCGATACTTTGCGCTTCGGAACGGCCATGTCCGTCTCAATCTTCTTAGTCGGCGCTGCAGGAGCGCGAAAACAACAGCGGCGGCCCGAAAGAGCCGCCAGCGAGGGCGGGCTTATGCATGAAGCCGCGGGCGATTTCAAGGCGTGTCGCGGCGCGGCTCAATCCAGGGCGCGTTCCATGACCAGGAAGTACAGATCGTCCCGCAGCGGCAGGCCGAAACGGGGATTGCCATAGGGGAACGGCAGGGTGTCCCCCGTCAGGCGATAGCCCAGCCGCTGATACCATCCGATCAGGGTCTCGCGCTGCGGGAAAACCGAGATTCGCACGCGCCGGGCGCCGAAACGGTCGGCGAGCGCGGCATGGGCGGCCTCGACCAGCCGACGACCCAGACCCCCGCCCTGCAGGGTCGGGCTGACCGACAGCATGCCGAAATAGCCCGTTCCCTCGTCGCGGTCCGCGATCAGGACGCAGCCGACCAGTTCGTCGCCGCGCCAGGCGGACAGCAGGGCCTGTTTCGGATCGGCGAGGATGTCGGCGAGATCCTCTGGATCGGTGCGTTGGCCGTCCAGCAGGTCCGCTTCCGTGGTCCAGCCGGCGCGCGAGGCCTCGCCGCGATAGGCGCTCTCGATCAGGCGGTGCAGGGCCGGAATGTCCGCCAGGGCGGCGTCGCGGATGGCGATCTCAGTCATGACCCAGCATTTCGCTGACGGCCTCGCCGATCGCAAGCGAACTGGTCAGGCCCGGGCTTTCGATGCCGAACAGGGCGACCAGACCGTCGATCCCGTGGTCGTCGCGGCCGCGCAGCTGGAAATCCGGCTGCGGCTCGCCCGGCCCGTGCAGCTTGGGCCGGATGCCCGCGTAGTCCGCCGTCAGGGCGCCGTCCGGCAGGCCCGGCCAGAACCGGCGGACATAGCGCTCGAACTCCGCCGCCTTTGACAGATCGACCGAATAATCCTCGGTCTCGACATAGACCAGGTCGGGCCCGAACACGGCCTGTCCGCCCAGATCCTTGCGGTAGTGGGTGCCCAGCGCGCCTGGAATGGGCGGCGGATAGATCAGCCGCTCGAACGGCGCCTTGCTGGTCAGGCGGAAATAGACGCCCTTGCCGAAATGGCCTGCGGGGATTCGGCCGGCCGGAAAACCGGCGATGCGCCCCGCCGCATCCTGCGCGCCCAGACCCGGCGCAGTGACCAGCAGGCGTGTGGTCAGGGTTGCGCCGCCCTCCCCGCCCGCCGTGATCGTAAAGCCTCCGCCCGCCAGCGCCTCGGCCCGTTCGAACGGCGTCGAGACGACGACCGAGCCGCCCGCGTCCTCGATCTCGCCCTGCAGGGCCAGCATATAGCCGTGGCTGTCGAAGACGCCGCTCTCGGGCGACAGGATGGCGGAATGGGCGTTCAGGCCGGGTTCCAGCGCCCGCGCCCGCGCCCCGGTCAAATGATCCAGTCCCTCGACGCCATTGGCGGTGGCCTGCTCGAAGATAGCCTCGATCCGTCCGACCTCGGCCTCTTCGGTCGCCACGACCAGCTTGCCGCATTTGCGGTAGTCGACCTTGTGGCTTTCGAGGAAGGCGTAGAGCAGCCGGCGGCCCTCGACGCAGAGCCGCGCCTTCAGCGAGCCTGTCGGATAGTAGAGGCCGCCGTGGATGACCTCGGAATTGCGCGACGACACGCCCTGGCCGATGTGCGGTTCCTTCTCCAGGACCAGCACCGACAGGCCCCGTTTCGCCAGCGCCCGGCCGCAGGCGAGGCCGACCGCGCCGGCGCCGACCACGGTGGCGTCGAAATCGAAGCTCACGCCTTCGACCCGTAGAGCGCCGCCGCCCGCTGTTCGAAACAGTGCATCAGCTTGCTGACCGCCCGGTCGAAATTGGCGTGCAGCATGGCGTCGAGAATGCGCGACTTGAATGCGAAGTCGATGAAGAACTCAACGCGCGTGCCGGCCTGATCGGGGAAGAATTCCCAGCGGTTCTTAAGGTGTTTGAACGGCCCACGGATCAGGCCGACCTCGACCATGTCGCGGTTCTGATCATGCCGCACCCAGGTCGAAAACCGCTCCTTGAGGAAGGAGAAGCCCACCGCCGCCTCGGCGTCGACCAGACTGACGCCCGGGACCTCCTCGCGCGGGCTCCAGGTCCGCATGGCGGTCACCCAGGGCACGAACTCGGGATAGACGCGAACATCGGCGACCAGAGCGGCCAGCTGGGCGGGCGTGTAGGGCAGGATTTTGGTGACGCGGTGGACGGCCATCAGGCGTCAAACGTACGCGAGCATGAGCGGGACCAACTGGAGAAGCACTGTCCAACCTGCCGCACGCTTCAAATCCTTTGCCTGGAGAATAATGGTCGCGACCAGGGCAACGACTACGAACCCCATCAGAAGGTAATAGGGCAGCGCGGTGTCGGGCGTGACAACCGGAATGGCCCCGTCCGGCGTCGCGCGGTGCTCGGGTACGCTCGCCCACATCGAGCCAAACCAGAGGATTGGCAAGTTCAGGACCGCGAGTATGAGGGCAAGGGGAACGGTGACGCGGCTTCGGTCGACGGGCCGAGCGCTCATCACCGCCCGGTCTGCGCCAGCCGCGCCGCCCTCAGCCGGGCGAAGTCGTCGCCCGCATGGTGCGAACTGCGGGTCAGGGGCGACGAGGACACCATCAGGAAGCCCTTGGCGCGGGCGATGGCCTCATAGGCCTTGAACTCTTCCGGGGTGACGAACCGGTCGATGGCGGCGTGTTTCCGGGTCGGCTGCAGGTACTGGCCGATGGTGATGAAGTCGACGCCGGCGGACCGCATGTCGTCCATCACCTGCATGACCTCTTCGCGGGTCTCGCCCAGGCCGACCATGATGCCGGACTTGGTGAACTGGTTCGGGTCGCGCTCCTTGACCATCTGCAGCAGACGCAGGCTGTGGAAGTAGCGGGCTCCGGGCCGGATCTTCAGATACAGCCGCGGCACCGTTTCGAGGTTGTGGTTGAACACGTCCGGCGTGGCGTCGATCACCACCTCCGCCGCTCCGTCCTTGCGCAGGAAGTCGGGCGTCAGAATCTCGATCGTGGTGTTCGGGGCCTGGAGGCGGATCTGGCGCACCACCTCGGCGAAATGGGCCGCGCCGCCGTCGGACAGGTCGTCCCGATCCACGCTGGTGATGACGACGTGGTTCAGGCCCATTTCATGGACGGCCAGGCCGACCTTGGCCGGTTCCTGCGGGTCCAGCGGCTGGGGCAGGCCCGTCTTGACGTTGCAGAAGGCGCAGGCCCGCGTGCAGGTGTCGCCCATGATCATCAGGGTGGCGTGCTTCTGGCTCCAGCACTCGCCGATGTTCGGGCAGGCGGCCTCTTCGCAGACCGTGACGAGGCCCTTGTCCTTCACGATGGCCCGGGTCGCATTGTACTGGCCCGATCCGGGCGCCTTGACGCGCAGCCAGTCGGGCTTCTTGAGCACGGCCGTTTCCGGTCGGTTCTGCTTTTCCGGGTGACGCAGTTCGGCCGGCGTCTTCGTCAGGGTGTCGATCAGCGTGACCAAGGCGTCGCGGGCTCCGGGCTGTGCGAAACCGCTATGTCGTCCTTCCGCGCGGCGAAGGCAAGGCGGCCCCGGGGCTCACGCAGGGTAACGTATCTTTTCAACGGAGCTTCGCCGCCCTAGTTTGCGCATTCAGCATAACGGGCCGGGACCAACCGGGCCCCACGGAGGATGGTTTTGCGCGTACCCCTGGATATAAAGGCCGGCGAGCAGACCATTTTCGACGCCCTGATCGCGGCCCGCGAGAAGTACGGCGACAAGGAAATTCTGGAGGACCAGGATCGCAAGCCCCTCACCTACACCGGCCTGATCCGCGCCGCCTTCGTACTGGGCCGCAAGATCGCCGCCATGACCGAACCCGCCGAGCGCGTGGGCATCCTGCTGCCGTCCAGCATGGGGGTGGTGGTCACCTACTACGGCCTGCACGCCCATGGGCGCGTGCCGGTGATGCTGAATTTCACCTCGGGCGAGGCCAACATCAAGGCGGCGATCAGGGCCGCGGGCGTGAAGAAGGTCCTGACCGCCAAACGCTTCATCACCCAGGCCAGGCTGGACGATCTGGTCGAGGACCTGGGCACGGTCGCCGAGATCGTCTGGCTGGACGACGTGCGCAAGACGATCGGCATCCAGGACAAGGTCTACGGCCTGATGGCCGGGATGATGCCCAAACGGTTCCGGACGAAGACCGAGCCGTCGTCGCCGGGCGTGGTTCTGTTCACCTCGGGAAGCTTCGGCGCGCCCAAGGGCGTGGTGCTGAGCCAGTGGAACCTGGTCGCCAACTGCCGCCAGGTGGCCCAGCACATCGACCTGCTGCCCGAATGGGTGATGTTCAATCCCCTGCCGACCTTCCACTGTTTCGGCCTGACCGGCGGCGTCCTGCTGCCGATCCTGCACGGGATGAAGGCGTTCCAGTATCCGTCGCCGCTGCACGCCAAACAGATCGTCGAACTGCTGCCCGAGGTGAAGGCCTCGATCCTGTTCGCCACCGACACCTTCCTGAACCAGTACGCGCGGGTGGCCGCCGCCGATGACTTCGCCACCCTGCAGTTCGTCGTCGCCGGCGCCGAACGCGTCCGCGACGAGACCCACCACCTGTTCAACACCCGCTTCCACGGCCTCAAGCTGCTGGAAGGCTACGGCGCGACCGAAGCGGCGCCGGTCGTGGCGGTGAACCATCCCGACCGCAACCGTCCCGGCACCGTCGGCCAGATGATGCCGGGCCTGGAATGGCGGATCGATCCCGTCGAGGGCATTCCCGAAGGTGGCCGCCTGTATCTGCGCGGCCCCAATGTCATGAAGGGCTATCTGGCGTCTGACGACCCGCTGTCGATCGACCCGCTGCCCGGCGGCTGGCATGATACGGGCGATATCGTCGATATCGACAAGGACGGCTATGTCTCCATCCTCGGCCGGGTGAAGCGGTTCGCCAAGATCGGGGGCGAGATGGTGTCGCTGACCGCGGTCGAGGGGCTGGCCAGCGCGGTCTGGCCCGACGCGCGCCACGCGGTGGTCTCCATTCCCGACAGCCGCAAGGGCGAGAAGCTGGTGCTGGTCACCGACCGCAAGGACGCCGACGTCTCGCGCCTGGCCGAATGGGCCCGCAGCCACGGCGCGCCCGAACTGGCCGTGCCCAAGAAGATCATGCGCGTGGGCGAGGTCCCGGTCCTGGGCACCGGCAAGACCGACTACGTCCGCATCCAGCAGATGGCCGAGGTGGACAAGGCCGCCTGAACTTCGCCGTTGAACTGGAACAGACTCTGTTTCAGTCTGTAGGTATCAGAAGGAGGGTTTCCCATGTTCGATTCTGTCTCGCGTTATCAGCCGCAGCTTCTCAGTGTTCTTCGCATTGTTTCCGGCCTGCTTTTGCTGGAGCACGGCACGGCCAAGGTTCTGGGCTTTCCCGCGGTCGAGGGCCTGCCGCCGCCCGGTCTGAGCCTGGCGGGTCTTTCGGGCCCATTCGAGCTGGCGCTGGGCCTGCTGCTGGCGCTGGGATTGTTCACCCGTCCCGCCGCCTTCCTCGCCGCCGGTTTCTGCGCCGTCGGCTACTGGGTTGTGCACGGAACGCAGAACCTGTTCCCCATCCTGAACGGCGGCGAGACGATCGCGCTCTACTGCTTCGTCTTCCTGTATCTGATGGCCGCCGGTCCGGGGCCCTGGAGCGTCGACGCTGCGATGCGCAAGAAGCCCTACGCCTGACCGATCCACACGCCCGTCATCGAGATGGATCCCCCCTCGATGACATCGTTGAAGAAGCTGACGTCGTCGCCCGGCAGGCGCTGGGCGGCGACGTACAGCAGCGGCAGGTAGTGCTCATCGGTCGGCACGCTCAGTTGCGCGTCCTCCGCCAGACCGACCCAGTCGATCAGCGCCGCGTCGTCACCGCGCATCAAGGCCGACTTCACCGCCTCGTTGAAGCTCGAGGCCCACGGATAGGCGTCGCCGCCGGTCCGTTTCCAGGTCCGCAGATTGTGGACGAAGTCGCCCGAGCCGGCGATCACCACATCCTCATCGCGCAGGACCGAGAGCTTGCGGCCCAGGTCGAAATGCCCCTGCGCGTCGAGCTGGCGGTTGAGGGACAGCTGCACCACCGGCACGTCGGCCCCGGGCCAGACGTGGGTCAGCACCGACCAGGTCCCGTGGTCCAGTCCCCACTGCGTCGTCGGCCTCGCGCCGGTCAACTCGGAAACGCGGGCCGCCAGTTCCGGCGAACCCGGGGCCGGATACTGCATCGCATGCAGTTCATCAGGGAAACCGCCGAAATCATGGATGGTTTCGGGCCGCGCCTGGGCCGTCACGCCCAGCCCGTTGGTCTCCCAGTGGGCGGAGACCATGACCACGGCTTTCGGCTTGCCGATCGCCGCCCCGACTGCTCGCCAGGCGTCCGCACAGGAACCGCCCAGCGCGTTCATCGGCGAGCCGTGACCAAAGAAGATTGCAGGACGGCGCATCAGCCGGTCGTCCCGGGGCGGCTGCGGGTTGGGCGACGGGGAACGGAAATCCGAAGCATGACGCTCTCCATGAACACGCGCACTGTTCCGTAACAGTCTCTGTGCTCAACGTGGTTCTCATACGATGAGCCGCAAGGGCCGCGGCGGAATCTTGCACACGCCCGACCGTCTCCCCAGATGCGGAAAGCTTGGCCGGGAGTTGGAAGCATGTTCGATCATTTGTCCCTGGGCGTTCGCGATCTGGACGCGGCCCGTCGGTTCTACGCCGCCTTCCTGGGGCCGCTGGGCCATGGCGAGACCACGGCGACCGAGGCGGAGCTGGCGTTCGGTCCGGGTGGCGAGACCAGCCAATTCTACCTCTATCCCGTCAGCGGCGACCGAATCTCCGGCCTGGGGAGTCATGTCGCCTTCACCGCCCACAGCCGGGCCGCCGTCGACGCCGCCTGCGCCGCCGCCCTTTCCAATGGCGCGACGGTTCTGCGGCCGGCGGGCGAACATCCGGACATTGCGCCGGACTACTACGGCGCCGTGCTGCTGGATCCCGACGGCAACAAGCTGGAGATCGTCGCCGGCCTTATGATTTAGGCCGGTTGATCGGACAGACGCGATCGTAGAAGGCCAGGTCGGCCGGCGTCTTCTGGCCGCGCATCCGGCGGAATCGGTGCTCGACCACCATCGCCTGCTGCTCGATGTTCAGATCGCCCCAGGCGCAGTCCATGCCGGTCGGGTATTCATACGCCGACGGCTTGTCCCCGGCCCTCAGCTTGCCGGTCAGCAGGTTCACCCCCTGCTGGGCCTGCCAGACATGGGTCAGTTCGTGGATGAAGGTCGCCTGCAGCCCCAACGGCGTCGCGGCGATGTCCGCCGGGAGGGTCCTGCGCGGCCAGACGATCCAGTCCCACCTGAACCACCGTCCTGCGACGAAGGCCCGGTCGAACGGACCGGGCGACTGCAGAAAGCGGATGGGATCGAGGTCCAGGGCGGCGCCGAACGCTTCGCGCGCCAGCCCCCGCTCGCCGGCTGTCAGAAGGCGGATCATTGCCCGGCGTAGCCGCCGGTCGGACTGATCCACTCCCAGTGCCAGGGTTCATAGACATAGGGGGTGAAGCCGAACCGCCTCGCGTTCCGGACCAGCCAGCGGTAGGTCGGAGTCCGCGTCATGTGCAGCCGGCTGGCCGCCGAGGTGTTGTCGACTCCCAGCCCGGCCAGTTGTCCGACATAGAGGTCCACCGCCGTCCCCGTCCGATGCGGGGAACACACCGCCCGCCTCAAACCATCGCAATTGCCCGACGCGGCGCAGCGGGCGGCGTCAGCCTCGGGGTCGCGGAAGCCGGAAAAGATTTGCAGCAGCTCCGGGTTGGTCGCGACCTCCGGCACCTCGGCCCGGGCGGCGGCGACCAGACGGCGATAGGCGTCCAGCACGTCGCGCCGCAACAGCCGGGTCAGGCGGTCGGCGTGTTCTTCCGATTCGACCAGATAGCCCAGCTGGTAAAGCGGCGGCGGATCGGGGCACGGCTCCTCGCGCACCCGCGACATGACGAAGGGCCGCCGCTCCTGCCACAGACCGCGGAAGGTCTGGAAGGTCGCGGCGTCGAACCAGCCGGTCGCCGGCAGGCCGTGCCCGAACTGGAACTCCGCCAGGCGCCGCGCGAACACCGGAGAGCCCGGCGCGCAGCCGGTTCCCAGCTCGTGCTGGACCAGCGGCAGATAGGTCTCCCACCCGTATTCGGTCGGTCCGAACGGCGCCCATTCCATCCGCTGCCAGGACTGGCTGTTGGCGAGGGCCGGCCCCGCCCATTCGACGGACTCCGCGTCGCAGACCTCGGCCTGCTGCGCCATGGCCCGGGCCGGTGCGAGCGCTGCAGCGGCGCCCAGGACGAGCAGGCTCAGGATTACGCGGAACGTGCCCATAGGCCAAGGAAGCCCCAGCTCGCGGGCCACGGCAAGAGGTCACGTCGGAACGGCGATCGGGGACCGATACAATTCGCCGAAGACAACCGTTACAATCGGCGTCGCGATACCTCGACAGGCACGACATCATGCGACTCCCTTCCGGGTCATGCGTCGCGCCTCAAAAACCGGCATGGTGAAGCCGCGGCCGACTCAGGGGCCGACGCCCATGGACTCGTCATGACAGACGTCGCCCCAGCTGCTCCCGCCCGCCGCTCCAACGCCGTTCTGGCGGCCTTCTCGGGCCCCTGCCTTCCGTTGGCGGCCTTCGGGGTGGCGCTGCCCGTGACCCTGCCGGAGTTCTACGCCACCTATGTGGGGCTGGAGCTGGGCGTGGTCGCCGCCGTCTTCATGGCGGTCAGGCTGATCGACATCGTCTTCGACCCCTTCATCGGCTGGGGCATGGACCGCACCAAGACGAAATGGGGCCGCTACCGCCCGTGGATGGCGATCTCGACCCCGATCCTGATGCTGTCGGCGTTGATGATGTTCGTGGTGGTCCAGCCGGGCGCCGGCGCGGCCTACCTCTTCGGCTGGCTGCTGGTGCTCTATCTCGGTTTCTCGATCGGGACCCTCGGCCAGCTCGGCTGGGCCTCGGTGCTGGCGCCGCAATACGACCAGCGCAGCCGCGTCTACGGCTGGTGGCAGGTGTTCAACATCATCGGCGTGATCCTGATCCTGATCCTGCCGACGGTGGTGGTGAAGACCGGCCTCGGCGACTACGCCGCCGGCGTGCGCATCATGGGCTGGGCCATCATGATCGCCCTGCCCGTCACCATCGGCCTGGCCATGTTCGTCGTGCCCGAGCCGGTCAACGCCGGCGCCGCCCCGCACGGCGGGCCGAGGGCCTACCTCGGGCTGTTCGCCAAGAAGACGGTGCGCAAACTGCTGTTCGCCGACCTGCTGCTGGGCGTGGCGCCGGGCATCACCGGCTCGCTGCTGTTCTTCTTCTTCGGCCAGATCAAGGGCTACGACCACACCCAGGCGTCGCTGTTCATGCTGTTCTATTTCGTCGCCGGACTGGTCGGGGCGCCGTTCTGGGCCTGGCTGGCGACCAGGATCGGCAAGGACAGGGCCCTGGCCACCGCCAGCCTGATCTTCGCGGTCTTCTACATCGGCGCGACCCTGGTCCCGGGCGGCAATTTCGCCCTGACGGCGGTCGCCATGTTCATCGCCGGTCTGCCCTATGCCGCCGGCCTGTTCCTGCTGCGGGCGATGATGGCCGACGCGGGCGACGAGGTGCGGCTGGAGACGGGCGTGGACCGCACCGGCCTGATGTTCTCCATCCTGTCGGCCACGACCAAGATCGGTCATGTCGTGGCCCTGATCCCCTATCTGGTCCTGCAGGCCGTCGGCTTCCGCGCCATTCCGGGCGTCGGGGGCAACAGCGAGATGTCGCTGCTGACGCTGCAGATCCTGTTCATCCTCGTGCCCGGCCTGCTGCTGGCCGCCGCGGCCCTGGTGCTGAAGGGCTATCCCCTGACCCCCGCGCGCCATGACGAGATCCGCAAGGCGCTGGAGGCCCGCGACGGCGCGGCGACCGATCCGGCCGCGGAGCCCGCATGACGCCCATCGACCGACTGACCGCCATCATGGCCCGGCTGCGCGACCCCGTCGGCGGCTGTCCGTGGGACGTGGAGCAGACCTTCGCCACCATCGCCCCCTACACGTTGGAGGAAGCCTATGAGGTCGCCGACGCCATCGAGCGCGGCGACATGGACGAGCTCAAGTCCGAGCTCGGAGACCTGCTGTTCCAGGTCGTCTTCCACGCCCGCATGGCCGAGGAACAGGGGTTGTTCGCCTTCGACGACGTGGCTGAGGCCATCGCCGACAAGCTGGAACGCCGCCACCCGCACGTCTTCGGTCCCAACGGCCCAAGTGAGGCCGCGAAGCCGGATGGCGCGGCCCAGAAGGCGCGCTGGGAGGACATCAAGGCCGCCGAACGCGTGGCGAAAGCCCAGCACGGCGTGCTGGACGACGTTCCCGTCGGCCTGCCCGCCCTCGCCCGCGCCGCCAAACTGACCAGACGCGCCGCCCGCGTCGGCTTCGACTGGCCCTCGACCGACGAGGTCTTCGACAAGCTGGACGAGGAGGTCGCCGAACTGCGGGTGGAGATCGCCGCCGGGGATATGGACAAGGCCCGCGACGAGGTCGGCGACCTGCTGTTCGTGGTCGCCAACCTGGCGCGGAAGCTGGGGGTCGAGCCCGAGGACGCGCTGCGCGGGGCTAATGCGAAATTCGTGCGGCGATTCGGGTTTATCGAGGCGGAACTGGCGAAGGACGGACGCTCGCCGGAGCAGAGCGATCTGGCGGAGATGGACGGACTGTGGGACGCGGCGAAGGCGGCGGAGCGAGGGTGAATGCCTACTTACCGACGATCTCGTCTTCGTCGGAATCCAACGACCGAAGCACCTGACCGATTCGATCGCTCAGCTCATCGAGCGCCTTCTGCATGGCTACGAACGCTTGGAAGGACTCAGCTTCGCTGGGAGCCATCACGGCGGTCACACACGCACCCTTGAATACCTCCGTGCGCTCACGGACAACATCATCGTGAACCCTAATATAGGTTGTGCTTATGGCTGCCTGTGTTGCTCGAAAGCCTTCGTTCACGTCCTCTGTCAGTTTAATCGCGCCCCACGTGCCGGTCGCGCGGGCACCCATCACCTGTTGGTAGTGAGAGGACCCGCAAAAGCGAGCCAGCTTTGATATTTGGTCCAGAAGGTCGACTAGCGCTTCTCGTTGAAAATCTATGCGACGAAGGCCGATTGCTTCGCGGCGGTTGAACTCCCTTGCCTCTCGTTCGCGCTTTCCCTGCCGACGATCCTTTAAGGCATCTGCGGCCATGGCAAAAATGAAGCCCAGAGCTAGCGTAAGCGCCGGAAACCAAGTGTTGACCGGGACATTTTCCATTGCCTGAACCTCCTACCCGAACTGCCGCTCGAACCGCCCCAGCGCCGCAGGGTGCAGCCGCACCACCACATGCGTCCGGCCCTCGTCGTCCGTCTCGCGGCCGGTGACGCGGCCGTTCTCGTACAGCCAGGCCAGCGCCTCGCCCTGTGACGGATCCAGCACCAGTTCCGTCTCCGGATCGTCGTCGATCAGACCGGCGATGGTCTCGCGCAGGGTCTCGATCCCCTCCCCGGTCCAGGCCGAGACCGCGACCGCCTTGCCGTCGCGGGACAGTCGCTCGGCCTGACCCAGCACGGCCTCGCGGACGTCGTCGGCCAGCAGGTCGGTCTTGTTCCAGACCTCAAGGATGCGGCGCGTCTTGCCCTCCGGCGTCTCGATCTGTTTCAGCACCGCCTCCACGTCCTTCGCCTGGGCCCCGCTGTCGGGTGAGGCGATGTCGCGGACGTGCAGGATCAGGTCGGCCTCGCCCACCTCCTCCAGCGTCGCCCGGAAGCTCTCGACCAGTTCGTGCGGCAGGTCGGAGATGAAGCCGACGGTGTCGGCCACGATCGCCGGCCGGCCCTGCGGCAGGCGGATGGTGCGCTGGGTGGTGTCGAGGGTGGCGAACAGCAGGTCCTTCGCCACGACGTCCGAGCCGGTCAGCCGGTTGAAAAGCGTCGACTTGCCGGCGTTGGTATAGCCGACCAGGGCCACCGACGGGAACGGGACCTTCTGGCGCTGTTTGCGGTGCAGGCCGCGCGTGCGGCGCACCTCCTCAAGCTCGCCCTTCAGCTTGACGATCCGGTCGGCGATCATGCGCCGGTCCAGTTCGATCTGGGTCTCGCCGGGGCCGCCCATCGTTCCCGAACCGCCGCGCTGACGCTCCAGGTGGGTCCAGGTCCGGACCAGCCGCGACTTCTCATAGTCCAGCCGCGCGAGCTCGACCTGCAGCCGGCCTTCCTTGGTCCGCGCGCGACGGCCGAAGATTTCCAGGATCAGGCCGGTGCGGTCGATGACCTTGCAGTCCCAGGCCTTCTCCAGATTGCGCTGCTGCACCGGGGACAGGTCGTCGTCGACGACCACGGCCTCGGCCTCGGCCGCGCGCACCAGGGCGGCCAGCTCCTCGACCTTGCCGGTCCCGAACAGGGTGGCGGGCGTCGGCTTGCGGATGCGCACGATCTCCTCGGCGCGCACGTCGAGGTCCAGCGCCCGGGCGAGGCCGACGGCCTCTTCCAGACGCTCCACGGACTGGCGCGAGCTTTCGTTCGCGCCGGCGCCCGATCGTTCAGGGTGGATGACGACGGCCCGGATCAGCGGGACGGCGTGGTCGATGTGTCTGGACGTCAAGTTTGTTGTGCTGCTTTCAAAGGCGTCATCCTCGGGCTTGACCCGAGGATCGGATGTTGTGGTGCTGATCGACAGATAGGAAGTCGCCGGCCCTCGGGCCATCCCTGACGGACAGACGCACCACGCCCGACCCTCGGGTCAAGCCCGAGGGTGACGGCCAGAAAAGGCGCGCTCAGTCCTCGTCGGCTTCCGGCTCGTACAGCTGCACGGGCGCGGACGGCATGATGGTCGAGATGGCGTGTTTGTAGACCAGCTGCGACTGGCCATCGCGGCGCAGCAGCACACAGAAGTTGTCGAACCAGGTCACGATGCCCTGCAGCTTGACCCCGTTGACCAGGAATATGGTCAGCGGCGTCTTGGTCTTGCGGACGCTGTTGAGGAAGGTGTCCTGAAGGTTCTTGGACTTGTCTTGCGACATGGCAGGTTCAGCCTGTTCTTGCTTGTTCTCCGGCCGAGGGGGAGCGGCGCGGGGCTGGATCGGATGTCCGGCCCCTCACCTTAGACGCCGCCCCTGCGGGGCCGCAACGCCTAGATCGCGTCGCGGATCGCCTGATCCAGATACAGGGTCCGCAGCCGGGTCGCGATCGGGCCCGGCTTGCCATTGCCGATCTTCGTCCCGTCGATCGACACGGCCGGCATGACGAAGCCGCTGGCGGAGGTATAGAAGGCCTCCTTCGCACGCTTGGCCTCGTCGACGCTGAAGGCCCGTTCCTCGAATTCCAGCCCCTCTTCCGCGATCAGCTTGAGCACCGCCGCGCGGGTGATGCCGCGCAGGATGTTGGACTGGGCGTCCCGCGTTCTCAGCTTGCCGTTCTCGTCGACGATCCAGGCGTTGGTGGACGAGCCCTCGGTGACCAGACCCATCTCATCGACCATCCATGCCTCGGCCGCGCCCTTCTCCTTCGCCGCCTGCTTGGCCAGGACGTTGGGAAGCAGGCCGACGGTCTTGATGTCGCAGCGGCCCCAGCGGATGTCGGGATGGGTGACCACGGCCACCCCCTTCTTCGCCGCCGCATTGCCTTTCGACAGCGGCAACGAGCGGGCGGTGACGACCACGCTGGGCGCCGTGCCCTCGGGCGGGAACGGATGGTCGCGGCGCGCCGTGCCGCGTGTCACCTGCAGATAGACCAGCCCCTCGCGCACCCGGTTGCGGCGCACCGTCTCGTTCAGCACCCGGGCCAGAGCTTCACGCGTCATCGGGATCGGAATGCGTAGTTCATTCAGGCTGCGGTGCAGGCGGGTCATATGGCCGTCGAAATCGGCCATACGGCCGTCGAACACCGACCAGACCTCGTAGACGCCGTCGGCGAACTGGAAGCCGCGATCCTCGACATGGATCACGGCCTGGCCGTGCGGCTGGTACTGGCCGTTGACGTAGGCGACGCGGCTCATTCCTCGATGACCTCTTCGATGTCTTCCTCGCCGCCCCGCGACGGCGATACGCCCAGCGACTTGAGTTTTCTGTGCAGGGCCGACCGTTCCATGCCGATGAAGGCCGCCGTGCGCGAGATGTTTCCGCCGAACCGCATGATCTGCGCCGCCAGATATTCGCGCTCGAACACTTCGCGCGCCTCCCGCAGCGGCAGGGCGATGATGCGTTCACCGCCGAGGGTGCCGGTGGAATTGGCGTTGGTCGCCTCCTGCGGCAGCATGTCGGCGCTGATCGGTTCGTTGATGTCGCCCGTGGCCAGGATCAGCAGCCGCTCGACGTTGTTGCGCAGCTGGCGGACATTGCCCGGCCAGGGATGGACCTGCAGCACGGCGATGGCGTCGTCGCCCAGCCGCCGCCGGGGCAGCCCCTGCGACGACGACAGGGTGTCGATGAAATAGTCGATCAGCTCCTGGATGTCCTCGCGCCGCTCGGACAGGGCCGGCACCCGGATGGGCACCACGTTCAGCCGGTGGAACAGGTCCTCGCGGAACCGGCCCTCGGCGATCTCCTGCTTCAGGTCGCGCGAGGTCGAGGTGACCACGCGGATGTCGACCTGCACGTCCTGTTCGCCGCCGACGCGGCGAAAACGCTGCTCGACCAGGACGCGCAGCACCCGGCTCTGGCTCTCGCGCGGCATGTCGCCGACGTCGTCGAGATACAGGGTGCCGTTATGGGCCCGTTCGAACACGCCGATCTTGCGCGGACGGCCGTCGACGCCCTCTTCGCCGAACAGTTCAAGGTCCAGCCGCTCGGGAGTCATGCCCGCGGCGGCGATGGCCACGAACTCGCCCCTGGCCCGCGCGCTGGCTTCGTGGATCTGGCGCGCGACCAGTTCCTTGCCCGAGCCCGGCGGGCCCGAAATCAGAACCCGGCTGTTGGCCGGCGCCACCTTGGCGATGGTGCTGCGCAGGGCCTGGGCCGCGGCCGACCGGCCAATGAAGCCCGTGGGCGCCGCCACCTGGGCGCGCAGCCTGCGGTTCTCCCGCTTCAGCGAAGTGGCCTCCAGCGCGCGCTGCACCACGACCACCAGCCGGTCGGACTTGAACGGCTTTTCGATGAAGTCATAGGCGCCGCGTTGCAGCGCCGTGACCGCCGTCTCGATATTGCCGTGGCCCGAGATCATGACCACCGGCAGGTCGGGATCCAGCTCCTTGATGACGTCCAGCAGCTCGAGCCCGTCCAGACCGCCGCCCTGCATCCAGATGTCCAGCAGCGCCAGCGACGGCTTGCGCGCCCGGATCGCGGCCAGGGCCTCGTCCGAGTTCGAGGCCACGCGCACGGCGTGGCCCTCGTCCTCGAGCAGGCCCGAGACCAGTTCGCGGATGTCGGCCTCGTCGTCGACGACCAGAATATCGGCTCCCGTGGATCGCATATCGCCTCGCTATTCGGCGGCCGGAATGGCGGGGGATCGGGACGCCTTCGCGTCCTTCGCCCCGGCCGCGCCGGTCGATTTGGGTTGGGATTTGAGGGGGAAGATCAGGCACACGCGGGCGCCCGAAAGGGTTTCCGCATCGGCCAGCTTCAGCTCGCCGCCGTGCTCCTCGCAGATGCGCTTGACGATCGCCAGGCCCAGGCCGGTGCCCTTCTCGCGGGTCGTCACATAGGGTTCGGTCAGCCGGTCGCGGTCCTTGGCGGGCAGGCCCATGCCGTCGTCCTCGATGACGAAGGTCGCGGTGTCGTCCTCGACCGTCAGCCGCGCTGAAATGCCGGGACCCTTGTCGTCGGTCTCGCGCGGCGCGATCGCGCGGCGCGCCGCCACGGCCTCTCCGGCGTTCTTGAGGATGTTGGTCAGGGCTTGGCCGATCATGGGGCGATCGGCGTGCAGCACCGCCTTGGGCAGGGGCTCCAGCAGCTCGACGCCGATGTCGGCCGCCGCCACGCGCTGGGCGAAGACCGCCTCGCGCAGCAGTTCGGCCGGATCGGCGGCGGTGAAGCGCGGCGCCGGCATGCGGGCGAAGGCCGAGAACTCGTCCACCATCCGTCCGATGTCGCCGACCTGGCGGATGATGGTCTCGGTGCAGCGATCGAACACCTCGACATCGTCCACCACCTGGCTGCGATAGCGCCGCCGCAGCCGCTCGGCCGACAGCTGGATCGGCGTCAGGGGGTTCTTGATCTCATGCGCGATCCGCCGCGCCACGTCGCGCCAGGCGGCGTTCCGCTGGGCGGTCACAAGCCGGGTGATGTCGTCGAAGGTCAGCACCATCTCGCCGCCGACCCCGCCCTCGATACGCACGCGCAGCCGGCGGGTCTCGCCTTCCAGCGTGACGTCGATCTCTTCCTCGATATGGGCCTCGGCCCGACCCGCCAGTTCGCTGAGCTCGGGCGAGACCTCGCCCAGCGGGCGGCCAATGATGTCGGCGTCGCGGATGGCCAGAAGCTCCACGGCGCTGTCGTTGATGGCCGAGACGCGGCGCTGTCGGTCCAGGCCGATCACGCCCGCGGACACGCCGGACAGCACGGTCTCGATGAACCGGCTGCGGCCCGTCGCCTCCTCGCTGGCGGCCCTCAGCGCCGCCTGCTGCGCTTCCAGATCGCCGGTCATGCGGTTGAAGGCCGCCGACAGGGTCTTGATCTCGCCCGGACCGTCCTCGCCGTCGACCCGCGCCGTCAGGTCGCCGGCCGCGACCCGGTCGGCCGCCTCGACCAGCCGCCCGATCGGCGCCGAGATGGCGCTGGCCGCCCCCATGCCCAGCCAGATGGCGCCCACCAGCACCAGCAGGGCCGTCTCGACGTAGCTCAGGGCGAAGGCGGCCTGGATGCGTTGCCGGCTCTGCTGCGCCTCGCGATAGGCGATGATCGATTCCTCGCCGTTGCGCATCTGGGCGATCAGCCCGTCCTTGAGGGGTCTGACCAGATACAGATAGGCGTCGCCGTACTCCGGCAGAGCGATCAGGGACCGCACGGCGTCCGGGTTCTCCGTCACCTGCTGCGGCGGCTGCCCGCCCTCGGCCGCAGCTTCCAGCACGTCGCGCGGCGGCGCGACATAGGGCGGCGCGTCGGGCGCCTCGCCGCTGGCCAGGACTTCGCCCTCGGGACCGAGAACATAGATGGCCGGATAGCCGAACAGCTCGGCGATCTGGGTCAGGGCGTCGGAAAACTGGATGCGGTTCTCGAACAGCGGTCGGGCCCCGACCAGCTGGTCCGATATGACCCGCAGATCGCCGTCCATTTCGGCAGACACATCCTTTAGGTAAGCCTTGCCGATCAGGGCCCCGTTCTTGACCGCCGACTGGACATTATCGCTGAACCACTGGTCCACGCCGCGGTTGACCAGCACGCCGAACACCAGGGCGATCAGAACCGCCGGCACCAGGGCAACCAGAGAGAACAGGGTCACGAACCGCAAGTGCAGGCGCGCCCCCGCGTCGGTGCGGCGCCGGAACAGGGACAGCGCCCGCCGCCCCACCACCACGGCCAGTCCGCCGATCAGAAACAGATTGGCGCCCAGGATGACCAGCACGGCCTGGCTGGCGCTCGCCCGCGCGCCCTCGCCGCTGCTGCCCGGGGCCACTGCGACCAGCCAGATGGCGGCGATCGTGATCAGGAAGGCGAGGGTGTAGGCGACAAGGAAGACGTTGCGCCGCCGCTCCTCCGACCAGCCGGCGAACCAGCGAACCGCGCCGCGTCGCTCAGCGGCGGGTCCGGGTTCTGCGTCGGAGAGCGGCGTTTCCGTCATGTAGCGCCAGCTTCCGCCAACTGTGGCTGAATATCAACAACCGAGTTGCCGGAATGCGTCACCGGTCGCCAGAGCGCGGCCAGGTCGCGCTCGACGGATTCGGGAGTCTCCAGCCTGCAGAGGCGGGATTTCGCGGCCCGCCGCTCGGCCGCACTCTCGGGCCAGGGCGCCTGTTCGACGTACCAGCCCAGATGTTTGCGGAACATCTTCAGCCCCAGCGGCAGGCCGTAGAAGGCGACCGAAGCCCTCAGGTGTTCGATCACGATGTCCAGCCGCTCTTCCCGCTCCGGCTCCAGCAGCACCGTCCCGTCGGCCAGCGCCCGCTCCATGTGCGCCGCCAGCCAGGGGCGTCCGTACACGCCGCGGCCCAGCATCAGGGCGTCAGCGCCCGACTGCCGCAGCGCCTCGCGCGCATCGTCGGCGGTCACGATGTCGCCGTTGACGATGACGGGGATGCTTACAGCGGCCTTGACCTCGCCCACCGCCATCCAGTCCGCCTGGCCCGTATAGAACTGCGCCCGGGTTCTTCCGTGGACGGTGACGGCCCGGACGCCGATCTCCTCGGCCCGCTTCGCCAACAGAGGGGCGTTGCGATGCGCGTCGTCCCAGCCCAGGCGCATCTTGACCGTGACCGGCCGGCTGGTCGCCTCGACCGCCGCCTGCATCAGCCGGCAGGCGAGGTCGGGGGTGCGCATCAGGGCCGAGCCGCAGGCCGAGCCCGTGACCTCCTTGGCCGGGCAACCGAAATTCAGATCGATGATGTCGGCGCCGGCCGCCTCGGCCATGCGCGCGCCCTCGGCCATGGTCGCCGGGTCGCGGCCCACCAGCTGGATCACGGTCAGGGGCAGGCCCTCGCCCACGGCCGCGCGCCGCACCACGTCCGGACGGCCCCGCGCCAGTTCGGCCGAAGCCACCATCTCGGTCGCGACATAGGCCGCGCCCAGCCGCGAGGCCAGCCGCCGGAACGGAAGGTCGGTGATCCCGGTCATGGGCGCGGTCAGCACCCGTCCGGGCACCCACACGTCGCCGATCTGTATCCCTGCAGCCATCGGACCCTTTCCGCGCCGTCGCGGCCCCTCGTCAAGCGCAACCGCGGCGATTAGAAGGCCGGGGATGACGCATCCCGCTCCGGTCCCGGCCGCGCCCGCCTTCGCCGCCATCGTGGTCGCCGCCGGCTCCGGCTCCCGCGCCGGAGGGGCCAAGCAGTGGCGGTTGCTGGCCGGCAAGCCGGTCGTCCGCTGGTCGGTCGAGGCCCTGCTGAAGGCCGGCGCCCAGGATCTGGTGGTCGTGGTCTCCGCTGGCGCGGAAGCCGAGGCGCAGACCGCCCTCGCCGGTCTTTCGGGCTGGCGGCTGGCCACGGGCGGCGACACCCGCGCAGCTTCGGTCCGAAGCGGCCTGCAGGCCCTCGGCGGCCCCGGCGACCGTCCCGTCCTGATCCACGACGCCGCCCGGCCGCTGCTCGGCGCCGACGTCATCCATCGCCTCATCGACTCTCTCGACCATGCCGACGGCGCCCTGCCCGCCCTGCCCGTCGCCGACAGCCTGCGCCGCGCGGCGGGCGGACTTGTCGCAGGCGCGGTCGAGCGCGACGGCCTGTGGCGCGCCCAGACTCCGCAAGCCTTCCGCTATCAGGCCATCGTCGACGCCTGTGCCGCCTGGCCCGACGCCGAACCCGCCACCGACGAGGCCGCCGTGCTGGAGCGCGCCGGCGGCCGCGTCCGCATCGTCGAGGGCGACGCGCGGCTGATGAAACTGACCTTCCCCGAGGATTTCGCCATGGCCGAAGCGCTCATTCCCCGCCAGATCCGGGTGGGTCAGGGCTTCGACGCCCACCGCTGGGGGCCCGGGACCTCGGTCTGGCTGTGCGGCGTGGAAATCCCCCACGACCAGACGCTGATCGGCCATTCCGACGCCGACGCCGGACTGCACGCCCTGACCGACGCCATCCTCGGGGCCATGGGCGACGGCGACATCGGCGACCATTTCCCGCCCACCGATCCGCAATGGAAGGGCGCCGCTTCGGACCGCTTCCTGGTCCACGCCGTGGAACGGCTGACCGCGCGGGGCGGCCGGCTCGTCAACGTCGATGTGACCCTGATCTGCGAACGGCCCAAGGTGAAGCCGCACCGTCAGGCCATGCGCGAGCGCCTCGCCGGCATCCTGTCGCTTCCGCTCGATGCGGTCAGCGTCAAGGCCACCACGACCGAGGCCATGGGTTTCACCGGCCGGGGCGAAGGCCTGGCCGCCCAGGCCCTGGCGACGATCGAGCTGCCCGCCTAGAGCGGCCGTTCCGCCGGCGGGAACATGCTCCGCCACAGCGAGCCGAACAGGTTGACGTAGTCGTCCGTCCATGGCCGGACCGTCGTCGGCAGAGGCTGCTTCCAGCGCGCATCGGCGCGGAAGTCCGCCAGTCCCTCGGGCGTCGGCGACAGGATCAGGGCCTCGGTCGAGGCCTCGGCCATCTCCGGGGTCGCATCCCCCTCATAGTAGATCTGGTGCAGGCTCGGCCTGCCCAGGGCCTGGGCGGCCGCGACGGCCGGAAGGGTGATGTCGAGGTTGCGGTTCGACAGATGCAGCACCACCACGCCGTCCGGCTTGAGCAGCTTGAGATAGCCGGCGATGGCCTCGGCCGTCAGCAGGTGGGTCGGCACGGCGTCGGACGAGAAGGCGTCGATGATCAGCAGGTCGTACGATCCCGCCGGCTGCTTCGCCAGGGTCAGGCGCGCGTCCCCCAGAACGGTGTCGATCGGTCCCGCGGCGCAGTGCGAGATGTAGGTAAACCAGGCCGGGTCCCGCGACAGCCGGTCGACCATCGGATCGATCTCGAAGAAGGTCATCGAATCCTCGGCCCGACGGTAGGTCGCCATGGCGCCCGAGCCCTGGCCGACGACGCCGATCCGGGCCGGACCCCGCCGTTCGACCATCTCGGCCGCCTGACCGATGGGGGTGGCGGGGGCGTAGTACAGCGTCGGCACGCAGTCGAAGCGCGGATCCCGCGCCTGGGCCCCGTGCAGGGTCGTGCCGTGCATCAGCACATGAACGTCGCCGCCCAGCCGCGGATCGGGCGAATTGGCCACGCGCATGACGCCGAAGAAGCTGCGCCCCGACCAGCTCCAGTCATAGCCGCGCGCGATCCACTGCGACGACAGGGTGATCATCAGCAGGATGGCGGTGAAGGCCAGCGCCCGGTCGCGCAGGAGGAAGGCGCAGATGGCCGCCGGCAACAGGATGATCATGGCCAGCTGGCCCATCTGGAACGGCGAGGTGGCGTAGAAGGCCGCCCGCGCCCCGTCGTTGCTGTTCAGCCACAGCGACAGCAGCACGGGCGAGGCCGCCACGACGGCGGCGGCCAGGAGGATGCCCGTTTGGGTCGCGTTCAGCGGCCCCCTGCCCCACGGCCGGGCCAGGCCGACCAGCACCAGGACCAGCGGATACTCCCAGACCATGTTGAAGATGACCGGCGCGACCAGGGCGGTGAAGGCGCCGCCGACCACGCCGCCCAGCGACATCAGCAGATAGAATTCCGTCAGCCGGTCCGGCGCCGGCCGCCGCGCCGCCAGCAGCTGGTGGCACATCAGGGCGGCGAAGAAGAAGGCGATCAGGTGGATGGCGAAGGCCATGCTCCAGTTCGACGAGCGGAAGGCCACGGTCAGCACGCAGACCGCCCCGATCGCCGCCTGCACCGGCAGGGTCGTCGTCAACGGGATCCACGGCCTGTTCTGGAAGGCGATGACGAAGGTCAGCAGATACAGGGCCAGCGGCGCCACCCACAGGAAGGGCGCCGAGGCCACGTCCGTCGACAGGTGCGAGGTCACCCCCAGCATCAGGCTGGACGGCGCGGCGGCCAGCAGCACCAGAACGACCTTCTCGCGCAGCGTCATGGGCGGACTGGCCGCCAGCCGGGCGGGCTCGGCCGTGCGGTCCAGCCGGCGGCGCCAGACCACGAGGGCGAGGGCGACGATCATCAGCATGAAGGCGGCGTAGCCGCCGCTCCAGCCCCACCGCTGGCCCGAAAGGGTCGCAAGCGGCTCGATCAGGGCCGGATAGGACAGCAGCGCCAGGAAGCTGCCGAGGTTCGAGGCGGCGTACAGCACATAGGGATTTTTCCCGTCGGCGTAGCCGGCGCGCACCCGCGCGTACCAGGCCTGCAGCAGCGGAGCCGTCGCCGACAGGACGGCGAACGGCGCGCCCACCGACAGGGCCAGGGTCGCCAGCAGCCAGCCGACGGGCGCCGATGGGTCGGGGTCTCCCAGCCAGCCGTTGACTCGCAGCGGCAGAAACAGCCCGGCCAGCACCAGCAGGCCCAGATGGATCGCCACCTGGGTCCTGATCGATCCGACCTTCTGCAGGACGTGGGCGTAGGCGTAGCCGGCCAGCAGGGCGGTCTGGAAGAAGACCATCGCCGTGTTCCACACCGCCGGCGATCCGCCCAGCATGGGCAGGACCAGCTTGGTCACCATCGGCTGGACCACGAACACCAGCGAGGCCGAGGTGAAGATGGCGAGGGCGAACAGCATCGGCGTCAGCCGATCGGCCGGCTTGTCCGGCGCGCCCGCCTCGATCGCCGTGTCCCCGGTGGTGTCGCTCATGCCCGCCCCGTATGCTGGCGCCGTCAGCGGGCGCCTTGCCCCACCCTGGACCGACTCGCCGCCCCTTCGGAAGGCCCCTGCCCGATGTTCCCCGATGATATTGACGCACTGGCCCGGCGGGTGGTCGAAGCGGCCATCGCGCGGAGCCTGTTGATCGCCCTGGCCGAAAGCTGCACCGGCGGCCTGGTCGCGGGCGCCCTGACCGCCATCCCCGGTTCCTCGGCGGCGGTCGAACGCGGCTTCGTGACCTACAGCAACGCCGCCAAGAGCGAGATGCTGGGCGTCCCCGCCGGCCTGATCGAGGCCCACGGCGCGGTCTCCGAACCTGTCGCCCGCGCCATGGCCGAGGGCGCCGTCCGCCGCTCGGCCGCCGCCGTCTCGGTCGCGATCACCGGGATCGCGGGCCCGGGCGGCGGCTCCGACGGGAAGCCGGTGGGCCTTGTCCACTTCGCCGCATCGGGCCCGTCCGGCCTGATCCACGCCGAGCATCGTTTCGGCGACCTCGGTCGCGAGGCCATCCGCCTCGAAGGCGTGCGCGTCGCCCTGCGCCTGCTGCTCGACCGGATCGGCGCATGATCGTCGACGCCCGCGGCCATCGCTGCCCGACCCCCAGTCTGAAGCTTCAGAAGGCGATGCGCGCGGCGCCCGCCGGCGCGCGGCTGACCCTGCTCGCGACGGACCCCATGGCCCGCATCGACGTGCCCCATCTGATGAGCGGAACGGGCGGCCGCGTCGTCTCGGTCGAGGAGGCGGAGGGCGTGCTGACTATCGTCGTCGAGACGCCCGCCGTTCCGACAGATTGACCACGCTCTCCGGCAGGGGCGCGTCCGGTTCGATCTCGGGGGCGCCGATCGAGCGGGCGGCGATCTCCATCTCGGTGGCGAAGGCGCCGCCGTAGAAGATGGCGTTGACGTTCCACGACAGCCAGATCAGCAGCACCACCACCGCGCCGACCGAGCCGTAGGTCGCGCCCAGCGGCGCGATCTGCTCGACATAGATGGCGCACAGCCATGACGAGACCGTCGACATCACCGTCGCCACCAGCCCTCCGACGATCGACGGCGCCCAGGCCACCGGCGTCCGGTGAGACATGGCGTAGCGGTAGAGCATGGTCAGGCCGATCGCGAGACCGAGGGCGGGCCACAGTCCGTCCAGCGCGATGCCGGACGGCGGCGGCGTTCCCTCCGCGATCGGGCCGGCGTGTTCCAGCAGTCGCGAGGTGACCACGGCGCCCGAGACCACGGTGAACAGCAAGAAGGCGGCCAGGGCGACGAAGAAGGCCAGCAGGTTGAACTTGAAGAAGCCGTGCGGCTCCTTCTCGTCATGGATCAGGTTCAGCCCGGCCAGCAGGGCCTTGAAACCACGATGCGCGGCGTATCCGCCGATGACCACGGCGAAGAAGCTCTGCGCGGAAACCGTCCGCGCCGAGGCATTGGCCAGCCGCTCGATCTCGGCCCGGAAGATGGCGCGCGCCGCCGCCGGCATGACGTCGGCCAGGGCCGCCGCCTGTTCGCTGACCTGGGCGATCGACAGCACGGCCTTGTAAAAGCCGATCAGGATGGCGATCGCCGGAAACACCGCCAGCAGGGCGAAGAACGACACCCCGCCGGTGTACAGCATCACGTCGCGGCCCCAGCTGCGCGTGAACGCCTTGACCGCCAGCCGGCCCCACAGCATGGGCGTGGCCCAGCGCGCAGCGGTTTCAATATCCGATTTGGCTTGCAAGCCGGTCCCCACAACCGTTGAAGCGCGCACTTCTACCGCAATTCGCGCCGGGTGAAAGCGGGCGCCAGGGATAGAGGCCGCGGACCCGTTGCTTACAGGCGCCGACGGTCGCTATGGTCCGCCGCCATGAAACCGCGCCCGGGGCTGGACGCGGTTGGAGACACCGCCCTTGGGTTCCGATCCGCGCATTCTGGTCGTCGCACCCGACGATGACCTGGTCGGTCCGCTGTGTCAGGGGCTGGACGCCCTTGGCTGGCGCACGGTCACCGCGCGTTCGCTGGCGGGCGCCGTGCAGACGCTGATCGACTGGCCGCTGGAGGCGGTGCTCCTGGACGCCCGCCTGCCCAACGCGGCCGAGGGCGTCACCGCCCTGCGCCAGACCGTGTCGCCCCGCCGCCTGCCCGTCCTCGCCATCGGCGCCGAGGCCGCGTCCTGGGAGCCGGGTTCAGCCGACATCGCCATGTCGAATCCGCCCCACGCCGCCCAGGCGGCCCTGCGTCTGGAAAACCTGATTCGCTCGGCCATCGCCGAGGAGGAGGTCAGCCTGCGCGAGGCCACCTTCGCCGCCCGCGGCCAGCCCCTGCCCCTCGTCGACGCCGACGCGACCCCGCTCCGGGTGCTGGCGGCGGGCAAGCCGGACCGGCATTTCCTCGCCCTGTCCAACGCCCTGACCGAACGGGGCTGCGAGGTCGTGGCCGCGCCGACGCCCTATACCGCCTTCGACTACCTGCACGAAAAGCCGTTTGACGCGGCCGTCCTGTGGGGGGCCGAGGACCACACTCCGGCCCTGTCGATCGCCTCTGGCATGAAGCGGAATACGCGCCTGTATCATATCCCCGCCGTGCTCTATCTGCGCGGCGCCGGCGAGATCAACCTGGCCGAGCTCTACAACCGCGGCTTCGCCGACGTCGCAGCCGCCGACACGCCGGAGGACGAGACCGCCGAGCGGATCGCCGCCCTGGCCCGCGCCCACCGTCGTCACGTCGCCATCCGCAAGGCGCTGGAAAGCGCCCGCGGCTCCGGCCTGACCGATCCCGCCACAGGCCTGTTCACGCCCCAGCTGTTCGCCAGCCACCTGGCCCGCGTCGCCGAGGGCGCCCGGCTGCGCCGCCGCCCGCTCTCCGTCGCCGTGCTGCGCGTCTCCGAAACCGAGGCGGTCGTCGAGGCCCGCAAGGGCGGCTGGCTGGATCGGGCCCTGCCCCAGATCGGAGCCATGGTCTCGCGCCTGATCCGCACCGAGGACACGGCGGCGCGGCTGTCGCCCGACGTCTTCGCCCTCGCCCTGCCCGCGACGCACGGACCGTCGGGACGGATCGCCGCCGACCGGATCGCCGCCGTCATCGGCTGCACCGCCTTTGACGCCGGTCCCGATCGTTCCCCGTTCGTGGTCGAGTTCGAGGTCGGGGTGGCCGAAATCGCGCCGGGAGAATCCCCCGCCGCCGTGCTGGAGCGCGCCTCCGGGGATGTCCGGTCCCAGGCCTGACGCCCATTTGACAATATGATTTGTCTAATGCAGGTTCGCGTCATGACGGCGCGACCTTCAGCCCTGCTCGACGACGTGGACACCGCCCTGCTGGCGCTGGCCCCGATCCGCCGGCGCATCCTCGCCGCCCTGACCGAACCGGCCTCCGCCGCGGGCCTGTCGGAAAAACTGGGCCTGCCACGCCAGAACATCGGCCACCATCTTCGCGCGCTTGAGGCCGCGGGCCTGATCCAGCTGGCGGAGGAGCGGCGCAGGCGCGGCTTCACCGAACGCCTGTTCGTCGCCGCCCAAAGCTACGTCTTCGACCCGGCCATGATGCAGCCCCCGCCCGACCCCGACGCGGTCGAGGCCCAGGACCGCCACGCCGCCGACCATCTGATCTCCACCGCCTCGACCATCGTCCGCGACGTCGCCCGCATGCGCCAGGACGCGGCTGCGGAAGGCTCGCGCCTGCTGACCCTGACGGTCGAGGCGGACGTCACCTTCGCCGCACCCGCCGATTTCGACGCCTTCACCGAAGAGGTCAGCGCCGCCGTCGCGAGTCTGGCCCGCAAATATTCGGCCTCTTCGGGTCGCCGTTACCGCCTCACCGCCGCCGCATACCCGGCGACGCCCAAAGTCGCTCCAGCCAGGAACTGACCGTCATGACCGAAGCCGCCAAACCCATGGAAGACCACGTTCTCGTCGAGGTCACCGTGCCCGCCCCCGCCGACGCGGTCTGGGCCGCCCTGCGCGATCCGCAGCAGATCAGGAACTGGTTCGGCTGGGACGCCGACACCCTGAAGGACGAGATCGACTTCATCTTCGTCACCCACGCCGAGGCCGACGAAGCGCGCCGGACCGTCACCTTCGTCGGCGTCAACGACCGCTATGAGGTCGAGGCGCGGGGCGCTGCCAGCCTTGTCCGCGTGGTCCGTTCCGCCCCCGCGGGCGAGTGGACCGACGTGTTCGACGGCATGATCGAGGGCTGGATTTCCTTCACGCAGCAACTGGCCTTCGCCTTCGCCCGCCACCCCGGCCAGACGCGCCGCACCATCTTCTTCTCCGGCCCGCCGCGCGCCGACGGGCTGGGCCGGTCGGCGCTGGGTCTCGACGCCGCTCCGGCGCCCGGCGAGTCTTATGCGATGCCGCTGGGCCCCGACGCGGACGCCGCCGGCCGGGTCTGGTTCACGGCGCGCCACCAGATCGGCGTCACCGTCGACGCATGGGGCGACGGCCTGCTGGTCGTGCTGGACAGCCCGCCGAAGGAAGACAAGCGCCCGCGCGGCTCGACCATGCTGACCCTGACGACCTACGGCCTGTCTGACGCAGCCTTCGCCGATCTGGAAAGCCGCTGGAAGACCTGGTGGGATCAGCGCTTCGAGAACGCCGCCCCGCACGAGAGCTAGGCCGCCGTCAGAGCCCCCGGTACATGATGTGCAGGCCGACCAGTCCCTCGCGGGGATGGTCGAACGCCTCCGGCGCCGTGCCGATGACCTCGAAACCCAGGGCCGTCCACAGGGCCACAGCAGCCTTGTTGGCCTCGACGACCGCGTTGAACTGCATGGCGCGATAGCCGTCCTCCCTCGCCCGGGCCAGGACCGCCTCGCCCAGCGCGCGGCCGACGCCTCGGCCCCGGGCCTCCGCCGCCACCATGAAACTGGCGTTGGCCACGTGGGACCCCGGACCCATCTGGTTCGGCCCGAGCTTCGCCGTGCCCACGACCCGTCCGTCGTCGTCCACGGCCACCAGCGTCACGCCCGGGGACGACTGCATCCACAGGGTTTGGCCGAACGTCTCGTCGAGGTCGCGCGGATAGGTGTAGGTGTCGCCGGCCCGCACCACGGCCTCGACGATCGGCCAGATCGCCGGCCAGTCCGCGCCTGTCGCCTCCCGGATACGCACCTCAGCCCGCCCCCGCCACCCGCGCCAGATCGGCGGTGATGCGTTCGGCGACCTTCAGCCGTTCCGCGGCCGTGTCCCATTCGCCCTTGACCACGATCTTCTGGTCGGGCCGCAGCTTCCAGAAGGCGTGGTTCTTCTGGATCAGCCCGACCAGCCCCATCGGATTGGGGAATTCGTTGTTCCGCAGCGTCAGCACCGCCCCCTTGGGCCCGATGTCGATGCGTTCGATACAGGCGGTCTTGCAGTTGGCCTTGATGCCGACGATGCGCAGCAGCTGTTTCGCCTCGTCCGGCAGCGGCCCGAACCGGTCGATCAGTTCGGCGGCCAGAGCCTCGCGCGTTTCGCTGTTCTCGGCGTCCGAGAGACGGCGATAGAGGCTCAGACGCACGTTCAGGTCCGGGACATAATCCTCTGGAATCAATACGGCCGCGCCGACGTTGATGGCCGGAGACCAGCCGCGGTCGACGGCGCCCCCGCCCTCGCCCGACTGGCGCAGTTCAGCCACCGCATCTTCCAGCATCTGCTGGTACAGCTCGACCCCGACCTCGCGGATATGGCCTGACTGTTCGTCGCCCAGCAGATTGCCGCCGCCGCGCTGGTCCAGATCGTGGCTGGCCAGCTGGAAGCCGGCGCCGAGGTTGTCCAGCGACTGCAGCACCTGCAGCCGCCGCTCGGACGACAGGCTCATCGGCTTGTCCGGCGGGGTGGTCAGATAGGCGAAGGCGCGCGCCTTGGCCCGGCCGATGCGGCCGCGGATCTGGTGCAGCTGGGCGAGGCCGAACATGTCGGCCTTGTGCACGATCAGGGTGTTGGCCGTCGGCACGTCCAGGCCGCTCTCGACGATGGTGGTCGACAGCAGCAGGTCGTAGCTGCCGTCGTAGAAGGCGCTCATCACGTCTTCCAGCTGGGTCGGCGACATCTGGCCGTGGCCGACCACGAATTTGATCTCGGGGACCTGCTCGCGCAGGAATTTCTCGATGTCCGGCAGATCGCTGAGGCGCGGCACGACATAATAGGCCTGCCCGCCGCGGTATTTCTCGCGCAGCAGCGCCTCGCGCACCAGCACCGGATCCCACGGCGTCACATAGGTCCGCACCGCCAGACGATCGACCGGCGGGGTGGCGATGATCGACATCTCGCGAATGCCTGACAGGGCCATCTGCAGCGTCCGGGGGATCGGCGTGGCCGTCAGGGTCAGCAGGTGAACGTCGGCCCGCAGGGACTTCAGCTTCTCCTTGTGCTTGACCCCGAAATGCTGCTCTTCATCAACGATAACAAGGCCCAGGTCCTTGAACCCGACCTGTTCGCTCAAGACCGCATGGGTGCCGACGACAATCTCGAACGAGCCGTCCTTCAGCCCCGCCCGCGTCTCGGCGGCGTCCTTCGCCGTCACCATCCGCGACAGGTGCCGCACCTTGACGGGCCAGCCCGCGAACCGCTCGCTGAAGGTCTTGAAATGCTGCCGCGCCAGCAGGGTCGTCGGACAGACGATGGCCACCTGCTGGCCCGTCATGGCGACCACGAAGGCGGCGCGCAGCGCCACCTCGGTCTTGCCGAAGCCGACGTCGCCACAGATCAGCCGGTCCATCGGCGTGCCCTTGCCGAGATCCTCCAGCACGTCGCCGATGGCGTTCAGCTGGTCGTCCGTCTCCTCGTACGGGAAGCGGGCGCAGAACTCGTCGAACAGGCCGTGCGGCGGAACGATCGGGTCTGAACTGCGCAGCGACCGCTTGGCCGCCAGGGCGATCAGCCCCTCGGCCATGTCGCGCAGACGGGCCTTGGCCTTCGCCTTGCGCGCCTGCCAGCCCGCCCCGCCCAGCCGGTCCAGCTGCGCCCCGTCGGAGTCGCTGCCGTAGCGGGTCAGCAGGTCGATGTTCTCGACCGGCAGATACAGCTTGCTGTCGCCGGCGTAGACCAGCTCCAGGCAATCGTGCGGCGCCTGCTGGATGTCCAGCGTCTTCAGCCCCTCATAGCGGCCGATGCCATGATCCAGATGGACGACCAGATCGCCGGTCGTCAGCGCCGAGGCCTCGGCCAGGAAGTTCGACGCCCGGCGTTTCTTGCGCGGCCGCGCCAGCCGGTCGCCGAGGATGTCGGTTTCGGAAATGACAGCCACGGCGTCGGTTTCGAACCCGTGCTCGACCGGCAGGACCCCGCGCAGATACAGGTCCTTCGGCGCCTTCTGGACATCGGCCCAGTCGCGCACGGCGACCACATGCTCCAGCCCGTGGTCGGCCAGCATGGCGGCCAGACGTTCGGACGAGCCCTCGGTCCAGGAGGCGAACAGCACCCGTTTCCCGGCCGCCTTCACCGCCTCGGCGTGACGCGCCACGGCCTCGAACAGATTGACGCTGTCCTGCGCCCGCTCGGCCGCGAAGCTGCGCCCCAGCCGCCCGCCGGCGTCCTCGCCCGGTCCATGGAAAGGCGACATCCGCCGCACCCACCGCCCGGCCAGGGCGTTGTTCCAGTCGCCCTCGTCCAGATACAGCCGCTCGGGCGGCAGGGCGCGATAGGCTGATCCTCCGCTCCCCGCCTTCCGGCTGATCGCCGCGTCGCGCCGCGCCTCGTAAGCGTCCCGCGTCAGGGTCAAGCGCTCGGCCCGCGCCGCCTCGACCTGGTTGTCCAGGAACACCCTGGCGTCGTCGGGCAGATAGTCGAACAGCGTCTCCAGCCGGTCGTAGAGCAGCGGCAGCCAGTGCTCCATGCCCTGCCGCCGCGCGCCTTCGCTGATGGCGGAATACAGCGGATCGTCGCCCGCCGCCCCGAACAGGCTCAGATAGCCGGTGCGGAAGCGCGAGATGCTGTCGGGGTCCAGCAGCGCTTCGGACACCGGCGCCAGTGAGACCTCGCGCCTCTGTCCCGTCGACCGCTGCGTCGCCGGGTCGAAGGTGCGGATCGATTCCAGCTCCGAACCGAACATGTCCAGACGCACCGGCTCCTCGAAGCCCGGCGGATAGACATCGATCACCCCGCCCCGCACCGCGAACTCGCCGCGCTCTGACACGGTGGAGGCGCGCATATAGCCGTTGGCCCCGAAATAGCGCTCCAGCGCCGCCGTATCGAGGTCGAGGCCGACCGTCGTCTCGAACCCGGCGCCGGACGTCACCTCGCGCGGCGGCGTCCGCTGGATCGCGGCGCCGACCGTGGTCACGACCAGCGTCGGACGGCGGTCGCCGGGCTGCCGCTGCGCCAGTTTCGTCAGCGCCGCCATCCGCTCGGCCGACACGGACGACGAGGGGCTCAGCCGGTCGTAGGGGAGGCAGTCCCAGGCCGGAAACTCGATGACCTCGATGTCTTGGGCGAAGAAGCCGAAGGCCTGAACGAACTCGCCCATGCGGGCGTAGTCGCGCGCCACGAAAACACCGACGCCGCCCTCGGCCCGCAGCCGCTCAGCGACCGTCAGAGCGTCCAGCCCTTCCGGCGCGCCGCCCAGTTCCTGATCGTCCCGTTTGGGAACCGCAGCGTCCATCAGCCGGCGCCCTCGGCCACGGCGGCGGCGACGTGGTCGCGCATGAAATCGCGGATCTTGCCCATCACGGCCGTGTCGTGCGCCGGGGGCGTCGGCTCGCTGCCGATGATCCAGGCGTACAGTCGGTGATCGTCGTCTTCGGCCAGCAGAGCCTCCAGGGAATTCAGTTCGTCGTCGTTCAGCGTCGGGCCGACCTGGTCCGCGAACGGACCCAGCACCAGGTCAGCCTCGCGGAATCCGCGCCGCCAGGCCCGGAACACGATCCGGCCCAGCCGCTCGCGGGCGGAAGCCTCTTCGGGACGCGCGTCTATATCGGCCACAAGCTTCCTTGCCCGGTCAGTCGGTAAACAGGACGGGTCAGATAGCGTTCCCCCCGCCGTTTCGCCAGCTATGCTGTCGCACGATGCGGCCCGAGATTCTCTTTCCCCTGTTCGCCGAGGCGTCCACCCTGAAAGGCGTGGGCCCCAAGGTGCTGCCGCTGGTCCGGAAACTGGCGGGGCCGCTGGTGCGCGACGTCCTGTTCCTGTCGCCCTCGGGCCTGATCGTGCGCCGCCCGATGACCGCCGTGGACGCCGCCGAGGGCCAGGTCGGGATATTCGAGGTCACCGTCGACCGCCTGATCGTCCCGCCGAAGCCCGGCGCGCCGATCAAGGTGCGGGCGACCGACGCCACCGGCTTCGTCCACCTGATCTGGTTCGGCGGCTCGGCCCAGCACATCGACCGCCTGCTGCCCCGGGGCCAGACGCGGCTCGTGACCGGCAAGGTCGAGCGCTTCAACAACGAGGTGCAGATCGTCCACCCGGACATCTTCATCCCCGAACAGGCCGGCGACATCCCGGCCATCGAGCCCGTCTACCCCGCGACCCAGGGTCTGTCCTCCCGCGTCATTCGCAAACTGGTCCAGGCCGCCATGCAGCAAGCGCCCGATCTGCCCGAATGGCAGGACCCCGCCTGGCTGGTGAAAACCCGCTGGCCCGGCTGGCGCGCCGCCCTGGAACGCCTGCACGCCCCCGAGGCCGAGCCCGATCTGGAGCCCGACGCGCCGGCCCGCCAGCGTCTGGCCTATGACGAACTGTTCGCCCACCAGCTGGCCCTGGCCCGGCGCCGGCGCGCCCGCCAGATCACGCCCGCGCCGGTGATCCATCCGGGGGAGGCCTCGGCCCGCCTTCTGGACTCGCTGCCCTTCCAGCTGACCGGCGCCCAGCATCAGGCCATCGCCGAAATCCGCCGCGACATCGCCTCGGGCGAACAGATGGGCCGGCTGCTGCAGGGCGACGTCGGCTCGGGCAAGACCGCCGTCGCCGCACTCGCATTGGCCGACGCCGCCGCCTCGGGCTTCCAGTCCGCCCTGATGGCGCCGACCGAAATCCTCGCCCGCCAGCATTTCCAGCGCATCGCCCCCATGATGGAGGCGGCCGGCGTCACCGCCGTCCTCCTGACCGGCCGCGATACCCCCGCAGAGCGCCGGGCCCGCCTCGCCGCCCTCGCGTCAGGAGAGGCCCAGGTCGCCATCGGCACCCACGCCCTGTTCCAGGACGCCGTCCGCTTCGACCGGCTGGCGCTGGCGGTCATCGACGAACAGCACCGCTTCGGCGTCAACGAGCGCCAGCGGCTCCAGGCCAAGGGCGACCCGCGCACCGGCGGCGTCCATCTGCTGACCATGTCGGCCACCCCCATCCCGCGCACCCTGGAGCTGACCCAGTACGGCGAACTGGAGGTGTCGCGCCTGATGGAGAAGCCGCCGGGCCGCACCCCGGTCACCACCGCCGTCCTGCCGCTGGCCCGCATCGGCGAAGTGGCGAAACGGCTCAAGGCGGCGATCGACAGCGGCGCCCAGGCCTACTGGATCTGCCCGCTGGTGGCCGAGAGCGAGGCGTCCGACCTCGCCGCCGCCGAGGCCCGCGCCGCCGACCTGCGCCGCATCCTCAAGGTCGAGGTCGGCCTCGCCCACGGCCAGATGCCGGGGCCCGAACGCGAGGCGGTCATGGCCGACTTCGCCGACGGCCGCCTGCCCCTGCTGGTCGCCACCACCGTGGTCGAGGTCGGCGTCGACGTGCCCAACGCCACCATCATGGTCATCGAACACGCCGACCGCTTCGGCCTGGCCCAGCTGCACCAGTTGCGCGGCCGGGTCGGCCGCGGGGCCAAGGCCAGCGCCTGCATCCTGCTGTACGGCGGCGGCGACGACGGCCTCGGCGAGACGGCGAGGACGCGGCTGGAGACCCTGCGCCGCACCGAGGACGGCTTCGAGATCGCCGAGGAGGATTTCCGCCTGCGCGGCGGCGGCGACCCGCTCGGGCTCAAACAGAGCGGCTTCCCCGCCTATCGCTTCGCCGACCCGATCCGGCACCGCTCGCTGCTGCTGGCCGCCGCCGATGACGCCCGGCTGGTGCTGGGCCGCGATCCCGATCTGACCAGCCCCCGGGGCGAGGCGGTCCGGGTGCTGGAGGCCCTGTTCGACTGGCGCAACGACCGTCCGGGGATCGACTAGGCCGCTGAACGCGCCCGCCACGCCGTCAGACGCGCCTGAACATCGGCTTCAATATCGCCATAGAACAGGTTGTAAGGGCGGGATTTTCTTCGATCCGTCCAGCTGCCGGTCTCGCGGAAGGACTCCGTCGTCGGCTCCGTGTGACGCAGCAGGCCGCCGCGGCACTGGGCGGCGATTTCGCGGGCCATCAGGGCCGGCCGGGCGCCCCATTCCAGCCCCGTGGCGTTGGTCGCCCCCTTGTGCAGCCGCGCCTCGACGGGAGCCGTGTCGGTCGAGCCGGTCACCGGATTGACGCATAGCGCCGGCCGGCCGTCCAGATCGATCAGACGCCCCCGCGCGTCCCAGACCAGCGCCCGCCGCAGCCGCCGCCGCGCCGCCCCGTCATTGCCCTCGCCCACCGGGGACCAGCCGACCACGCAGCCGACCTGATCGCGCCGGGCGCAGGCGGGGACCTGGGGCGACAGGCCGTCCGCCGCGGCGACCACGTCGATCAGATAGGCCGCGACCAGCCGTCGGCGCAGATCGGAATCCGGCGCCACGCGCTCGCGCACCAGCCGTTCGACGATGTCGCCGCCCTGCTCCACCCCGGCCAGCACGATGGGCCCTGCCGGATGCCCCGAAAGCCAGACGTCGAAGGCCGCCCGAACATCCCCATAGGCGAACGCCCGCGCCTCGCGCGCGTCCTCGCGCAGCGTCAGCCGGGTGTAGAGGCTGCCTTGCCGGTATCGCGGCGCGCTTATGGCGCCGGCCCGCGCGAACGGCCCGGCGTAGTTGGGCAGAACCACCCGGCTCAGCCAGGCGTCCGCGTCCCGGTCCCCGATCGGGCCGTTCCACTCGCGGCCGCCGTCATAGGTGGTCGAATGGACGAAGAAGACGGCCGCCGGCCCGGCGTCCGGCGTCCGCGTTTCCCGCAAGGCCCAGGCCGCGGGCGTCGCATAGTCCGGCGCGGGCGGCGGCGTATAGGTCTGGAACGGCACCTGCGGGTCCAGCCCGGCCCGGAGGATGTCTCCGCGCCACACCGCCACGGCGGCGGTCAGCACGAAGATGATCGCCAGGCCTGTCCAGCCGACCCACTGCCGAAAGGTCAGGCCGCCGCCCCTCATCGATACGGATCCGCCGTGGCCAGGAAGTCCTGCACATAGCGGCGCACGCCCTCTTCCAGCGGCGTCGACTGCCCGCCGAAGCCGGCGGCGCGCACCCGCTCCATCCGGGCCTCGGTGAAATACTGATACTTGTCGCGGATGCTTTCCGGCGTATCAACGTATTCGATCCGCGGTGTCTTGCCCGCAGCCGCGAAGGTTGCGTTGGCCAGGTCGAGAAACGACCGCGCCTGCCCCGATCCGGCGTTGAACACGCCCGACACCTCGGGCGTCTCCAGCAGCCATTCGACCATGTCGACCACGTCGTCGACGAAGACGAAGTCGCGCATCTGGCCGCCGTCGGCGTAGTTGGGATTGTGCGAACGGAACAGGGTCACCGGCTGGTCGGCCTGAACCTTCGGCCAGATCTGGGCCACGACCGACTTCATCCCGCCCTTGTGGTACTCGTTGGGTCCATAGACGTTGAAGAATTTGAGCCCCGCCCACTGGGTCGGCGCCGTCCGCATCTGAGCCTGACGCGCTGCATACTGGTCGAACAGATATTTCGAATAGCCATAGGCATTTAGCGGTCTGAGTGCAGACAAAGACCGAAGATCGTCATGGTCCTCGAACCCCAGTCCTCCGTCGCCATAGGTCGCCGCCGACGAGGCGTAGATCAGCCGGGCGTCGCGCAGGGCGCACCAGGCCCACAGGTCCCGCGACAGGCTGAAATTGGTGTGCAGGATCAGGTCCGCGTCCGGCTCGGTCGTCGAGGAAATGGCCCCCATATGCACCACGGCCTCGATGCGTTCGGCGTTCCGCTCCAGGCCTTCGAACAGCTCTTCCGGCGCCCAGAAGTCGGCGATGGCGTGTTTGGCCAGGTTCTTCCACTTGCCGAGATCGGCCGTCTCCAGACGGTCGCAGACGACGATGTCGCGCCGCCCCTCGTCGCACAGGCGCGCGACGATGTTCGAGCCGATGAAGCCGGCTCCGCCTGTCACCACGATCATGCGCCGGATCATGCTTCGCCCTTCAGTTTCTCGACCGTCTTCGTGGTCGAATAGCCGTCCTCGAACGTCGCCAGCTTCACCTCGCCGCCCCAGCTCTCGACCAGATCGCCGCCGACCACGCCCTCGCGGGTGTAGTCTGCCCCCTTGATCAGTACGTCCGGCCGAAGCCGTTCGATCAGGGCCAACGGCGTCGGATCGTCGAAGGCGGTCACGCGATCCACGGACTGAAGGCCTCCGATGACCACGGCCCGGCTGTCCAGATCGTTGATCGGCCGCCCTTCGCCCTTGAGCCGCCGCACGGAGGCGTCCGTGTTCAGCGCCACCACCAGCCGGTCGCACCAGCCGCGCGCCTGGGCCAGATAGGCGACATGGCCGCGATGCAGGATGTCGAAACAGCCGTTGGTGAAGCCGACCTTCAGCCCCTGCCGCTTCCAGCCTTCGACCACATGCGCCAGTTCCTCCAGCGGCATGACCTTGGCGTGGGCGCCCGCGGCGTGCTGGCTCATCTCGGCGTCGATCAGCTCGGCCGGCGTGACCACCGCGGTGCCGGCCTTGCCGACCACCACGCCCGAGGCGAGGATGGCGAACTCCACCGCCGTCTCCAGCGACGCGCCCGCGCCGAGGGCCAGCCCCAGCGCCGCCAGGCCGGTGTCGCCGGCGCCCGAGACATCGAACACCTCGCGCGCCCGGCCGGGGAAATGTTTCGCCGCCTCGCCGCGCCGCATCAGGCTCATGCCCTTGCCGGCCCGCGTGACCACCACCGCCTTGGCGGTCGTGGCGTGCAGCAGGGCCTTCAGCGCCGCCTCGACCTCGGCGTCGCTCTCGACCGGCAGGCCGGTGGCGGCGGCCAGTTCGCTGGCGTTGGGCTTGATCAGATCGACCGCGCCATAGCGGGCGAAGTCGCGGCCTTTGGGATCCACCACCACCGGCGCGCCGCTCTTCTGCGCCGCCGACAATGCCTGGGCGATCACCAGATCGCTGACCACGCCCTTGGAGTAGTCCGATAACAAATAGACGGAAGCGCCTGTGAATGCGTCACTTTCATCTCCCATCAACGCCGCCGCCTCCTCGTCCAGCCGCAGCAACTGCTGGCCGGCGGCGACGAAGCGCGTCTTGACGATGGTGGCCACCCCGGCGCGGCGTTCGACGGCGTCCTCGATGCCCGGCTCGCCCGCGATCAGTGCCGCCAGTTCGTCGCCGGCCGCATCCTGCCCCGCCACGGCGCCCAGCCGCGCGACCCCGCCCAACGCGGCGACATTGCGGGCAACATTGCCCACGCCGCCCGGCATGGCGATGGTCCGGCGCATCCGCAGCACGGGGATCGGCGCCTCCGGCGAGATCCGGCTGACCTCGCCATAGACATAGCGGTCCAGCATCAGGTCGCCGACGCAGGCGACCTTGAGCCCGCGCACGCGCTCCAGCAGCGCCTGCAATTCACCGAGATCGAGCGTGCGTTCAGCCATCCCTCTGGCCTATCGGATTCAGGCGGCCTTCGCCATCCGCGCCTTGGTCAGGTCGTCATAGGCGATGAGGTCGGCGCAAAGGGCCTCGAACTGGTCCAGCGGCACCATGTTCGGTCCGTCCGACGGCGCATTGTCGGGGTCCTGGTGCGTTTCCATGAAGACCGCGTCCACGCCCACGGCGACGGCCGCTCGCGCCAGCACCGGCACGAACTCGCGCTGGCCGCCCGAGGAGGTCCCCTGCCCGCCCGGCTGCTGCACGCTGTGGGTCGCGTCGAACACCACCGGACAGCCGATCTCGCGCAGGATCGGCAGGGCCCGCATGTCCGACACCAGGGTGTTGTAGCCGAAGCTGGCCCCCCGCTCGCAGGCCATCACGTTGGGATTGCCCGCCCCGACCACCTTGGCGATGACGTTCTTCATATCCCAGGGCGCCAGGAACTGGCCCTTCTTGACGTTGATGACCTTGCCCGTCGCCGCGGCGGCCAGCAGCAGGTCGGTCTGGCGGCTCAGGAAGGCCGGAATCTGCAGCACGTCCACGACCTCGGCGGCGATCCGGCAATGCTCCTCGGTGTGCACGTCGGTCAGCACCGGCAGGCCGGTGACCTCGCGGATCTCGGCGAAGATCGGCAGCGAACCTTCCAGACCGAACCCCCGCGCGGCGGTGGCGCTGGTGCGGTTCGCCTTGTCGAAACTGGTCTTGTAGATGACGCCGACGTTCAGCCGCTCGCCGATCTCCTTCAGCGCGTGAGCCATCTCCAGCGCGTGCTGGCGGCTTTCCAGCTGGCACGGGCCGGCGATGAAGACGATGCGCTGACCGCCGCCGATGCTGACGGGGCGCTTCAGGCCTTCCTTGATGTCGATGACGGCGTTGGGTCTGGACAAGGCGGGTTTCCCGGATTTGCGACTGGCGGCGCGCGGTCGATGCCGCACGCTTGCGGCGATCAGGTGGCGTCGGACGGAGAGGTTCGCAAGCTATCACGGCGCCCGCCCGCATGGCCACCGAAGGCGACGCGACTGTCGGAAACGGCCGGATGCTTGCGAAGCGGCGACGGTTCCCCGATCTTCCGTTCGACCTTGGGGAGCATGGGACGATGCAGACAAACGGTCAGGCCGCCAGAGTCGGCAAACGGATTGACGCCGATCCGGCTTCTATCGGACAGTCGCAGCCATGACGTCGGTCACCGCCGAGCGCCCGGAGGCCCAGACCCGCACCCCCCGCGGGTTCGCCCTGCTGCTGCGCCTTCTGGCCTCCAACTGGACCTTCGGCCGGCTGACCGTCCGGCTCCCGAACGGCGAAACCCACCGGCTGGAGGGCTCCGAACCCGGCCTGTCGACCACCCTCGACGTCAAGGATTACCGCTTCGCCCGCCGTGTCCTGGCCTCCGGGGATATCGGGTTCGCCGAGGGCTATATGGCCGGCGAATGGGACAGCCCGCAGCTGGCCGCCCTGCTGGAGTCCTTCGCCCACAACCACGACCACATCCGCCGCCTGATCCAGGGCCACCCGGCGATGAAGGCGGTCCACTGGCTGTCCCACCGGATGAACCGCAACAGCCGCTCCGGCGCCCGCAAGAACATCCACGCCCACTACGACCTCGGCAACGCCTTCTATGCGTCGTGGCTTGACTCAACGATGACCTATTCCTCGGCCCGGTTCGCGCGGGCCGGCATGGCGCTGGAGGCGGCCCAGCGCGAGAAATACGCCTCCCTCGCCCGGCTGATGGACCTGCAGTCCGGCCAGTCGGTGCTCGAGATCGGCTGCGGCTGGGGCGGTTTCGCCGAGTTCGCGGCGAAGGAGATCGGCGCCCGGGTCTCGGGCGTCACCATCTCCCGGGAACAGTACGACTTCGCCCGCCAGCGCATGTTCAACGCGGGCCTCTCCGACCGCGTCGACATCCAGCTGATCGACTATCGCGACGTTGAGGGGACCTTCGACCGTGTCGCCTCCATCGAGATGTTCGAGGCCGTGGGCATGGAATACTGGCCGGCCTATTTCGACAGGATTCACGACGTGCTGAAGCCCGGCGGCAAGGCGGGCCTGCAGATCATCACCATCGATGACGCCCTGTTCGGCGGCTACAACAAGCGCACCGACTTCATCCAGAAATACATCTTCCCGGGCGGCATGCTCCCGTCCGAGGAAGCGCTGAAGCCCGTCATCGACCGCGCCGGTCTGGCCTGGCGCGCCGTCGAGCGGTTCGGCCGGGACTACGCCGACACCCTTAGGCTCTGGGACGAACGCTTCCAGGGCGCGTGGGGCGAGATCAGCCGCATGAAGGGGTTCGACGAGCGGTTCCGGCGGCTGTGGCGCTTCTATCTCGCCTATTGCGAGGCCGGCTTCCGCTCGGCCCGGACCGACGTCATACAGCTGGTGCTCGCGCGCGGCTGACCGGCGCGCCGGACGACGCCATGAACGATCCCTCGCCCCTGATTTCGACCCAAGACCTCGCCGCCCGGCTGGGCGAACCGGGCCTGCGCCTCATCGACGCCAGCTGGCATCTGGACGGTCGCGACGGCCGGCCCGATTTCGCGGCCGCCCGGCTGCCCGGCGCCGTCTTCTTCGATCTCGACGCCAGCTCCGGGCCTGACAGCCCGCTGCCGCACATGCTGCCCACGCCCGCCGCCTTCGCCGCCCGCATGGGGAGCCTCGGGATTTCGGATCGGGACGCGATCGTCGTCTACGACACCGTCGGCATCCGCTCGTCGGCCCGGGCCTGGTGGATGTTCCGCGTCATGGGCGCAGCGAACGTCCGTGTGCTGGACGGGGGCCTGCCGAAATGGCGGGCGGAAGGCCGTCCGGTGGAGAGGGGGCCGGCCGCCGCCCCGGTCGTCGCCGTCTTCTCGCCACGGCTCGACGCCGGAGCCGTCGCCGGCCTTGCCGATGTTCGCACCGCGCTGAAAACCGGAAATCAGGTGCTGGACGCCCGCTCCGCCGGCCGTTTCCACGGCCGCGAACCCGAACCCCGCGCCGGCCTGCGGTCCGGCCATATGCCCGGCGCGCTGAACCTGCCCTTTCCGGTCCTGCTGGAGGCCGACGGGACGATGAAACGCGGGCCGGCGCTGGCGCAGGCCTTCCGGACCGCCGGCGTCGATCCGGATCGTCCCGCGATCACCAGTTGCGGCTCCGGCGTCACCGCCGCCATCCTGTCGCTGGGACTGGCCGTGCTGGGCAAGCCGTCCCGCCTCTATGACGGCAGCTGGGCCGAATGGGGCGGCCGGTCGGATACCGAAGTAGCCGCCCCCTAGGCGGGCATCAGGCCGGCGGCGCGACCGGCTCCGGTCCCGCGATCTCGGCCGGCACATCGGCCTCGCCGCGCGACACCACCGTCGCCGCCACCAGATCGCCGGTGACGTTCAGCGTGGTGCGGCACATGTCGAGGAAGCGGTCGACGCCCAGGATCAGGCCGATGCCCTCGGCCGGCACCCCGACCATGGTCAGGATCAGGGCGATGACGGGCAGCGACCCCGCCGGCACGCCCGCCGTGCCGATGCCGCCCAGGATGCAGACCAGCATCACCACCAGCTGCTGCTGCAGGTTCAGGTCGACGCCGAAGAACTGGGCCAGGAACAGGACCGTGACCCCCTCGAACAGGGCCGTGCCGTTCTGGTTGGCCGTCGCCCCTACCGTCAGCACGAAGCGCGAGATGCGCCGCGGCAGCTTCAGCTTCTCTTCCGCCGCCTTGATGGCGATCGGCAGGGTGGCGTTGGACGAGGCGGTGGAAAAGGCCACCACGAAGGGCTCGCGCACCCCGTTGGCGAATTTCAGCGGGTTCATGCCCCCGAAGATCCAGACCAGCAGCGGATAGACGATGAACATGTGGATCGCCATCGCCCCGATGGCGACGCCGGCGTAGGCGCCCAGCCGCACCAGCAGGTCCCAGCCGAACACCGCCGACAGGTTGAACATCAGGGCCGCGATCGCGAACGGAGCCAGTTTGATGACCAGGTTGATCAGCTTCATCATCACCTCCAGCAGCCCCTGCAGGGCGGTCTGGAGGGCGTCGGTGGCCGGGCTCCTGGCCATGACCATGCCGATGCCGAAGATCAGGGCGAAGATCATCACCGGCAGGATCTGGTTCTCGGCCGCCGCCGTGAAGACGTTGGACGGGATCATGTCGAGGAAGAACTGGCCCGCCTCGATGCTCTTGGGCGCATTGCCGACGATGGCCGAGGCGCCGTCGGCGCCCTGGGCCAGCAGTTGTTGCGCCAGCACCGGATCGACCCCGTCGCCCGGTCGGAACAGATTGACCATGCCCAGGCCGATGCCGACGGCGATGGCCGAAACCACGACGGTGAAGACCAGGGTCTTGAAGCCGACGCGGCCCAGGGACTTCAGATCTCCCATCTCGGCCACGCCGACCGCCAGCGCTGCGAACAGCAGCGGCAGGACCAGCATGAACAGCAGGCGCAGGAAGATCTGGCCGACCGCCTGGATGATCTCCATCACCGCCGGGATCACCGTCTGGCCCGTCAGATTGACGTACAGTCCGCCCCCCAGGCCGACTGCGAAGCCCAGCAGCATCCACAGATAGAGCGGCACGCCGCCCTTTTTCGTCGTTTCCATGCGTCCCCCCGGCCCGCGGCCGATGTCGTTATCGGATCGGCAGGGCGTAGATCAGTCCGCCCGGCGTTGCGTTCCATTGTGCGTTAAGCCCGCGCGTCAGGTCGAGCGATGATTCCGCCCCGACATTCCGCGCGAAGATTTCCCCATAATTTCCCTCGGCTTCGATCGCCAACCTCGCCCAATCCCTGCGCAATCCCATCAAGGGTCCGAAGTCGCCCTCGGTCCCCAGAAGGCGACGGATGCGGGGATCGCGCGAATCCTCGGCCAACTGATCGACGTTCTCCCGGGTCACCCCCAATTCCTCCGCGAGGATCACCGCGTTCAGGGTCCAGCGGACGATCGACGTCCAGGCCTCGTCGCCGCGCTTGACCGCCGGCCCCAGCGGTTCCTTGGAGATGACGTCCGGCAGGACCGCGTGCTGTTCGGGGTTCGACAGGGTGGTGCGGGCCGCCGCCAGCGCCGAAATGTCCGCGCTCAGGGCGTCGCAGTCCTCGCGCCCGTACGCCGCCCGGGCCGCCTCCTCATTGGCGGCGATCACGGGCGTGTACTCCAGCCCCCGCGAGCGGAACCAGTCGGCGACATTCAGTTCCGAGGTCGAGGCCCGCTGCACGCAGATCCGCGCCCCGTTCAGCTCCGCCGCGCTGGCCAGATCCAGCGAGCGCCGCACGAGGAAACCCTGGCCGTCGTAGTAGTTGATGCCGGCGAACCGGACCCCTTCCTGCGCCTCCCGCGACAGGGTCCACGACGTCGAGCGCCACAACACGTCGACGCGTCCGCTGCGCAGGGCCTCGAACCTCTGGCTGCTGGTCAGGGGCACGAAGCGCACTGCATCCGCGTCGCCCAGCACCGCCGCCGCCAGGGCGCGGCAGAAATCGGCGTCGAAGCCCCGCCACTGTCCCCGGTTGTCCGTATAGGCGAAGCCGACCAGCCCCTCATGCACGCCGCAATTCAGCCGGCCGCGCCGCTTGATCGCGGCCAGGGTCGGGCTGGCGAAGGTCGGGGCCGCAGTATTCGTCTGGACGCCGGCGTCCTCGCCCGCGTCGCTCCCGGCTTCGCGGTCGCCCCGCCCACAGGCGAGCAGCGTCAGGGCTGCGGCTGCGATCGCCACGCCCGCTGTCCAGCGTCCTGCCAAACCTGCCCTCATTCGCGCCTCGCTGAAGTCGTCAGACCTTGCGCCCCGCCTCGCTTTAGAGGCTTTTGCAGACTGAACCGCAAGCCTTCCCACGGCCCGAATGCCCGACCGCAGTGACCGCACCCGACTGATCGCTTCCGCCACCCGGCGGGGCCGTGGCCGCCGCCCCGTCGCTCCGCCGGTCGAGCGGGCCTCGACCCTGCTGAACGACGCGCCGGGCGCTATGCGGGACGAAACGTCCGGTCCCGTCTACGGCATCGAGGACCTGACCGCCGCCCGCGAACTGCGCGCGGCCCTGGCCGACCTCGAAGGCGCCGCCGACGCCTGGCTGGTCCCCTCCGGACTCGCCGCCGTCACCGTACCCCTGACGGCGTTGGCGCGCCCCGGCGACGAGATCGTTACGACGGACGCGGTTTACGGCCCGACCCGCCGCTTCCTGATGCGGCACCTGAAGGCGCGTGGCGTAACGACCGTCTTCCATGATCCCGCAGCCTCGACCGATGCCGTTCTCGCCTGCCTGACCGACCGCACCCGCATCCTGCTGATCGAATCGCCCGGCTCCCTGACGTTCGAGATGCTGGACGTTCCCGCCCTCGCGGCCGCCTGCCGCGCGCGCGGCGTCCGCACCGTCATGGACAATACCTGGGCCGCCGGTCTCGCCTTCCGCCCGCTCGCGCACGGGGTCGACGTCAGCGTACAGGCCGTGACCAAATACGTCGGCGGCCACTCCGACCTGCTGATGGGCTCCATCGCCGTCGCCGGGACCGACGTCGGCCGCGCGATCTATGAAACCATCGAGGATCTCGGCTGGCGGGTCTCCGCCGACGACGCCTGGCTGGCCCTGCGTGGTATCCGCACCCTCCCGCTCCGCTACGAGGAACAGGCCCGGTCTGCGATGACCGTCGCGACCTGGCTCCAGTCCCGCCCCGAGGTGGCCCGCGTCCTCTACCCCGCCCTGCCCGGCTCGGTCGGCCACGCCCTCTGGGGCCGCGACTACACCGGCGCCGCCTCCCTGTTCGGCGTCGTCATGCAAGGCGGCGACGAGGCCGCCGCCCACGCCCTGATGTCGGCGCTGGAACTGTTCGGCCTCGGCTACTCCTGGGGCGGGTTCGAAAGCCTGATCACCCACGAGACCGGCC
>NZ_DATMYH010000004.1:0-13641 GCF_035561115.1 Brevundimonas sp.
ATTCCGCCACCGCCGCCGCCTCCCCCGCCGCCGCCACAGGCGGCGAGCGGAGTCAGAACCGCGGCGAGGAAGATGGCCCGGGACACCAGTCCCACTGCAATTCGGCTGAGCATGTGAATACCCGACTGGCCCCTGTTCCGACCCTGGACCCGGGTCGCAGGTTAGGCAATGGTTACAATGGCTTTGGTCCCGGTAAACAAATCGCGAACAGGGCAGGCGGGGAGCCCATCATGTCTGAACCCATCCGGTCCATTCTGATCGTCGGCGGCGGCACCGCCGGCTGGATGGCCGCGGCCGCCCTGCAACGCACGCTCGGGCCTCACGCCAGGGTGTCCCTGGTCGAATCCGAGGACATCGGCATCGTCGGCGTTGGCGAAGCCACCGTCCCCCCGATCCGCGACTTCAACGCCCTGATCGGTCTCGACGAGGCCGAGTTCATGCGCGAGACGAAGGCCACGCTGAAGGTCGCGATCGTCTTCCAGGACTGGGGTCGTATCGGCGCCCGTTACATCCACCCGTTCGGGACCTTCGGACGCGGTCCCACCCTGGCTGATTTCCAGCAGACGTATTTCGCGCTCAAGGCCCGGGGGCTCGCCGGCGACCTGGACGACTATTCGGTCTGCGCGCGCGCCGCCGACGCCGGCAAGGTGGGTGAGCGCGATCCCGATCCCCGCTCGCCGAGGAACAGCCTGTTCACCGCCTATCATTTCGACGCCGGCCTTTACGCCCGATACCTGCGCAAGGTCTGCGAGGGCCGTGGCGTCGAGCGGATCGAGGGCAAGATCGTTGATGTCGTCCAGCGTCCGGAGGACGGCTTCGTCGACGGCGTGAAACTGGAAGACGGCCGCATCCTCAAGGCCGATCTGTTCATCGACTGCACCGGCTTCCGCGGCCTGCTGATCGAGGGCGCGCTGAAGGCCGGCTACGAGGACTGGTCGCACTGGCTGCCCGTCGATCGCGCCATGGCCGTCCCCTGCGCCAGCGTGAAGCCCCTGACGCCCTGGACCCTGTCCACCGCCCGCGAGGCCGGCTGGCAATGGCGCATCGCCCTGCAGCACCGCACCGGCAACGGCTATGTCTATTGTTCGGACCACCTGTCCGACGAGGCGGCGCGCGAGACCCTGCTGGCCAATCTGGACGGCGAGCCCCTGGCCGAGCCCCGCGCCCTTCGCTTCGTCACAGGCCGCCGCAAGACCTACTGGGACAGGAACGTGGTCAGCCTGGGCCTTTCCAGCGGCTTCATCGAACCGCTGGAATCAACCAGCATCCATCTGGTCCAGTCAGGCATCTTCCGGCTGCTGCAGCATTTCCCGGACATGGATTTCAGCCGGGTCAATATCGAGGGCTTCAACCGCCGCCTCGGGCGCGAGGTCGAACTGATCCGCGACTTCGTCATCCTGCACTACCACGCGACGCAGAGGGACGATTCCCCGTTCTGGCGCCAGGTCAAGGCCATGCCGATCCCGGACAGCCTGTCGGAACGGGTCGAAGCCTTCCGCGACCGCGCCCTGTTGTATCAGGTCGGGGCCGACGAATATTTCAGCCAGGGCTCATGGCTGGCGGTCATGTACGGCCAGGGGATCGTCCCCCGCGGACCCAATCCGCTCTATGCCTACCAGAACGCCCACAAGGCGGCCGCCGGCCTGCGTCAGCTATCCGACGCGCTGGCCCGCACCGTCGACGGCCTGCCCGAACACGAGGCCTTCCTGAGGGCCAACAACATGTGGTCCGGCGAGACCTAGCCGACGGGAGCCGGCTCCGGAACAAGAGGCTCGGTCCGGATCGTCGGGGCTGGCGGTGTCGGCGCTGGCGGCGGCGCGGGCGTCTCGCGCCAGGCCGCTGCGGGGTTCAGCCCCGCCGTCGCCTCCAGGAAGGTCCCCGGCTTCATCGACGGCTCTCGCGCCGTCTGCAGCCCCGCGACCCGCGCCAGATCGGCGATGAAGCTGATGCAGTTGCGCCGCCGCAGGTCGTACAGGGATCCCTCGGGCCCGTGCCACCAGTCGGCGCGGGCCCTTACCGCGCGATAGACGGCGTCGCTGACCCTCAGCCGCAGATAGGGTTTGCCCTCGCCCACATAGCGGGGCTCGGGCGTGGCGACGACGCCGGGGCCGGTCGCGAGCAGCAGGTGGGGACCGGGATACCGGGCCGTGAACCCCGCCGCCCAGTCGACCGGGTCGCCAGTGTCGTCCAGCGATCCCGATGCGTGGACATAGGCATGGGGGAACAGCAGTTCACCGCCCCGGATGCGCGCGCCCGGGTGGGCGTAGAAGGTCAGGGTCACCGTCGCCCAGGCCGGGGCGGCGATCAGGGCCAGCGCCAGTCCCAGCAGTCCGGCCCGTCTCATCATTCCGATCATGCAGCTCTCCGCGGCCCCGCCCTATCCTGGGCGACGGGGAGCCAAACGCGCAAGGACCGCCGACGATGCCGTCGGCGGTCCTGCCGTGTCGTTTGCAAGATCAGTGCGGCGCCGGGGCCGCCGCGCCGTCGCCGTTGCGTACCCGCGTCCGCGCCGCCGCGATGGCGAACACCGTCAGCGCGGCATAGCCCGCCAGCGGCACGACGAAGGCCGGGCTCAGCGCCCCGCCTGCCGCATCGGCGATCCGGCCCGCGATCAGCGGCAGGACGGCCCCGCCGATGATGCCGAACACCAGCAGGCCCGAGGTCGCCGCGGCCGGCGCACTGGACCGTTCCAGCGTCAGGGTGAAGATGGTCGGGAACATGATCGAGTTGAACAGGCCGATCGACAGGGCTGCATAGGCCGCCGTCGTTCCACCCGTCTGGGTCACGACCGCGCACAGAAGGCCGGCGCAGACCGTGCAGACCGCCAGCAGAACGCCGGCGGGCACCCGCGTCAGCAGGGCGCTTCCCGCGAACCGGCCGATCATCGCCCCGCCCCAGTAGAAGGCGACCATCTTGCCGGCCTCTTCCAGCGGGATGTCCAGAATGTTGGCGCTGTTCAGGAAGTTGGTCAGCATCGAGCCGATGGCCACTTCCGCGCCGACGTAGATGAAGATGGCGAGGGCGCCGAACAGGGCCCAGGGCGAACCGAAGGCCGCCAGCGGGGAGGCTCCCACAACGGCGGCCGGCGCCGCGGCGTTGATCTTCTTGCGAGCCGTGAAGATGAACAGCGCCAGCAGGGCGAAGAAGACGCCCATCGCCAGGAAGCCGGCGTCGATGCTGCGCAGCGACTCATTGCGCGTCGCCACGGTGACCACGGCGCCGGCGGCGAAAACCCCGCCCGTCAGCAGCACATGCGACCCCAGCCACGGCCCGATCGTCGTGCCCAGCGAGTTGAAGGCCTGCGAGAAGTTGAGCCGGAAATGCGAGCTCTTGCGGGCGCCCAGTTCCGCCACCAGCGGGTTGGCCGCGACCTGCAGCAGGGTGACGCCCGAGGCGATGACGAACAGGGCCAGCAGTACGCCAGCGTATTGATCCATCATCGTCGCCACGGGAACGATCAGGCAGCCCAGCACCATGGTCGCGAGGGCGGCGATGATCGCCCGGCTGTAGCCCAGCCGGGCCAGCACATAGGACGCCGGGATCGACGCCACGCCATAGGCGATGAACCAGGCGGAGGTGGTGAAGAAGGCCTCGGTATAGCTGAGATCGAACACACGCCGCACCGCCGCGATCAGCGGATCGATCAGCGAGGTGGCGAAGCCCCATGCGAAGAACAGGGTCGTCACATAGGCGAAGGCGGCGCCGGTCTTGTGAACGGTCGAGGTTTGGGTGTTGGTCATTTCACTCCCCTGATCACCGCATCGTCCCCACGCGCGGCCGTTGCGTCTTTGGTTTCATTCACGAGCGGTCGCGTCCAGCAGTTTGATCCGGGTCGTAACCAAAAGTGGCCGGACGCCGCCGCCGGAAAACGAAAAGGCCGCCCCGGTTTCCCGGAGCGGCCCCTTCCCGACCGGTTGGGACGGTCAGTAGCGGTAGTTGATTCCGAACAGGAAGGTCCGGCCATAGGACTGGTAGTCGATGATGCGGCGCTCGTCGCCGCCCTCATAGGTGTAGAACGGCTCGTCGGTCAGGTTGTTGACCTGGAACAGGGCCGACAGGCCTTCCAGCTGTCCGGACTGGAACTCGTACCCGATCTGGGCGTCGACGATGTTCTCGGCCGCCACCTGGCGGAAGGTGCGGCCGTTGCCGAAGCCGGCGACCTCGCCCAGGAACTCGGACCGGTAGCGGTTCGAGACGCGGGCCTGAACGCCGTCCTTCTCATAGTACAGGGTCAGGTTGGCGACGGTTTCCGACAGGCCGGGGATCGGCGTGGCGGGGTTGCCCGGATCCGGCTGGATCTTGCTTTCAGTCTGCGAAACCGAAAGCTGACCCCCGAACCCTTCCAGCCAGGGAGAGATGAAGTCGAACGGGGTCGAGACCGCGAGCTCGACACCATAAATCTCGCCGCCCTCGCCGTTCTCCGGCTGGGTGTAGGTGCCCTGGCGATAGACCCCGGTCACCGGCGGGAAGTCGGTGTAGTCGAAGGGCGTCGTCCGGTCGTAAACGTAGGTCTCGAGGTCCTTGTAGAAGGCCGCAATGGAGAAGTAGGCCGAGCGGCCGAAATACTGCTCGAACGAGACGTCGAAGACGTTGGCGATCCAGGGACGAAGCTGCGGATTGCCGCCGTTGCCGGTGAAGGGTGGATTCTGCGGATCGTACGCCGGGGTGTTCGCGCCGGGCGCGGCGGGGTCGTCGCGGCTGGCGTTGTAGCTGAAGGTCCGGCTGGCGCGCATCTGGTCCATGCGGGCGCGCGACAGGGTCCGGGCGGCCGCCAGGCGCAGGAAGCGCGAGTCAGCCAGTTCGAAGATCAGGTTGGCGCTGGGCAGCACCTCCCAATACTCGTCGCCGCCCGAGATCGCGATGGATTCGGATACGCCGGTGCCGAGTTGACGCGCGGCGAAGCCGTCGGAGCTTTGCTCGGTGTACTGGGCCTGGAGGCCGAAGTTGCCGGTCAGGGGGAACGGTCCCACCGTCGTGTCGATGTCAAACTTGACGAACGGCGTGGTGACCTTCTCCTCGACGAACCAGTTGCCCGCGCTCACGTCGGCGTTGGGGTTGCGGATCAGGTCGTAGAAGCCGCTACGGACCAGGCCGAGGGCGTCGTAGCTGATCATCCGGGGAATGCCGAGATAGGCCAGCGAGGTCGGATCCAGGCGGAAGGCCGTCGGCACGACCGGCGAAGCGCCGCCCGGGACGCCAAGGTAGAACTGGTCGTTGATGAACTCCTTCTCGCGCTTCGATGCGTAGACGCCGACTTCGACGCCGCTGATGAAGGACCAGTCCACGTCCCCTTCCAGCGAGAAGCGGGCGCCGGTCAGATCGTCATTGACCGTGGGCGAGTTCAGATAACCGTCCTGGCCGCCGGGAATGACGTCCCCGCCCCAGCCCTGCGGGCTGGTCAGGCGGATCAGGTCGAAGTCGCCGTAGTCGAGGCCAGGGCTGAAGCGGGTGATGTCGTCGCTGGTGCTGAAGCCGATGGTGTCCGTCGCGCCGACGGGGCCTCGACCGGTGCCGGCGTAGGTCTCCAGGATCTGGTCCGTGCGCTCGACCGCGGAGTAGTTGATGTCGGCGTTCAGCGACCAGGCGTCATTGAGCTGGAATTCGCCGTTCCACCCCAGCGACGTCAGGGTGCTTTCACGCGTATTGACGTCGTTGCGGACCACGCCCTTGACGCCGGTGTAGGTGCCGGCGACCACCAGCCCGTCCTCGACGGTGAAGCCTGGCTGCAACTGGGCCGCCGACCAGAACAGCGGCAGTTCGATGCCGCGCAGGATCTGGGTGTTGTCGAACTCGGAGTAGAAGGCGTCGAACGTCATGTGGACGCGATCGTTCGGACGCATCTCCAGCACGCCGATGTAGCCGTTCCGCTCCAGATTGGCGGACATGACATAGGGCTTGGAACCGCCGATCACGCGCGGGCCGCCGCCGGTGACCTCGGGATAGCCCCAGGCGTTGAAACGCTCGGACTGATACGGGCTCTCGATGTGCGCATAGCCCAGCACGATGCCGATCGTGTCGTCGGCGAACTGGTCGATGTAGGACACGCTGTAGCGCCAGCCGCTGTCGTCGGACCCCGCGTTCAGCGCGCCGATGTCGTTGAGCTCGTAGCGCAGGTTGGCCGCGATGGCCTGACGGCCATATTCCAGCGGGCGGACAACGCGAAGGTCGACGGTGCCGGCCAGACCCTGCCCGATCAGAGCTGAGTCCGGGGTCTTGTAGACGACGACGCTGCCCAGCAACTCCGACGGATACTGGTCGAATTCGACGCCGCGGTTGTCGCTGGTCGTCACCTGCTCGCGACCGTTCAGCAACGCGGTGGTGAAGTCCGGACCCAGGCCCCGGACCGAGATGTTCTGACCCCGGCCGTCCAGACGTTGCAGCGACAGACCCGGAAGGCGCCCCAGCGATTCGGCGATCGAGACGTCCGGCAGCTTGCCGATGTCCTCTGCGGTGACGACCTCGACGATCGAGGTCTCGTTCCGCTTGGCCGCGATCGAATTCTGGATCGAGGCCCGGATGCCGGTGACGATGACCTCATCGATCTCCGTCGCCTCGGGCTCCTGCCTCGCATCCTGCGCCGCGGCGGCTCCGGCGAGGGCCATCAGGCCGATGGCGCCGATTGCGGCTCCGGCAAGCAAACGCGCACGTCGAGTGACCTGGGTTCTCATCATCATTCTCTCCCTGGGCCGGCGCATTTCTGTCGAAGCGTCCGGGCTCTCGTCGCAAAGTTATGCAAACTTATGGGAACCTTGCAAGCTGCGAATCTTCAGATCGGGGTCCGGGCGTGGCCGAAATGTGACGCGCGCAGCCTCCATACCGCACTGCACAAGGCGATTTTGCCCTCCACCGCCGCATTTTGGACGCGCAATCTGGATGGATTGACAGACGGGCCCAGCGCTGCAAAATCTTGCAAACTGATCCAGCGGGCCACGCCGTCCGCGGACAACGAGGAACGCCAGACCATGACGGAACGCCTTAACCGGTGGAATCGAGTCTGTGTCGCCGCCCTGCTGGGAGGCGCGCTCGCGGGCGCCGTCTCGCCCGCCTGGGCCCAATCGACGGGGGCCCAATCGATGGCCGGCGCTCTGGAGGCCTTGCGCCAGCGTCCGGCCGAGGACGAGGTCGTCTATTTCCTGCTGCCCGACCGGTTCGAGAACGGCGACGCCGCCAACGACCGGGGCGGTGCGCGCGGCGACCGGCTGGTCACCGGCCATGACCCGACCGACCCCGGCTTCTACCACGGCGGCGACCTTAAGGGCCTGACCGCCCGGCTCGGCTACATCCAGGGTCTGGGCGCCACCGCCCTGTGGATCGCGCCGCCCTTCGTCAACAAATGGGTGCAGGGCCCGCCGGGGCAGGAAAGCGCGGCCTATCACGGCTACTGGATCACGGACTTCACCCGCATCGATCCGCATTTCGGGACCAACGACGACTTCCGCGCCCTCGTCGACGCCGCCCATGCGCGGGGGATGAAGATCTATCTCGACATCGTCATCAACCACACCGCCGACGTGATCCGCTACCGCGAGTGCCCGCAGAACGACTGCGGCTACCGCTGGAAGGGCGACTATCCGTACCAGCGCCGCGGCGGGCTGGAGGGCGAGGCGATCAACCCCGGCTTCACCGGCGCTTCGGGCGGCGATTTCTCGACCCTGACGCGCCCGGACTATGCGTACACGCCCTACAATCCGGCGGGTGAGGAGACCGTGAAGGTCCCGGCCTGGCTCAACGACGTGGGCCTCTACCACAACCGGGGCAACAGCGCCTGGTACAGCGAAGCCCGCATGGACGGCGACTTCTCCGGCCTCGACGATCTGTTCACCGAACACCCGCGCGTGGTCCAGGGCTTCATCGACGTCTACGGGGCCTGGATCGACGACTACGGGATCGACGGCTTCCGCATCGACACCGCCCGGCACGTCAACCCCGAGTTCTGGCAGGCCTTCGTGCCCGCCATCCTCGAGCGCGCCCGGGCGAAGGGCATTCCCAACTTCCACATCTTCGGCGAAACCTACGACTTCCAGTCCGGCACGGCGGCCATGCACACGATCGTCGACGGCCTGCCGACGGTGCTCGACTTCGCCTATCAGCGGGCCGTCCAGAACATGGTCACGGGGGCCGGAAACCCGGACGCCATGGGCTACCTCTTGATGGAGGACGCCGTCTACGCCGGCGGGGCGGAGACGGCGCTGCGCCTGCCGACCTTCACCGGCAACCACGACATGGGCCGCATCGGCCATCTGATCCTGAAGGCGATGCCCGACATCTCCGACGCCGAACTGCTGGACCGCTCGGCCCTGGCCCACGCCCTGGTCCTGCTGGGGCGCGGCGTGCCGGTCATCTACTACGGCGACGAACAGGGCTTCACCGGCGACGGCGACGACCGCCGTTCACGGCAGGACATGTTCGAGACCCGCGTCCCCGCCTATGCCGACGACCGCCGCATCGGCGCCGCATCGGGCCCGTTCGACGCCGACGCCGACATGTACCGCCGCATCGCGGACATGAGCCGCGTCCGCGCCGCCGACGCCCGCCTGCGCCACGGTCGCGTCGCGGTCAGGATCGCCGATCAGACCCCGGGCGTTCTCGCCCTCTCCCGGCTCGATGATGACGGCGAGACCCTGGTGGTGTTCAACACCTCCACCGAGGCGCGCGACGTCAATGTCCCGGTCGAGACCGGCTCGTCCGGATGGCGCGCCCTGCTCGGCCAGTGTCCGGCCCGCGCCGCCGCGCCCGGCTCGATTTCCGTTTCCGTGCCCGCCCTGGGCTATCTTGTCTGCGTATCCGAAAGACCAGCGTGACCGCCCAGATTCTCGAACACCCGACCGCCCTGCCCGACACCGCCGAATGGTGGCGCGGCGCCGTGATCTATCAGGTCTATCCGCGCAGCTTCGCCGACACCAACGGCGACGGCGTCGGCGACCTGGCCGGCGTCACCGCCCATCTGGACCACATCGCCTCGCTGGGCGTCGACGGCGTCTGGTTGAGCCCCTTCTTCACCTCGCCGATGAAGGACTTCGGCTATGACGTCGCCGACTATTGCGACGTCGATCCGATCTTCGGCTCGCTGGCCGACTTCGACCGCCTGATCGCCCGGGCCCACGAACTGGACCTGAAGATCATCACCGATCTGGTCTTCGCCCATACCTCGGACAAGCACGCCTGGTTCGAGGAAAGCCGCCAGTCGCGCGCCAATCCCAGGGCCGACTGGTTCGTCTGGGCCGACGCGAAACCCGACGGCTCGCCGCCTTCGAACTGGCAGTCGGTGTTCGGCGGCCCGGCCTGGACCTGGGACGCCCGGCGCGGCCAGTACTACATGCACAATTTCCTGCCGGAGCAGCCGCAGCTGAACCTGCACAGTCCCGACGTCCAGGACGCCCTGCTGGACGCCGCCCGCTTCTGGCTGGACCGCGGCGTCGACGGCTTCCGCTTCGACGCCATCAACTTCTCGATGCACGACCCGAAGCTGACCGACAATCCGCCCCTGCCGCCCGGCGGCAAGCGCACCCGGCCGTTCGACTTCCAGGACAAGGTGCACAACCAGTCCCAGCCCGGCATCGTCGACTTCCTCGCCCGCATCCGCGCCCTGACCGACAGCTATGGCGGCCGCTTCAGCGTGGCCGAGGTCGGCGGCGACCACGCCGAGCGCGAAATGCAGGCCTTCACCCGGGGCGAGGACCATCTGAACAGCGCCTATGGCTTCCTCTACCTCTACGCCCCCACGCTGGAGGCCCAGCTGGTGAGGACGGGCGCCGAGGCCTGGCACGGGCGCGACGGACAGGGCTGGCCCTCGTGGACCTTCTCGAACCACGACGCGCCGCGCGCCATCTCGCGCTGGGCCGGCGGCCGGGATCCCAGGGCCTTCGCCGAGATGGCGATGCTGCTGCTGATGACCCTGCGCGGCAATGTCTTCATCTACCAGGGCGAGGAACTGGCCCTGCCCCAGGCCGAGGTGCCGTTCGAGCGGCTGGCTGATCCCGAAGCCATCGCCAACTGGCCCCAGACCCTCGGCCGCGACGGCGCCCGCACCCCCATTCCCTGGACCGCCGACAAGCCCCAGGCCGGCTTCTCGACCGCCGAGCCGTGGCTGCCGGTCGATCCGCGCCACATCGCCCTGTCCGTCGACCGGCAGGAACGCGACCCGTCATCCATGCTCCACGCGACCCGCCGTCTGGTCGCCTTCCGCAAGGCGCATCCGGCCCTGATGCGGGGCGAGATGACGCTGCTGGACCGCAACGACGATCTGCTGGCGTTCGAGCGGGTCCACGAGGGCGAACGTCTGGTCTGCGTCTTCAACCTCGGCTTCGAGCCTGTGGCCTGGACCCCGCCGGAAGGGCATGAACGCATCGAGGCGGTCAACCTCGATGCGTCGAAACCGGGGATGCTGCCGCCGATGGCGGGACTGGTTCTGGCCGCCGGATGACCTCAGCCGCCGCAGCTCTCGCGCACGATCAGGTCGGTGGGAATCCGTTCCGACCGGCCGACGGAATCGCCGGGGTTGTCGAGCAGCTTGGACACCAGCAGCCGGCCCGCCTTCATCGTGTCCTGGGCGATCGTCGACAGGGCGGGGCGGCTGTAGCGGCTGAAGGGCACATTGTCGAAACCGATGACGGAGACGTCCTCGGGCACCCTCAGTCCCGCGTGCAGCAGGGCCCGCACGGCGCCCAGGGCGATCTGGTCGGAGGCGCAGACCACGCCGTCGAACCTGACCCCGCGCCGGATCAGGCTGTCGACCGAGGCCTCGGCCGACTCGACCTCGAAATGCGCCTCCATGATCAGGTCCGGATCGACCTCGATGCCCGATTTGGCCAGGGCTTCCAGATAGCCGCGGTGGCGCTGCATGGCCTCGGGCGGATCCAGGTCGCCCAGGAAGACGATGCGCTTTCGTCCCAGCCGCGCCAGATGCAGGGTCGCGCGCCGGCCGCCGGCCAGATTGTCCGACCCGACCGAGCAATAGGCCTGGTCCGGCATCTGGGCGCCCCAGACCACGAACCGGCCCTCGGTCTCGGCCAGCCGGTTCAGGCTCTGGTGCAGGGTGCTCTGGCCCAGGAAGATCACCCCGTCGGCCCGGCTGGTGTTCATCGCCGCCGACAGGTCGTCGTAACTGGTGGGCGAGAAATGGCTCATGATCACGTCGCAGCCGCGCTCGCGCGCCGCCTCGCCGACGCCGGCCAGAAGTTCGAGGAAGAAGGGGTCGCTCAACCGGCCCTCGCGCCCCTGCGGCCGCGGCGTCACCAGGGCGATCACCCCGTCGGCGCCGATCGGACCGGCGGGCATGTAGCGGCGGAAGGGATAGTCGTGCTCGCGCGCCAGCTTCCAGATCAGCTGCTTGGTGCGCGCATTGACCGCCGGGCTGTCATTCAGCGCCCGCGACGCCGTCGAGATCGACACCCCCGCCAGTTTGGCCAGGTCTTCCAGACGGGTATTGCGGCGGCTCACGCGCGGGCTCCGGTCGAAACTGTGTCTGCAAAATTTGCTGCAAACCTTGCTTGTTCTGCGCCGCCACGGCCGCGCTTGGCAAGTGCTGTTCCGTGGAGTGTTCCCTCATGCTGACCCGCCGGTTCCTGATCTCCACGACGGCGCTGGTCGCGGCGCTTCCCGCCGCGGCGGCCCGCGCCCAGGACGCCCCCGCCGTCGTCAGCGCCTCGTCGCCCGACGGGGTCCTGTCCGTGTCGGTGACAGTCACCGGCGAGGGCCGTCCCGAATACAGCGTCAGCCGTCTGGGCCGTCCGATCATCGCCGCCTCGCGCCTCGGCTTCCTGCTGACCGACGCGCCGAAGCTGGAACGCAATTTCGCGGTCACGGCCGAGGCGCCGACGCAGCACGACGACACCTGGGAGCAGCCGTGGGGCGAGCGCCGCTTCATCCGCAACCGCTACACCCGGCTGCGCGTCCACCTGACCGAGAAGGGTGGCCTCGAGCGCCGGATGGACGTCGTCTTCCGCCTGTATGACGACGGGATCGGCTTCCGCTACGAATTCCCCGACCAGCCCAATCTGAAGGCCGTGAAGATCGGCGACGAGCTGACCGAGTTCGCCGTGGTCGATTCCGGCACGGCCTGGTGGATCCCGGCCTTCGAGTGGAACCGCGAGGAATACCTCTACAACCGCACCCGCATCGACGCGGTCGGCGTCGCCCAGACCCCGCTGACTGTCCGCACCGACGACGGCCTGCACGTCTCGATCCACGAGGCGGCCCTGATCGACTATTCGGGCATGAACCTGCGCCGCGTCGAGGGCGGGCGGTTCAAGGCGGCCCTGACCCCCGGCCTGTCCAATGCGGCGGTCGAGCTGACCACCCCCTTCGTCACGCCGTGGCGCACCCTGCAGATCTCGGACACCGCCGCCGGCCTGGTCGAATCCAGCCTGATCCTGAACCTCAACGAGCCCAACAGGCTCGGCGACGTCAGCTGGTTCAAACCGATGAAATACGTCGGCATCTGGTGGGAGATGCACCTCGACCTGAAGACCTGGAACTCGGGGCCGAAGCACGGCGCGACCACCGAAAACGCCATCAAACACATCGATTTCGCGGCCGAGCACGGTTTCGGCGGCGTGCTGATCGAGGGCTGGAACGTCGGCTGGGACGGCGAATGGTTCGGGACCGGCTGGAACTACAGCTTCACCCAGGCCTATCCCGATTTCGACATCGAACGCGTCGCCGCCTACGCCCGGTCGAAGGGCGTCGAGATCATCGGCCACCACGAAACCGGCGGCAACGGCTTCCATTACGAGCAGCAGCTGGACGCCGCCTTCGCCCAGATGCAGCGGTTCGGCTGGCATTCGGTCAAGACCGGCTATGTCGCCGACGCCGCCGGAGCGCGCGTGCGCGGCCCCGACGGCCAGCCCCGCCTGGCCTGGCACGAGAGCCAGCCGATGGCCCAACACCACCTGCGCGTCGTCGAAACCGCCGCGAAATACCAGGTCGCGGTCAACGCCCACGAGCCGTTCAAGGACACCGGCCTGCGCCGCACCTTCCCCAACATGATCTCCCGCGAAGGCGCGCGCGGCATGGAGTTCAGCGCCTGGGGCCAGCCCGGCAACCCGCCCGAGCACGAGGCCAATCTGGTCTTCACCCGCCTGCTGGCCGGACCGATGGACTACACCCCGGGCATCTTCGGCATGAAGACCCGCGCGCCCGACGGCATCGCCACCACCTGGGCCAAACAGCTGGCGCTCTATGTGACGATCTACAGCCCCATCGTCATGGCCGCCGACCTGCTGGAAAACTACGAGGCCAATCCGGGCCCGTTCCAGTTCATCAAGGACGTGGTGACGGACTGGTCCGACACCCGCGTCCTGAACGGCGAGATCGGGGACTTCGTCACCATCGCCCGCAAGGACCGCAACTCGGACCAGTGGTTCCTCGGAGCCCTGACCGACGAGCACCCGCGCGTGCTGGACGCCTCCCTGTCCTTCCTCGACCCGGGCCGCCGCTATCGCGCCGAAATCTACCGCGACGCCCCTGACGCCGACTGGAAGACCAATCGCGAGGCCATCGTCATCGAGGCGCGCGAGGTCACAGCCGCCGACACTCTCAGCCTGCGCCTCGCGCCCGGCGGCGGCCAGGCCATCCGCTTCGTCCCGCTGGGGAGGGCCCGCCGTTGACCATCGTCACGCCCGAAGGGGTCGCCCCCGGCGC
>NZ_DATMYH010000005.1:0-30329 GCF_035561115.1 Brevundimonas sp.
GCGCTGTCCCGATCATGACCCCGACCATGGGCGAAAGCGTCGCCGAGGGCACGATGGGAACCTGGCTCAAGAAGTCGGGCGACACCGTCGCCAAGGACGAGATGCTGGTCGAGATCGAGACCGACAAGGTCGCGGTGGAAGTCTCCGCCCCCGCCGCAGGGGTCCTGACCATCGTCGCCGAGGCCGGTTCGACCGTCACGCCCGGCCAGCAGATCGGCAGCATCGCCGCGTCCGGCGCGGCCGCTGCGGCCCCCGCCGCCGCCGCGCCCGCCTCGGGCGCTTCGGCCAACGCCGGCTCGGCCCAGATCAAATCGGGTGAAGACCCGCACCTGTCGCCCGCCGTGCAGCGCGTTGTGACCGAGAACAACCTCGACCCGAAGACGCTGGCCGCCACCGGGCCTAAAGGCAACATCACCAAGGCCGACGCCATCGCCGCCATCGGCGCCGCCGCTCCGGCTCCGGCCGCCGCCGCCCCGGCTGCTGCGCCCGCCGCCCCGCGCGCCGACCAGCCGCGCGAGGAGCGGGTCAAGATGACCCGCCTGCGCCAGACCATCGCGCGCCGCCTGAAGGAATCGCAGAACACCGCCGCCCAGCTGACCACCTTCAATGAGGTGGACATGACCAACGTCATGGAACTGCGCACCCGGTACAAGGAAGTCTTCGAGAAGCGCCACGGCGTGAAGCTGGGCTTCATGAGCTTCTTCACCAAGGCGATCGTCCAGGCGCTGCGCGAGATCCCGGCCGTCAACGCCGAGATCGACGGCACGGACATCATCTACAAGAACCACTACGACATCGGCGTCGCCGTCGGCACCGAGAAGGGGCTGGTCGTGCCGGTCCTGCGCGACGCGGACGCCCTGTCGCTGGCGGGCATCGAGAAGGGCATCGCGGCCCTGGGCAAGGCCGCCCGCGACGGCGACCTGACCCTGGACCAGCTGCAGGGCGGCACCTTCACCATCACCAACGGCGGCACCTACGGTTCGCTGATGTCGACGCCGATCCTGAACGCGCCGCAGTCCGGCATCCTGGGCATGCACAACATTGTCCAGCGCCCGATGGCGGTGAACGGCGAGGTGCTGATCCGCCCGATGATGTACCTGGCCCTCAGCTACGATCACCGCATCGTCGACGGCAAGGAGGCGGTGACCTTCCTCGTCCGCGTCAAGGAACTGCTCGAAGACCCGGCCCGGGCGCTGCTGGATCTGTGATGAACCGCTGGGGGGCGCCGCCGCTGCGGCCAGGCATGGGAGCGGCCCCGCCGCCCTTTACTCGCTGGTTGGTGATCCTGTGGCTCGCGGCGAGCATCCTCGGCCTGCTTTTCCTCGCCGGGAGCCTTGTCTGGCTCGGCTGGTTCGCCCGCCCGGTCTCGCCGCCTCCGTTCGATCTGCCGCTCGTCTGGCTGCCGGTCCTTGATGTTCCGATCCTCGTCGCGATCGGCGGATATGGCGCGGCCGCGTTCGCTTGCTGGCGTCGCCGGCCGGCGCTTCAGCCCTGGCTGATCGGAGCCGCGGGCCATTTTGGCTTCCTGCTCGCCGGGGCCCTGGTCTCGGGCGGGATCGATCCGGCGGCGATGGTCTCGTTTGACGCCCTGTTTGAGTGGGTCCGGTTTTTCCTGCCCGGCATGCTCATCCTGACCTTGGACCGGGCGCTACTTGAGGCCCTGCCCCAGCCGTTCCGCTCGGCCTGAAGGCCCGGTGTGGTCCGCCTCTGGCGGCCCTCCAAGGCCTCGCCACGGTGATCATTATCGTGATGATCGCGGCGATGGTTGGACGAGCGATCTTCCGGTTCATCACTACTTGATGACGATGATCGAGATCGCCCGTTTCGCCGATGTCTACGAAGCCGAGATCGCGGCGTCGCGCCTGCGCTCTGACGGCTATGATCCCGTGCTGGGCGGCGCCGAGCATGTGAAGGCCAACCCCCTCGTGCTTCAGGCCCTCGGCGGCGTAAACCTGTCGGTGCCGAATGATCAGGCGGCCGCGGCGCGGACGCTTCTGGAACGCCTGCGGGGCGGAGCCGAACGGATCGAGGACGCGGACCCTGTCAGCGCCAATCCTGTGCGCAAGGCAGGTCCGCTGGCGCTTCTCGCGGCCATCGGGCTCGGATTTCTGGTCGGCTCCTAGGTCGCTACGTCCGTTTCTGACGCACGCGCATGCTGTCATGACTGAAACCCCGCGGGGTCTGGTCTTTGACAATCGAATTTCGGCAGGCGCGCCGATCCCCGAGTGGACTCAGTGGACTCAGTGGACTGTGTTTTTGAGCGGACGGAGTGGACTCTTCGGACTCTTCGGACGGTGTTTTTTCGGGTGGCCGGCCAGAAGCTCAGGGCTTGAGCCCGCCCAACACCGCCTCCGTGTCCTGCCCCAGCGCCGGCGGCGCCCGGTCGTAGGCGACCGGCGTCACGGACATCCGTATCGGCGAGGCGACCGTCCGCACCGGCCCGGCCAGATCGGCCCGCGCCTGCGTCACCTCAAGCCCGCGATGCTTCGCCTGCGGCTCTTCGAACACCTGATCGATGGTGTTGACCGGTCCGCAGGGCACGCCCGCCGCCTCCAGCGCCGCCATCAGCCCATGCATGGTCTGTCCCGCCGTCAGGGCCGACAGCTCGGCCGTCATGGCCGCGCGGTGCTCGATGCGCAGGGCGTTGGTCAGGAAGCGCGGATCGGCCCCCATGCCCTCGACGCCCAGCGCCCCGCACAGCGCCCGGAACTGGCCGTCATTGCCCACGGCGATCACCACCATGCCGTCCGTGCAGGGGAAGGGCTGATACGGCGCCAGGTTCGGATGCGCATTGCCCATCCGCGTCGGCGCCTTGCCCGAGACGAAGAAGTTGGTCGCCTGATTGGCCAGCATGGCCGCCTGGACGTCGAACAGGGCGATGTCGACATGCTGCCCCTGCCCCGTCGCCCGCGCATGCATCAGGGCCGCGAGGATGGCGTTGGAGGCGTACAGGCCGGTGAACAGGTCGACGACCGCCACCCCCACCTTCATCGGCTCGGCCCCCGGCGCGCCGTCCGGCTGGCCGGTGATCGACATCAGCCCGCCCATGGCCTGGATCATGTAGTCGTAGCCGGCGCGATGGGCGTCGGGCCCGTCCTGACCGAAGCCGGTGATCGAGCAATAGACCAGCTTCGGATTGATCGCCGACAGGGCGGCATGGTCGAGACCGTATTTCTTCAGCCCGCCCGTCTTGAAATTCTCGACCACCACATCGCAGGTCTTGCTCAGTTCACGGACGATCTCAGCGCCCTCGGGCGCGGCCAGGTCCAGTTCGACCGACTTCTTGCCCCGGTTGGCGCACAGGAAATAGGCCGCGTCGCCCTTCGAACCGTCCGCCTTCGTGGTGAAGGGCGGGCCCCAGTGGCGGGTGTCGTCGCCGACGCCGGGCCGCTCGATCTTGATCACCTCGGCCCCGAGGTCCGCCAGCATCTGCGTCGCCCACGGACCGGCCAGCACGCGGGACAGGTCGAGGACGCGAACGCCGGATAGGGGGCCTTGTGGCTGGGTCATGAACCGTGATTATCCCGTCTCTGCTTGCGGGAGAAGCAATGCCTCCTCTTTCGTCATCCTCCGGCGAGCACAGCGAGACCGGGGGACCCAGCGGCGCCGAAGGCGATCTGTTCAGGCAGGGTGTCCGCGGCAGGTTCGCGCTCGCGCGCGCCGCTGGGTCCCCCGGTCTGCGCCGCTTCGGGGCTTGCCGGAGGATGACGAAAGCAGTGGGGCCTACAGACCCGGATCCCACACGCCCGCGTCGCGCATCCGGCACTCGCGCGCCTCGCGGGCCCGGCCGTCCAGCTCCTCGGCCATGCAGCAGACCGCCCTGGACACCGTCGCCTTGTGCACGCCCGGCACCAGCGCATGCATGAAGGCGCAGCCGGCCAGTTTCAGCAGACGGAAGCCGAATCGCGACGAGGCGGCCATGTGGTGGAGATAGCTCTCCTCCACCTCGCGCGGATGTTCGACGAACAGACGATTCAGGGTGCGGATCATGGCGGCAGTCTAGCTTGCGACGGGCCGGGCCACTACCCGTCGGCGCCATTCTGGCCTAAACCGCGCGTCAGAACAGGGGGCCGGCGGTTAATTCCGCCTACGATCGTACAAGGCTCCGAACCCGCTCAGGAAAGACGACCCATGGCCGACGGCGCCTCCGCCCCCTCCAAGACCTTCCGCTGGGACGACCCGCTGGACCTGTCGGGCCGGCTGACCGACGACGAACGGATGATCCAGGACGCGGCGCGGTCCTACGCCCGCGAGAAGCTGCTGCCCCGGGTGGTCGAGGCCTTCCGCGACGAGACCTTCGACCGCGCCATCATGACCGAGCTGGGCGAGATGGGCTTCCTCGGCGCCATGCTGCCGGAACAGTACGGCGGCTCCTCGGTCAGCCACGTCGCCTACGGCCTGATCGCGCGCGAGATCGAGGCGGTCGACAGCGGCTACCGCTCGGCCATGTCGGTCCAGTCGTCGCTCGCCATGTACCCCATCTACGCCTTCGGCTCGGAAGAGCAGAAGATGCGCTTCCTGCCCCGCATGGCGGCCGGCGAATTGGTCGGCTGTTTCGGCCTGACCGAGGCCGACGGCGGCTCGGACCCGGCCTCGATGAAGACGAAGGCGGTCAAGGTCGACGGGGGCTACAAGCTCAACGGCGCCAAATACTGGATCACCAACAGCCCGATCAGCGACCTCGCCGTGGTCTGGGCCAAGCTGGATGACGTGATCCGCGGCTTCATCGTCGAGCGCGGCATGGACGGCTTCACCACCGACAAGATCGGCGACAAGCTTTCCCTGCGCGCCTCCATCACCGGCGACATCGGTCTGAACGACGTGTTCGTGCCGGAAGAGAACCTGCTGCCGGGCGTGAAGGGCCTGCGCGGTCCCTTCAGCTGCCTGAACAAGGCCCGCTACGGCATCGCCTGGGGGGCCATGGGCGCGGCCGAGGCCTGTTTCCACCTGACCCGCGACTATGTCGGCGAACGGATGCTGTTCGGCCGCCCGCTGTCGTCGCGCCAACTGGTGCAGAAGAAGCTGGCGGACATGCAGACCGAGATCTTCCTCGGCTTCGAGGGCGCGCTGGCGCTGGGCCGGCTGCTCGATCAGGGGGCCTGGGTCCCCGAGGCCATCTCGATGATGAAGCGCAACAACTGCGGCAAGGCGCTCGATATCGCCCGCGTCGCCCGCGACATGCACGGCGGCGCCGGCATCACCGGCGAGATGCACGTCATGCGCCACGCCATGAACCTGGAGACGGTCAACACCTATGAGGGCGCCCACGACGTCCACGCCCTGATCCTTGGTCGGGCGATCACAGGCGAGAGCGCCTTCTAACGCCTGTCGTCATCGCCGCTTTCCCGCGCTAGGGTCCGGATGATGACGGGGGACCCTGAGATGCGGCGTTTCAACCTTCGGACCGGCGGCCTGTCCCTGCTGGCCCTGGCCATGGCGGTTCCGCTGTTGCTGGCGGCGGCGCCCGCCACGGCCCAGCAGTCGCCGGTGCCGTTCGACGCCGAGCGCGGAGTCTTCACCTTCGCCACCGGACTGGAGCGCGCCCTGCCCGCCGTCGTCCAGGTCACGACCCTGGGCCAGTCCGAAGGTCCCAGCTCGGGCGACAATGAGCCGCGCCCGATCTCCAGCGGCTCCGGCGCCATCATCGACGCGCGCGAGGGCATCGTCGTGACCAACAACCATGTGGTCGAGGGCGGGCGGAAATTCACCGTCGACATGACCGACGGCCGCATCTTCGACGCCACCCTGATCGGCACGGACAAGGCCACCGACCTGGCCGTGCTGAAGATCGAGGCGACCGGTCTGTCCCAGATCGAGGTGGTCAACTCCGATTCGCTGCGGACCGGGGATCTGGCCTTTGCGGTCGGCTATCCGCTGGGCCTGGACCAGACCCTGACCATGGGCGTGATCTCGGGCCTCGGCCGTTCCGGCATGGGCGACCGGATCGAGGACTATATCCAGACCGACGCGGCCGTGAACTCGGGCAATTCCGGCGGGCCGCTGCTGGACAGCCGGGGCCGGCTGATCGGCATCAACACCTCCATCCTTTCAGGCGGCGGCGGCGGCAACGACGGCATCGCCTTCGCCGTGCCCAGCCGGATCATGATGTATGTCGTGGCCCAGCTGCGCGAGACCGGCGAGGTCAAACGCGGCACGACGGGCGTCATCCTCGGGTCGCTGAACGCCGAGCGCTCGCGCGATTTCGGCCTCGGCATCGTGCGCGGGGCGGTGGTCGAGGACGTGGCTCCGGGCTCTTCGGCGGAGGCGGGAGGCCTGCGCCGCGGCGATGTGATCACCCGCATCCAGAACCGGCCCGTGTCGAACGCCGGCACGGTCGCCGCCACCGTCGGCATCGCCGCGCCGGGAACCCAGGTCGAGGTGGTCTATCTGCGCGGCGGCCATGAGGCGCGCACCACCATGACCGTCGAGGCGCCGGGCGAACGCCCGGTCATATCCGGCGCGGATGCAGTGATCGCGCGCGGGGCGGCGGTGCGGCCGGGAAGCGACGGCCCGCAGGTCTTCGCCGTCGAGGGCGGATCGTCCGCCGCCGCCGCCGGACTTCAGGCCGGCGACGTGATCCGCACGGTCGATGGCCAGCCGACGGCCGATCTGGCCGGTCTCGCCCGGGCGCTGGACAAGACGGGAGAGGCGGCGCTGTCGGTCACCCGCGGCGAGGAAACGGTCGAGATCCGCCTGCCCTGATCCCGCCGGACGCCGGACAGCAAAACGCCCGCTCTGCCGGAGGGGGGAGGGTGGCGGAGCGGGCGTCTCGCTTTGGAGGAAGCATCGGCCCGCCGGAGCCCTTGGTGGAGAAATCCAGGAGGGGCTGGGGGGGCTGTTCAGGATCCGGAACTGCTCCGGGCTCCAGCGAGCCGATGTCCAGACTTCACCCCGCAAGGCGGCGGGCGATGGGCCGAAGCGAGGCGATTTCATGTTCGGTGCGATTTCCGACCCATGCTGTTCTTGCCGACACAGTGTTCGATGGAAGGGTGTGGGCGGGAACAGCAGCGGCGCTGGCGTTTCGCGGATGTCGGCGTAACCTCATGCTGATGAGCGACGCCGCCGATCTGCAGTCACAGCCCGGACCGGTCTTCTTCGACCGCAAGGAACTGGACCTGATTCTCAGGGTCTACGGGCGAATGGTCGCCGCCGCCGAATGGCGCGACTACGCCATGGTCGGGCACCGGGACGCAGCCGAGTTCGCCGTGTTCCGCCGCTCGGGCGACGCGCCCCTCTACCGGATCGAGAAGCGACCCGCCCTGCGCTTGAAACAGGGTCAGTGGGCCGTCATCGGCGAGGGCGGTCATGTGCTGCGCCGGGGACGCGAGCTGGCCCAGGTGCTGCGCGTTTTCGACAGCCGGAAATTCACGATCGTCGATTGAAAAAAGGCCCCGGTTCGCACCGGGGCCTTTTCTGGATTGTCGCGGTTATCGAGGTTTCGCGCTGAAATCGCGAGGGCGATACACCCGCGACAACCGCCACATCAGCGCCGGCCGCCGAACAGCATCAGCAGGAATTGGAACATGTTGATGAAGTTGATGTACAGGCTCAGCGCGCCGTAGCTGGTGGCCACGCCCATGGCGTTCTGGTTACCGCCGAGCGCGTAGTAGGTCATCTTCAGCCGCTGGGTGTCGTAGGCGGTCAGGCCCGCGAAGATCAGCACGCCCAGAACGCTGATGATCAGCTGCATCATCGAGTTCTGAAGGAAGATGTTGACCACCGAGGCGATGATCAGGCCGATCACGCCCATGATCAGGAAGCTGCCGAAGCCGGTCAGGTCCTTCTTCGTGGTGTAGCCGAACAGGCTGAGCGCGCCAAAGGCGGCGGCCGTGATCAGGAAGGTCTGGACCACCGAGGCTCCGGTGTAGATCAGCACCACCGTACCCATAGAGGCGCCGATCAGGGCCACGATCAGCCAGTACAATGCGCTTGCCGCGCCCGAGGTCGGGCTCTTCATCACAAAGTTGGAACCGAGCAGGACGACCAGCGGCGCGAAGGCCACGATCATGCCCAGGATGGTAAACCCGGCCAGACGGCCGTCGGGCGTGATCTGGTACATGAGATCACGCACGGGCGGGTATGAACCGGTGATCCAGGCCAGCACGGCCGAAACCAACAGGCCCAGAGCCACCTTGTTGTAGACGCCCAGCATGAAGCTGCGCAGGCCGGCGTCGACCGACATGTCGGCTGTCGCAGGCGCGGTGGTGTAACCGTTTCTGAAATCGCTCATGGCGAGATCGATCCTCCATTTGACCGGGCGGTCCCGGCCTTTGCACAAATATCGGGCCGCGAGACCCCTTCCGCAAGGAAAACCGGACTTGGGCCCGCCGTTCCCAGCCGCTACCAAGAGCCGCATGGTCCGGCTGTTCACCGCCCTTTCCGTTCCCGACGACGTGGCCGAGACCCTGGCGCGCCGCCAGACCGGCCTGCCCGGCGCGAAATGGCGCACGGCCGAACAGCTGCACATCACCCTGGCCTTCTATGGCGAGATCGACGGACGGCGCGCCGACGATCTGAGCGTCGAGCTGGAGCGGGCTGCGGCGGGCGGACCGTTCGAGATCGCCCTGGCGGGCGTCGGGTCCTTCGGCGACGGCCATCGCACCGGAACCCTGTGGGCCGGGATCGAGCCGAGCGAGCGGCTGTCGGTGCTGGCCAGCCGCTGCCGCAGCGCCGCCGAACGGGCCGGGATCGCCGTGGAGCGCCGCGACTACCGCCCGCACCTGACGCTGGCCTATCTGAAGCCGCACGCCAATCCGGACCGGATCGGGGCCTGGATCGCCGGGCACAACCTGCTGCATTCGCCGCCCATCCGGGTCGACCGGTTCGGCCTGTATTCCAGCGTCCTGACCCATGACGGCAGCCATTACCAACTCGAGCGGGAGTATCTGCTTTGACCGGACCGGTGCTTGAAACCGAACGCCTGACCCTTCGCCCCATCGCCCTGGAGGACTTCCCGCGCTGGGCCGAGATGATGGGCGATCCCGAGGCGGCGAAATTCCTCGGCGGGGCGCAGCCGGCGGCGGTCGCCTGGCGCGGCTTCATGACCATGGCCGGGGCCTGGAGCCTGACCGGCGTCTCCATGTTCTCGCTGATCGAACGCGAGACGGGCCTGTGGCTGGGCCGCATCGGGCCGTGGCGGCCCCATGGCTGGCCGGGGACCGAGGTGGGCTGGGGCCTGCATCCGGACGCCCAGGGCAAGGGCTATGGCGTCGAGGCGGCGACCGCGACGATCGACTACGCCTTCGACGTGCTCGGCTGGACCGACGTCATCCACTGTATCGATCCGGCCAATACGCCGTCGCAGCGGCTGGCCGAGCGAATCGGCTCGCGCAACCAGGGACCGACGCGGCTCCCGCCGCCCTTCCACGAGCTGGCCATGGACCGCTGGGGCCAGAGCCGCGAAGAGTGGCGCGCGCGCGAACGCCGCTGAGCCCGGCGGGCCCGTTCGCGCGTTACAAGGTCAAGCTTTGACCCCGCGTCGCCATCCGCTACGCAAGGTCGGCAAATCGCGAGGGATGGTCGAATGCGGGTTCTTGTTCTGGGCGGCGATGGTTTCTGCGGCTGGCCGACGGCGTTGCACCTGTCGGCGCGCGGCTGGGACGTCTGCGTCGTCGACAACCTGAGCCGGCGCAACATCGACAACGAACTGGAAGTCCAGTCCCTGACCCCCATCCGGACCATGGGCGAGCGCATCGCCGCCTGGAAGGAGGTCAGCGGCCAGACGATCGACTTCGTCAACATGACCGTCGGCAAGGAGTTCGACCGTCTGGTGGCCCTGATCCGCGACTGGAAGCCCGACAGCGTCGTCCATTTCGCCGAACAGCGGGCCGCGCCCTATTCAATGAAGTCGGCGCGGCACAAATTGTACACGGTCGACAACAATCTGAACGCCACCAACCATCTGCTGGCGGCGATCGTCGAGAGCGGGCTGGACGTGCACCTGGCGCATCTGGGCACCATGGGCGTCTATGGCTACACCACCGCCGGCCTGCGCATTCCCGAGGGCTATCTGAAGGTCACGGTCGACACCGACTTCGGCCCGGCCGAACAGGAGATCCTGTTCCCGCCGAACCCCGGCTCGATCTATCACATGACCAAGACGCAGGACGCCCTGCTGTTCCAGTTCTACGCCAGGAACGACGGGCTGCGGATCACCGACCTGCACCAGGGCATCGTCTGGGGCACCCAGACCGAAGAGACGCGCCGGGACGAGCGGCTGATCAACCGCTTCGACTATGACGGCGACTACGGCACGGTGCTGAACCGGTTCCTGATGCAGGCGGCCGTGAACTATCCGCTGACGGTGCACGGCACGGGCGGCCAGACGCGGGCCTTCATCCACATCCAGGACACGGTGCGCTGCGTCGAACTGGCCCTGGCCAATCCGCCGAAGTCGGGTGAAAGGGTCAAGATCCTGAACCAGATGACCGAGAGCCGCCGTGTCCGCGATCTGGCCGCCATGATCGCCGACATGACCGGCGCCGAGGTGCACAATGTGCCGAATCCGCGTCAGGAGGCCGATGAGAACGAACTGGTCGTCGCCAACGACCAGTTCCGCGACCTGGGCCTGAAGCCGATCACCCTGGCCCAAGGTCTGCTGGACGAGGTCACCGACATCGCCCGCCGCTACGCCGGCCGGGCCGATCTGTCGAAGGTGCCATGCGTCTCGACCTGGAACAGCAAGCGGGCGCAGGCGGTGCGAACCGAGCCCACCCTGACCGCGCCTCCCAAGACCCCGGTTCACGCCCGGTCGGCCTGAGGCTGCTCCATGTCTGACGCCCCCGCATCCCTGCTGGTCTTCGGCGGCGGCTGGCTGGGGCAGGCCGGGGCCCGCGAGGCGATCCGGCGCGGCGGCCGCGCCGTCCTGACCAGCCGGGACGCCGGCCGGCGCGCCGACCTGACCGCGGAAGGGTTCGCCGCCGTCGATCCGGCCGACGCGGCGGCGCTGACCGCCGCGGTCGCCGAGGCTTCGGCCATCCTGATCACCGCCCCGCCGGAAGCGACCGGTTGTCCGGGGGTCAGGGCGCTGCTGCCCGCGATCACGGCGTCGGGATCCTGGCCCGACTGGATTGGCTACGTCTCCTCCACCGCCGTCTATGGCGACCGCGCCGGCGGCTGGGCCCTGGAGGACAGCGAACTGAACGCCGCCAGTCTGGAAGGCGCGCGGCGGGTCCGGGCCGAACGCGACTGGCTGGACGCCGGACAGGGCATGGGGCTGACCGTGCAGATTTTCCGCCTGCCGGCCCTCTACGGCCCCGGCCGCTCGCCGCTGGACCGCCTGCGCGACGGCACGGCGCGGCTGGTGCGCAAGCCCGGCCAGGTGTTCAACCGGATCCATGTCGACGACGCCGTCTCGGGCCTGTTCGCGTCAATGGCGCGGCCCCGGCCCGGCGCGGCCTACATCCTGTGCGACGACGAACCGGCGCCGGCGGACGTGGTCATGGAATCGGCCGCGCGCCGCCTCGGCCTGCCGCTCCCGCCCGAGGTCGACCTCGACGATCCGTCGGTGTCCGACGCGATGCGGCGCTTCTATCTCGACTCCAAGCGGCTCTCGAACGCGCGCGCCAAGGCCGAGCTGGGCTGGCGGCCGCTCTATCCGACCTGGCGCGAAGGGCTGGAGGCGATGATCGGCGACGCCGCCACATAGACGACCTCGGGCCGAGACATTTCGGCCAGGACATCCTCGACATCGGCCCCGCGACAAGGCCGACATGCGAGACATGCGCGACAAGATCCGTTTGGCCGCCGCAGATGCCGGACAGACGCCCGCCGATGTCCGGAAACGCCCCGCCTCCGACCCCTCTCTCCGATGGTCCGGCGTGCTAGATTCGCGGCGGACGGAGACCCGCCGATGACCGACCACGCCACCCCGAACCTGCCCTCGCGGGATTTCGAACAGACCGCGCGGTTCTACGGCAAGCTCGGCTTCGAGCAGGGCTGGCGCGACGGCGGCTGGATGATCCTGCGCCGCGGCGATCTGATGCTGGAATTCTTCCCGTATCCGGACCTCGATCCGGGCGCGAGTTCGTTCAGCGCCTGCCTGCGGCTGGACGACGTCGACGCCTTCCATGCCGTCTGCAAGGCGGCCAGCGTGCCCGAGCGGTCTGGCGGCTTTCCCCGGCTTCAGGCCCCGGCGCTGGAGCATTCGGGCCTGCGGATCGGCTACCTGCTCGACCCGGACGGCTCGCTGCTGCGCCTCGTCCAGAACCCGTCCTAGAACGGCAGAAGGTTGCGCTGGCGGCTGTAGGCCATGGTGCCGACATTGGCGCCCAGACGCAGGCCCACGCCGGTGCGGATGGGAGCCAGAACGATGCCGTCGGCGCGCTGGTAGTTCACGCCCAGGCCGCCGACCAGATAGGCCGAGCCCTCCACGCCGGGGTAGCGGCGGTAGATCATGTCCGGATGGAACAGGCCGTAGACCAGGGTGAAGACGCGGCTGGCGTTGCCGCCGACGTCCCAGCCGATGGAAATGCCCTGCCAGAACACCTCCTGCGAGGCCGACAGGTCCTTCATATGCAGGGCGCCCCGGCCGTAACGCAGGCCGACGCCGGCCGCGCCCGAGCCCTCTTCGCCGGCGATATAGGCGGTCGGGCGGTCGCCCTGTTCGGCGAAGATGCGCTCGATGGCCCCGCCGAGGGCTTCGGCGGCGATGCCCAGCTCGCGCGAGCCGGCGGCGATCAGTTCGTCGGCCGTATAGGCCTGGGCCTGCTGGTCGGAGGCGATCGGGTAGTTGGGATCGCCGGCCTGGCCGCCCGTGGCGCAGGCGGACAGGCCCGCGGCGCCGGCGGTGACGGCGAGGCCGGAAAGGATCATCTGGCGGCGGTGCATGGCGAATCTCTCAGCGGGGCGGGACGAGGCAGGGTCGCCGCCTTTTGCGTCAGCCTTGCGGCGGCGAGGTTAACGGAACCTTGCCGCGCACGCGGCCCTAGGCCCGCAGGGTCGCGCCCGCCTTCGCCCCTGCCGCGACGATCTTCGCCGACAACGCCTCGATCCCGGCCTCGGTCAGGGTCGCCTCGGCGGGCTGGATCACGACCTCCAGCGCCACCGACTTCATGCCCTCGGGCACGCCGGCGCCGCGATAGACGTCGAACACCCGCAAGTCGGCGATCAGCGCCTTGTCGGCCCCGGCCACGGCGCGCATCAGGTCGCCGGCCGCCCTGCCGTCCTCGACCACGAAGGCGAAGTCACGGGTCAGGGGCATCAGATTGGCGAGGTTGGCGGGGCCGCGGGTTTTGGATTTCGCCCCGCGCGGTTCGGGGACCGCATCCAGCACGATCTCGAACGCCAGCATCGGCCCGTCGGCGTCCAGCGCCTTGAGCACGCGCGGATGCAGGGCCCCGAACTCGACCATTACATTCTTCGGGCCGAGCTGCAGGCGGGCCGAGCGGCCGGGATGCCACCAGTCGCGGTTCTGGCCCTGCGCCAGCTGCAGCGAGGCCGTGGGCGCGCCCAGCTCGTCCAGCAGCGCCATCAGGTCACCCTTGAGGCCGAACAGGGCGTCCTCGGCCCCGCCGCCCCAGTGGCGCGCGGAACGCGGCGCGACCAGGCCGGCGATGACGGTGCGCTGGCCCGTCGGACTGTCGTCCAGATAGATGGGGCCGATCTCGAACAGGGCGGCGTCGGCATGGCCGCGCGCGGCGTTGCGGGCGGCGGCCTGGACCAGGTTGGGCAGGACCGAGGGCCGCATGCAGTCCAGTTCGGCCGCGATGGGATTCTCGACCAGCAGACGTTCGTCGCCGCCGCCGAACAGGGCGGCGGTCGACTGTCTGGTGAAGGACCAGGTGACAGCCTCGGCATAGCCCATGGCCGCGAGAGCCCGGCGCGCGCGGCGGACGCGGGCCTGGCGCGGGTTCAGGACGCCGCGCGACGGCGCGCCCTGGTCGGGCAGCGGGGTCGATGGCAGGGCGTCATAGCCCTGGATGCGGGCGACCTCCTCCACCAGATCGGCGGCGCCCTCGACGTCGCGGCGCCAGGACGGCGGCGTCACCGTCCACGGCGCCCCGCGCTCGACCTCGAAGCCCAGCCGGGTCAGGATTTCGGCGATCCGGTCTTCGTCCAGAGACAGGCCGGTCAGCTGGCCGACGCGGGCCGGGTCGAAGGCAAAGGACGCGGGATCGGCCAGGGCCTCGCCCGCCGTCACGACTTCGGACGGCTCGCCGCCGCACAGGTCGAGGATCAGGCGCGTCGCCAGCTCAAGGCCCGGGACCATGAAGGCGGGATCGACCCCGCGCGCGAACCGGTACTGGGCGTCGGAGCTGATCGCCAGCGTCCGTCCGGTCTGGGCGGTGACGAGGGGATCGAACCAGCCGCTCTCGACGAAGACGTCGACGGTTTCGTCGGAGCAGCCTGTGGATTCGCCGCCCATGACGCCGCCCAGCCCGATGGGACGTTCGCCGGCGGCGTCGGCGATCATGCAGATGGCGGGATCGGCCGTGTAGGTCTTGCCGTCCAGGGCGATCAGATGTTCGTGCTGGCCGCCCGCATGCTCCGGCGTATCCGCGGCCACCTGCCCCGCCCGCACGACGATCTCTCCGCCCACCAGCTTGGCGGCGTCATAGACATGCAGGGGTCGGCAGCGGTCGTAGGCGATCAGATTGGTGACATCGACCAGCCGGTTGATCGAGCGCAGGCCGATGGCCGTCAGGCGATGCTGCAGCCACTCCGGCGACGGTCCGTTCTTCACGCCCCGGATCAGCCGCCCGGAATAGGCCGGGCACATCTCCGGCGCCTCGATGCGCACGGTGATCGGCGAAGGGAAGGCGCCCGGCACCGGAACGACCGCCGGCGTCTTCAACTGGCCGAGGCTGGCCGCAGCCAAGTCGCGCGCAATACCGGCCACGCCCAGCCAGTCAGGCCGGTTCGGGGTGACCTCGAAATCGATCACCGGCTCGGCTCCGAACACGCCCGCCGCCGGGGTCCCGACCGTCAGGTCGTCGGCCAGTTCCAGGATGCCGTCGCTATCGCCCGCAAGCTCAAGTTCGGCAGCGGAGCAGAGCATGCCGTGCGAAACCACGCCCCGCACCGGCTTCTCGACCAGGGTGACCTGCAGTCCCGGCACCCAGGCTCCGATCGGGGCGTAGATGGTGGTCAGGCCCGCGCGGGCGTTGGGCGCGCCGCAGACGATTTCCTTGCGGCCGTCGACGGTGTCGACCTGGCAGACCTGCAGCCGGTCGGCGTTGGGGTGACGTTCGGCCGAGACGATCCGCGCCACCGTGAACGGCGCCAGCGCCGCGATCGGGTCGTGAACCTCCTCGACCTCCAGCCCAGCCATGGTCATGGCGTCGGCCACGGCCGCCGCGTCGGCGTCCGTGTCGAGATGTTCCTTCAGCCAGGAGAGGGTGAATTTCACGCCGCCGACCCTCCGACCATCTCGTGGAAATGCTTCAGGAACGAAGCAGAGCCGGTGAAGCCCACCATGTAGAAGGCGCTCTGGCGGAAGGCGCAGTCCCGGAACGGAATGACGCCGATCACCTTTTGCGACCCGACCGGAGCGAGCAGCAGGTTGCGCGTGTCGCCGCCGGCCTCGCCCATGTTGCAGGTCTCGAAGGTGCATCCGCTGAGCGGCAGCAGCACCGCCGGCCCTTCGAAGCGGCAGTTCACGAAGGTCTTGCCCTCGATCACCGCCGAGCCCGCGCGCGCGTGTTCCGCGAACAGCTGCGGCAGCCAGATGTGCAGGTTCTCATAGACGGGGCCGGCGCCCAGGGCGGTGAGCGGGGGAAGCGAGGAAGAATCGGTCATGGGTCAGCTCAGGCCGCTGGCCGGATTGGGCGCGGCGAAGGCGGAGAAGCCGTAGTGGGCCAGCCACCGCGTATCGGCCTCGAACATGGGGCGGAGGTCGGGGATGCCGTATTTCAACATGGCCAGCCGGTCGACGCCCATGCCGAAGGCGAAGCCCTGGTATTCGTCGGGATCGATGCCGCAGTTCCGCAGCACGTTCGGATGGACCATCCCGCAGCCGAGAATCTCCATCCAGCTGTCGCCGGTGTTGAGCTTCAGCTCGCCGCCCGAGCGGTCGCAGCGGATGTCCATCTCGGCCGACGGCTCGGTGAACGGGAAATGATGGGGGCGGAAGCGGGCGTCGACGCCGTCCACCTCGAAGAAGCGGGCGACGAAGGTTTCCAGCGTCCACTTCAGGTGGCCCATATGGATGTCGCGGTCGATGACCAGCCCCTCGACCTGATGGAACATCGGCGTGTGGGTGGCGTCCGAATCCTTACGGAAGGTCCGCCCCGGAGCGATGATCCGGATCGGCGGCTTCTGCGTCATCATGGTCCGCACCTGCACCGGGCTGGTGTGGGTGCGCAGCACCTTGCGCTCGCCGGTCTCGGGGTCGGGCCGCAGGAAGAAGGTGTCGTGCATCTCCCGCGCCGGATGTTTGGGCGGGAAATTCAGGGCGGTGAAATTGTGGAAATCGTCCTCGATGTCGGGGCCTTCCGCCACCGCGAAGCCCATGTCGGCGAACAGGGCGATCATCTCGTCCATCACCTGCATTGTGGGATGCACCGAGCCCTTGCGGCGCGGGCGGGCCGGAAGGGTCAGGTCGACATGTTCAGCCTGCAGACGGGCGTCCAGTTCGGCCCCTTCCAGCTCCACTTCTCGCGCTTTGATGACAGCGCTGATTAGAGATTGAGCGGTGTTCGCAGCCTTGGAAGTCTCACGCCGCTCGTCAGCAGGGAGGGAACCTAGAGACCGAAGTGCCTGAGATAGTTCGCTGGATTTGCCGATAGCAGCAGTCTTCGCCGCCGCGAGTTCTATGGACTTTGTCGCTTGCTGGATTGCGTCGAAATGCCGGCCCAGATTCAGGTGTGCGATAGAGTTTCTCGCAGAAACCATGGCCTGAATGGCAGGTACCACCGCACTGTTGAATTCACTCATCGACAACTCGATGGACGTGCCTGCGCTTGCCACGCTCTCCTGCACTTCCCGCCACTCTTTCGGCAGGTTGATCGAAGGCACCGATATCGTGAACTCCCTCAAGGAGCTGAGGGCCTTCGATAGCTCTTCGCTTTGGAGAACCATCTCCTTCCCCGATGCCGGGGGTGTGGGGGACTTGAGGGATTCACTCATGATGGTGGTCCTCTAGCGGGTAGGGCGCAAAGCAAAAAGCCCCCCGGCGCGGGCCGGAGGGCTTTTGCGTCTTCCGTTGCCGGAAAATCAGGCCTTCAGCGCGTCCCGGACCTTGTCGGCGATCGCCTTGAAGACGGTTTCGTCGGCGGCCATCGCGGCCAGGACCTTGCGGTCCAGTTCGATGCCGGCTTCGCCGAGGCCGTGGATGAACTGCGAATAGGTGAAGCCTTCCAGACGCGCGGCGGCGTTGATGCGCTGGATCCACAGGGCGCGGAACGAGCGCTTCTTGTTGCGGCGGTCGCGGTAGGCGTACTGCCCGGCGCGGTCCACAGCAGCCTTGGCGGTGCGGATGGTGTTCTTGCGGCGGCCGTAGAAACCCTTGGCCTGCTTGAGAACCTTCTTGTGTTTGGCGTGGGAAACTACGCCCCGTTTGACGCGAGCCATGATGAAACTCCTTGTTGTCCCCTATCGCCTCGCGCGCGGCGCTCGGCTGCTTGAGGGGACGCGATTCAAATTCTTATGCGGTGAATGGATCAGATCGTGATGACGCGCGCCGATCAGGCGTACGGCATGTAGGACTTGATCTTCTTTGCGTCGGCGTCGGCCATGACCGAGGTGCCGCGGTTCTGGCGGATGTATTTGCTGTTGTGGCTGATCAAGCGGTGCCGCTTGCCCGCCACGCCGGCCTTCACCTTGCCAGTCGCCGTGAATTTGAAGCGCTTCTTGGCGCCCGACTTCGTCTTCAGTTTGGGCATTTTCACTCTCTGTTTGAGTGGGTTGCCGGTTCTTCGGGCCTTTGGAGCCGTCGGATTGGAAACCCTGATGAGAACCGCCCAGGCATGCCTGTTCGCCCGGCGGTTCGGTACGCGAAGGCGCGGCTTCTAGGCGAAGCGGACCAATAAGGCAAGCCCGGCCTATTCGGCGACGGCCGGAACCGGGCCGGTCTGACGCTTGCGGAAGGCCCGCCCGGCGTTGATCGCCATCACGGCCGCCGGGACTGTCAGGGCCGCGCCGATCAGGAAGGGCCAGTCATGGCCGATGCCCGAAAAGATCGCCCCCGCCGCCATCGGACCGAAGATGCGGGCGCTGGAGCTCGCGGCCATGTTCAGGCCCAGCATGGCGCCCTGCCGATCCGGATCGACCGAGCGCGAAATCAGGGCCGAGATGTTGGGCATGGTCACCGCCATGCCGAAGGCGCCGGCCGCCATGATCACCGGCACCAGGGCCTCGGCCTCCGGCACCAGGCGGCTGGCGATCACCTGGCCCGCCAGTCCCGCGCCGAAGATCAGGCAGCCGACCGTCAGCACCCGCGCCTCGCCGAAACGCCGGGCCAGCCGCCCGGCCAGCAGGCCCTGGCAGATCACCGAGACCACCCCGACCGCCATGAAACTGAGGCCCACCTCGCGCGCGCCCCAGCCGTATCGCGCCTCTGTCCAGAAGCCAAAGGTGGATTCCATGCCCGAGAAGCCGGCCATATAGATCAGGGTGACCAGCAGCACCCTCGACACCACCGGGTTGGCGACGGCGTCGTGCACCCCGCTGAGGAACGGTGCGCGCGGGGCGGCCGGGTCGGCCCGGGCGCGGCTCTCCTTCAGCAGCACCAGGATGCCCGCAGCGGCCAGCATGCACAGGCCGGCGGCGACGAAGATCGGCAGCTGGTATCCCAGCGTCCCCATGTCCTCGCGCGTCAGCAGGCCGCCCAGCCCCGGGCCCACGATGAAGCCCAGGCCGAAGGCCGCGCCGATCAGGCCCATGCGGCCGGCCCGCTGTTCCGGCGGGGTCACGTCGGCGACATAGCCCTGCACGGTCGAGATGTTGCCGGCGCCCAGGCCGGTGAACAGGCGGATGGCGATGGCCAGCCAGATGTTCGGCGCGAAGGCCAGCATCAGATAGCCGAGCGCATTGGCGACTACGGTGATCAGCAGCACCGGCTTGCGTCCGATCCGGTCCGAGAGCCGGCCCCAGAAGGGCTCGGCGAAGAACTGGCCCAGGGAATAGGCCGAGAACATCAGGGCCACCTGCCACGGCGGCGCGTCCAGCGTCTGGCCGTAGAAGGGCAGCAGCGGGATGACGATGCCGAAACCCACCAGGTTGATGAAGACCACGCCGAAGAGGACGAACAGGGCGGAGCGGGAGGCGGCTGGAGCGGGGCCGGATGCGATCATGGTCGCGACCTTATCGCGGGCGCGGCGGCGGACAAACGAAAACGCCCCGGCCGTTCCCGGCCGGGGCGTTCCGGTTCCTGAAATCCGTGCGGCCTATTTGGGCGCAAGGATCATGATCATCTGACGGCCTTCCATACGCGGCGCGTATTCGACCTTGGCGATCTCGTCGAAATCGGCCTGGACCTTGTTCAGCAGCTTCATGCCGAGTTCGGGGTGGGCCATCTCGCGGCCGCGGAAACGCAGCGTCACCTTGACCTTGTCGCCCTCGTCGAAGAAGCGGTGCATGGCCTTGGCCTTCACCTCATAGTCGTGGACGTCGATGTTCGGGCGCAGCTTGATCTCTTTCAGCTCGACGACCTTCTGACGCTTGCGCGCCTCGGCCTTCTTCTTCTGCTCCTGGAAGCGGAATTTGCCGTAGTCGAGAATCTTGCAGACCGGCGGCTCGGACGTCGAGACGATCTGAACCAGGTCCATGCCGGCCTCTTCGGCGGCTTCCAGCGCGGCGGACGTCGGCATGACGCCCTGCTTCTCGCCGTTCTGATCAATCAGCAGAACGCGCGGCGCGCGGATATCCTGGTTCATGGGGGGCCCGTCCTTGACGGGCGGCTGGTTCATCGGACGGCGAATGAGCGTCGGTTCCTTGCGTGGAAGAAGAAGCGGAGTTCTGGCAGGACGGAGTACGCGACGGTTCGCCGCGTTCCCCTCCAGCGGCCCTATATGACCGCGAACGCCCGTCTCTTCAAGGTTTGGCGGGACCGGCGGCGTCGATGAAGGCCGCATGCAGGTCGATGACGGCGGCGAAGACACGATCGGTGGTCAGCGCCTCGATGGGCGCGAACGCGCCACGGGTCTCGTTGGACGCGGCGGTGCGGGTTTTCGGCCCCCACGGACCATACAGCCACCACTCGGTCGGACCGAAGAGGCCCAGCGTCGGTCGGCCCGCCGCCGCGGCCACGTGCATGAGGCCGGAATCATTGCCCACGAACAGCGCGGCCCGGTCGATCGCGGCGGCCGAAGCCAGGATGTCGCCCTTGCCGACGAAGTCGATCCCGCGCTCTCCGGCCGCCGCCAGGGCGGGCGCTGCAGGCGGATGGTCGCCCGGCCCGCCGACCAGCATGAAACGCCAGCCGTCAAACCGGGCGTCGGCCTTGAGCATCCCGACCAGCGCCCCCCACCGGTCCGCCGGCCAGCTCTTGCCGGGCTGATGCGCGATCGGGGCCATGGCGATGATCGGCCCGGGAGCTGTCTCCAGCTGGGGGTCGATCACGCCCGCGGCCTCTGCCCGCGCCTGATCGTCGAGGAAGATTTCGGGGTCCAGAGGCGCCGCCGACCCCATCAGGCGCGACACCATCTCGACCTTGCGCACGCCCGTCTCCCACGACCGGTTGTAGACGACCCGCCGCTTGGCCGGGATCAGATAGCTGAGGGCCGAGCCGCGGATGTCGATGACGAGGTCCCAGCGGGTCCCGACCGCCTGTTTCCAGAGATCGACCCAGTGTCCGGCGAACTTCTTCTTGTCGAGGACGATGACCCGTTCGACGCCGGGCGCGGCGCGGAAAAGGGGCGCCGGGGGCCGGCCGCTGGCGACGGTGATCCGGGCGCCCGGAAGCTGACGACCGATCTCGCGGATCACGCCCGAGGAGATGACGCAGTCGCCGATGCGGTTGGAGGTGACGAACAGAACCTTCGGGGCGGTCTTGGGATCGGGCACGCGCTTTGGCCTTCGCTTCGTTTCGCCGGGTTCGCTATCAGTCCGCGACGGTTTTCGCGAGAGGCGGGTCATGAGCGACGGCATTCAGCGGCTGCGGCGTCCGGACGGCGAGACCCTCGCCTTCCGGCGGATCGAGGGCGAGGGTCCGACGGTCGTCTGGATCGGCGGCTTCCGCTCGGACATGGAGGGGACCAAGGCCCTGGCGATCGAAGCGGCGGCGCGCGAACGGGGTTGGAGCTATGTCCGCTACGACCATTTCGCGCACGGCCGTTCGACCGGTGAATGGCGCCGCGCCACCGTCGGCCGCTGGCGCGAAGACGCCATCGCCCTGATCGACAGCCTTGAGGGACCCGTCATTCCGGTGGGTTCTTCCATGGGCGGCTGGATCGCCCTGCTGCTGGCGCTGGCGCGACCGGAGCGGATAGCCGGATTGGTGCTGGTCAATCCGGCCCAGGACTTCACCGACCGGCTGATGTGGCCGGGCCTGGCCGATCATGAACGCCAGGCCCTCCTGCGCGACGGAGAAACCCTGGTCGTCGAGGAGGGGCTGGGCGAATATGTGCTGACTCTCGGCATGTTCGAGGAGGCCCGAGACTGGCTGGTGCTGGACGCCGCCATCCCGGTCCCGGCCCCCGTACACATCCTCCAGGGGCGCGCCGACGACGTGGTGCCGTGGCGACATGCGATCGCCCTCGTCGAGCGTCTGACGGGCGGAGACGTGCGCCTGGATCTGATCGGCGGCGGCGACCATCGGCTGTCGACCCCTGGGGACCTCGCACGGTTGATCGAGGCGATTGAACGGATGCGTCGTTGAGCGCTTAAATAGGGTTCATATCGCAAGGAGAGTCCCATGCGCGCCTTCACCCTCGCCGCTCCCGTCCTGTTCCTTCTGGTCGCCGGTTGCGCCCCGACCACGGGCGGCGCCCGGGCTGACGACGAGTTGCAGCGTCTCGCCGCCGACTGCACCGCTCGCGACGGCATCCTGGTGGCGACCGGCCGGCAGACCGGACGGCCGCGGCTCGACAACGCCTGCAGGATCATCGGAGCCTCGCGGCTGCCGAGCGCCGACTGACCCGGCCTAAAGCAGGGCAGTGATCGCGGCCCTGGCCGCCTCGCCCAGGTCCGGGCGCTTCAGAGCCAGGGCCACATTGGCGCGCAGCAGGCCGATCTTGTCGCCGCAGTCGTGGGTCACGCCCTCGTATTCGACGGCGGTGAAGGCCTGGTCCTTCATCAGCCGGGCCATGCCGTCCGTGAGTTGAATCTCGCCGCCGGCGCCGCGCGGCTGGTTTTCCAGAATGCCGAAGATTTCGGGCTGCAGGATGTAGCGACCCGAGATCGACAGGTTGGACGGCGCCTCGCCGCGCGGCGGCTTCTCGACCATGCCCTTCATGCGGATGTGGCGCCCGTCGCGGTTCTCGGGGTCGACGATGCCGTATTTGTGGGTTTCGGTCTCGGGCACGGCCTCCACGCCGATGACGTTGCCGCCGACCTCGGCATAGACGTCGGCCAGCTGTTTGAGGGCTCCGGGCTGGGAGTCCACGATCACGTCGGGCAGCAGCACGGCGAACGGCTCGTCGCCGATGATGTCGCGGGCGCACCAGACGGCGTGGCCGAGACCCAGCGGCTGCATCTGACGGGTGAAGCTCATCTCGCCAGCGGTGGCCAGCTCGGCGATCATGGCGTCCAGGATGTCGGTCTTGCCCTTGGCCAGAAGCTGGGCCTCCAGCTCGATCTGGTGGTCGAAATAGTCTTCGATGGCCCCCTTGGAGCGTCCCGTGACGAAGACGATGTGCTCGATCCCGGCCTCGCGCGCCTCCTCGACGATGTAGCTCAGGATCGGCCGGTCGACGACGTTCAGCAGTTCCTTCGGCGTGGTCTTGGTGCCGGGAAGGACCCTGGTGCCGAGACCGGCGACGGGCAGGACAGCCTTGCGGAGGCGGCGGGCGTGAGCGGTCATGCGAAATCCTGAACGGCGGGGTCGGGCAGCCTAACGCATTCGCGGCCGGATGCGATCACTCGACGGTGACGGACTTGGCCAGATTGCGCGGCTGGTCGACGTCCGTGCCCTTCTGGACGGCCGTGTAGTAGGCCAGCAACTGCACCGGGATGGCGTAGATCAGGGGCGCGATCAGCGAGTGGCACTCCGGCGCATCGACGCGCCGGATGCCGGCGCCGTGCGGATCGGGCGCGGACTTCGGCGCGATCATGATGACCGGACCGCCCCGCGCGGCGACTTCCTGCAGGTTGGAGGCGGTCTTCTCGAACACCTCATCCAGCGGGGCCAGGGCCACGATGGGCGTATATTCGTCGACCAGGGCGATCGGGCCGTGCTTCAGCTCGCCCGCGGCATAGCCTTCGGCGTGGATATAGCTGATCTCCTTCAGCTTCAGCGCGCCTTCCATGGCCAGGGGGAACATGGCCCCCCGGCCGAGGAACAGGACGTCGGTGGCCTTGGCGATGTCGTGGGCGACGGCCTTCAGGTCGTCTTCCATGCGCATGGCCTCCGCGATGAGGCGCGGCGCCTCGAACAGGGCCCTGACCAGTTCGGCCTCGCGCACCGCGTCGATATGGCCGCGCTGGACGCCGGCCGCGACGGCCAGAGCCAGCAGGGCGGCCACCTGGGCTGTGAAGGCCTTGGTCGAGGCGACCCCGATCTCGGGTCCGGCATGGGTCGGCCACAGATGCCCCGCCTCGCGCGCCATGGAGGACGAGTGGACATTGACCAGGGCGGCCGTCTTCAATCCCCTGGCCTTGCACCACGACAGGCTGGCCAGGGTGTCGGCGGTCTCGCCCGACTGGCTGACGGCGACGGCCAGGGTTCCGGGCGTCAGGGCCGGATTGCGGTAGCGGAACTCCGAGGCGATCTCGACGTCGCAGGGCAGGTTGGCCAGCTTCTCGAACGCGTAGCGACCGATCTGGCCGGCGTAGAAGGCGGTGCCGCAGGCGACGATCTGGATGCGATCGACGGCGGCGAAGTCGGTGGAATCGGTCTTGGCCTTGCCGTTCACGAAGTCGAGGTAGTGGGACAGGGTGTGCTGGACGCTGTCGGGCTGCTCATGGATCTCCTTCTCCATGAAGTGCCGGTACTCGCCCTTTTCGACCAGGGCCGAAGAGGCCGAGACCTGGACGATCGGCCGTTCCACTGCGGCGCCGTCCACATCGAACATCCGCGCGCCATTGCGGTCGACGCCGACATAGTCGCCCTCCTCCAGATAGCTGATCTTCTGGGTGAACGGTCCGACCGCCAGCGCGTCCGAGCCCAGGTACATCTCGCCCTCGCCCCAGCCGACGACCAGCGGACTGCCGCGCCGCGCACCGAGGATCAGCCCGTCCTCGCCCTCGATCAGCACCGCCAGCGCATAGGCGCCGGTGAGTCGATCCAGCACGGTCTTGAAGGCGACCAGCGGGTCATTGCCGCGGCCCAGTTCCCGGTCCAGCAGGTGGGCGACCACCTCGGTGTCGGTCTGGCTTTCAAAGACGTGACCGTCCGCGGCCAGCTCAGCCTTCAGTTCGGCGAAATTCTCGATAATGCCGTTGTGGACCAGCACGACGCGGCCCGCCTTGTGCGGGTGGGCGTTAGCCGCGGTGGGCGCGCCGTGGGTGGCCCAACGGGTGTGGCCGATGCCGATGGTGGCGTTCAGCGGCTCAGCGAGCAGGACCGCTTCCAGTTCGCGAATCTTGCCCTTGGCGCGGCGGCGTTCGATGCGGCCGTCGACCAGGGCGGCGACGCCGGCGGAGTCATACCCCCGGTATTCCAGCCGCTTCAAACTGTCGATCAGACGGGGAACCGCCGGGCCGACGCCCGTCACACCGATGATGCCGCACATGAATAGTCCCTCGGAAATCTGCCTTTCCGCGCTTTGCGCGCGGACGGGGAACGGTCTAAGCCGAGCCCGGCTGTCTGGCGCCGATGTAGGCGACAGGCCTTCCGGTTTGCACCTAAAAAGCGGTTTCGCAAGGTTTCTGCGACCGCGACAAGAGGAAGACGACGCTTGGGCGAGAGACGCTATTTCGGGACCGACGGCATTCGGGGCCGCGCGAATACCCATCCGATGACGCCGGAAGTGGCGCTGCGGGTCGGGCTGGCGGCGGGGCGGATGTTCATGTCGTCCGACGATCGCCGGCACCTTGTGGTGATCGGCAAGGACACCCGCCTGTCCGGCTATATGATCGAACCGGCGCTGGTCGCGGGGTTCGCCTCGGCGGGCATGGACGTGCTGACCTTCGGGCCTCTGCCCACACCCGGCGTGGCCATGATGACGCGGTCGATGCGCGCGGACATCGGGGTGATGATCTCGGCCTCGCACAACGCCTATCTCGACAACGGCATCAAGCTGTTCGGCCCGGACGGCTACAAACTGTCGGACGAGGTCGAGTTGAAGATCGAGTCCATGATGGACGAGGCCCTGGATGCGGGCCTGGCTCCGCCGGACAAGCTGGGCCGGGTCAAGCGCATCGACGACAGTCAGGCGCGCTATATCGAGATCGCCAAGGCCAGCTTTCCCAAGGGGTTGAGCCTGCAGGGCCTGCGCATCGCCATCGATTGCGCCAACGGAGCCGGCTACAAGGTCGCGCCCACGACGCTGTACGAGCTGGGCGCGGAGGTCTTTCCTGTCGGCGTCGAGCCGAATGGCCTGAACATCAACGCCGACTGTGGTTCAACCCATCCGCAGGCCCTCGTCGAGGCGGTGAGAACGCATCGCGCCGACATCGGCATCGCCCTCGACGGCGACGCCGACCGCGTCATCATCTGCGACGAGAACGGGCAGATCATCGACGGCGACCAGATCATGGCCATGGTGGCCCTGGACTGGGCCAGGCGCGGCCTGCTGGTGGGCGGCGGCGTGGTCGCCACCGTCATGTCCAACCTGGGGATGGAGCGCGCGCTGAACGCCGCCGGCCTGACGCTGGAGCGGACCCAGGTCGGCGACCGCTATGTCATGGAGCGGATGCGGCAGGGCGGCTTCAACATGGGCGGCGAACAGTCCGGCCATATCATCCTGCACGACTACGCCACCACCGGCGACGGCCTGATGTCGGCCCTCCAGGTGCTGGCGGTGATGGTCGAAAGCGGCCGCGCCATGAGCGATCTGGCCCGCCAGTTCGAACCGGTGCCGCAGCTGCTGGAGAACGTCCGCTTCACGTCGGGCAGGCCGCTGCAGGACGCCGGGGTCAAGGCCGCCATCGCCGCCGCAGAGGCGCGCCTGGTCGGCGTGGGCCGCCTGCTGGTGCGCCCCTCGGGAACCGAGAAATTGATCCGCGTTATGGCCGAGGGCGACGACGAAGCGCTGGTGAAGTCCGTCGTGGCCGAGGTGGTCGCGGCGGTGAAGGCGGCGGGATAGCCGACCTGACTGGGCGGTGGATCACGGCGCGTCCCTGGCGCAGTCTCACGCGATGATTCCCGCACGCCCTCGGGCGCCCGCTCCGCTGCTCGCGGTGGGAGGCGTCCTGTCCCTGCTCCCCGGCCTGACCGCATGCGCGGCGATCACCCTGACGGCCATCGCCGTTCAGGCGCTTGAGCTTCGGCTGTTCGGCCGGGGTTGGATCGACGCCATCGTGCTGGCCATTCTGATCGGAGCCGCCGTGCGATCCGTGTGGACTCCGCCCGCCAGCCTGCGGCCCGGGATAGAGTTCAGCGCCAGGACCCTGCTCGAGATCGCAGTTGTGTTGCTGGGCGCCTCGGTCAGCGCAGCCACCGTCATGGCCATCGGTCCCGGACTGCTGGCGGGGACAGCCCTGGTCGTCGTGCTGGCCCTCGCCGTCAGTTATGCCGTCGGCCGGTTGTTGCGCCTGCCGCACCGGATGGCGGTGCTGATCGCCTGCGGCAACGCCATCTGCGGCAACTCCGCCATCGCGGCCGTCGCTCCGGTGATCGACGCCGACGCCGAGGACGTATCCGCCGCCATCGCCTTCACCGCCGTGCTGGGCGTGGCGGTCGTCCTGCTTCTGCCGCTGCTGGGCGTGGCGCTGCGGATGAGCGCCCTGAATTATGGCGTGTTGGCCGGTCTGACCGTCTACGCCGTGCCCCAGGTGCTGGCCGCGACCATGCCCACCGGCGCAGTGGCGACCCAGGCCGGAACGCTGATCAAGCTCGTCCGTGTTTTGATGCTGGGTCCCGTCTGCCTGTTTCTGGCCGTCGCCACCGCCATGGGCCGCGGGTCGGACGGAGATGTTCCCGCCCGGGAAGGGGACGGGGCTGCCCGGTCGCGCCGGGTTTCGGCCCACCAGCTCGTGCCGTGGTTCATTGTCGGCTTTCTGCTGATGATGGCCGCCCGGTCCCTCGAGCTGATTCCCGCCGCCGCCCTGCCCGTAATGGCCCAGGCCGCCACCGCCCTGACGCTGATCTCGATGGCCGCCCTGGGCCTGAGCACCGACGCCCGCGCCGTGGCCCGCTCCGGGGTCCGCATCGCCGCCGTCGTCACCCTGTCGTTGTTGGCGCTGATCGGCCTGGCCCTCGGCCTGATCGGACTGCTCGCCGTCGTCTGAGGATCAATCCCGCTCCACGCACATGGCCACGCCCATGCCGCCGCCGATGCACAGGGTCGCCAGACCCTTGCGCGCCCCGCGCCGCTTCATTTCATGCAGCAGGGTGGTCAGGATGCGGGCGCCGGACGCCCCGATGGGATGACCGATGGCGATGGCGCCGCCGTTGACGTTGACCTTGTCGGGATCGAGGCCGAGTTCGCGCAGGACGCACAGGCTCTGGGCCGCGAAGGCCTCGTTGGATTCGACCAGATCCAGATCGGCGACCGTCCAGCCCGCCTTCTCCAGCGCCTTTTTCGACGCGGGGATCGGGCCCGTGCCCATGACCGCCGGATCGACGCCTGCCGTGGCCGAGGACACGATCCGGGCCAGAACCTCGAGCCCGCGCGCCTTCGCCTCGTCCGCGCTCATCAGCACCAGGGCGGCGGCGCCGTCGTTGAGGCCCGAGGCGTTGGCGGCGGTGACCGAGCCGTCCTTCGTGAAGGCCGGGCGCAGCTTCTCCATGGCTTCGAGGGTCGCGCCGTGGCGGATGAACTCGTCCTTGTCGACGACGACGTCGCCCTTCCTCGAGGCGATGACGACAGGGACGATCTCGTCGTCGAAGCGGCCGGCCTTCTGCGCCGCCTCGGCCTTGTGCTGGCTGGCCACGGCGAAGGCGTCCTGATCGGCGCGGGTGATCTGGAATTGCTCGGCCACGTTCTCGGCGGTCTGGCCCATGTGATAGCCGTTGAAGGCGTCCCACAGGCCGTCCTTGATCATGGTGTCGATCAGCGACAGGTCGCCCATCTTCTGACCGGACCGCAGGTGCTGGGCGTGGGGCGCCTGGCTCATGCTCTCCTGGCCGCCGGCGACGACGATCCTGGCGTCGCCCAGGGCGATCTGCTGGGCGCCGATGGCCACCGCCCGCAGGCCCGATCCGCAGATCTGGTTCAGGCTCCAGGCCGCCGTCTCCTTCGGGATGCCCGCGCCCATGGCCGCCTGCCGGGCGGGCCCCTGACCCGCCGCCGCCTGCAGCACATGGCCCAGGATGACCTCGTCCACGTCGGCGGCGTCGACCCCGGCCCGTTCGAGCGCGGCGCGGATGGCGATCTCGCCCAGCTTCGACGCCGGCAGGCTGGACAGGCCCCCGAGGAAGGAGCCGACCGGCGTGCGCGCGGCGGAGACGATGACGACGTCGATGGACATGCAACTACCTCGAAAGAGGCCGCGGGCGGGGGAGCGCCGGGCCATGGAAAACGAAACCTCTACGCCCATCGGGAGCGTTAGGGTGCGCGAAACAAGTCGTGGCGTTTCTGCCGCATCGCAACGCCTTCGTCACGCCTGACTGCGTCGTTCACCCCATGGTCACCGGCCCGGCCCCATATTCACGGGAACGAATAGAGCGAGAAAGGCTTGATGGGGCCATGCTCATGCGACTGAAGAAGGTGTTCGTCAGGGTCTGCGAGCCGGACGAACAGGACATGGCCGAGCATTACCGCTCGCCCGCCGAAAAGACCGCCGACCTGGTCGTGCACGTCGTCGGCCTGACGCTGGCCGCCGTCGGCGGGATCGTGCTGGCGGTGCTGGCCGCCCTGTACGCCGGCGTCGGCGCCGTGGCCGCCACAGCCACCTACGCCCTGTGCCTGGTCGCCATGCTGACCGTCTCGACCATCTACAACCAGACCCGCCCCTGCGCCGCGCGGCCGATCCTGCGCCGCATGGACGAGGCGGCGATCTTCCTCATGATCGCCGGCAGCTACACGCCGTTCACGACCCAGCGGTTCGAGGGGGCCTGGTCGATCGGCTTCACCCTGCTGGTCTGGGCGATCGCCCTTGCAGGGGTCGCGGCCAAGCTGGTTGCGCCGCGCATTTCCGACGCCTTCTGGAGCGGCGTCTACGCCCTGTTCGGCTGGCTGGCGGTGATCGCCCTGAAGCCGATGATGGACACCGTCCACCCGATAGCCCTGGCGCTGCTGGTGCTGGGCGGGCTGATCTACACCGCAGGGGTGTTCGTCTTCATCAGTCCGCAGGTGAAGTTCCGCCGCGCGATCTGGCATGGCTTCGTCGTCACCGGCGCGACCGTCCACTGGGCGGCGGTGCTGGTGGGCGTGGTCCTGGCCCCGGCCGCCGCCGGCCTCGGCTAGACATTCGCGGGCAGCGCAGCATAGTGCGGCGTTGCAACAGATCGAGGATCGCGCGTGGCTGACAGGAAGTCCGGAGCCGGCGAAACCGTCGTCATCAAGAAATACGCCAACCGCCGGCTCTACAATACGGCGACCTCGGCCTATGTGACGCTGGAAGACCTGGCGAAAATGGTGCGCGAGGGGACGGAATTCGTCGTCTACGACGCCAAGACCAATGACGACCTGACCCGCCAGATCCTGACCCAGATCATCTTCGAGGAAGAGAGCCGGGGCGAGGCCCTGCTGCCGGTCCAGTTCCTGCGCCAGCTGATCGGCTTCTACGGCGGCCAGATGCAGGGGGTCCTGCCCAGCTATCTGGAGATGTCGCTCGACAATTTCAGCCGCCAGCAGGAGCAGATCCGCGGCCAGTTCTCCAAGGCCTTCGGCGCCGCGCCGGGCGCGGGGCTGATCGACGAGGCGGTCAAGCGCAACATGGCCATGTTCAGCGACGCCATGAAGATGTGGCCGGGCTTCGGCGCCCTGACCCCCGGCGCCATGGCGGCGGCGTCGGCGGCGTCGGAGCCGAAGGCCGCCCCGGCCGCCGATCCGCTGGAGGAGATGCGCCGCCAGATGGACGAGATGCGCAGTCAGATCGACAAACTGTCCCGCCCCCCCGGCAAGGGCGGCTGACATGGGCGACGAGATCCGCGCCGTGGGTCCCGTCGAGCGCCGTGACGAGCGCCGTTCGGCCGAGCGGCGCGCCGCCGAGCGCCGGGCCGCCGCCCAGTCCCGCGCCCTGAC
>NZ_DATMYH010000006.1:0-38780 GCF_035561115.1 Brevundimonas sp.
ATGGGGGCCAGATGCGGGCGGCGGCGGCAGGATGCAAGAGAGGCAGCAGGGATTAGGGGGTAGGCAGCAGGGCGGCGGATCGCGAGTCCCGGGCCCGCGGCGCCTCTTCGACTAATGCCTACTCCCTGATCCCTACCACCTTCGCGTTAACCATCCCTACATCTGGTTCCTGTGGACGACTGATTCGCACATCTTGCGTCCAGTAAGGGCTCGTTTACGATTAGTGGTAGGTCGAGACCCCGGGAGGGACGTCTGGACCCCATATGTTGAATCCGGGACCCCAGGAGGGTGGCTATGACCGCAGGCTGGACTGAAGACCGCGTCGGCGCGCTGAAGAAGCTCTGGCTGGAAGGCCAGTCGGCCAGCCAGATCGCCAAACAGCTGGGCGGCGGCGTCACCCGCAACGCCGTCATCGGCAAGGTGCACCGTCTGGGCCTGTCGGGTCGGGCCGCCCCGTCGCAGCCGGCCCGCGCCACCTTCCGCCCGTCGCGCCCGCGCCCCGCGCAGCCGACCCAGGCCCCGTCGGCGCCGCGCCGCATCGAGGCCGTCCAGCCCCGCGCCGTGGTCAGCGCCCAGTCGGTTCCGGCGCCCATGCCCGACCTGCCGGGGACGGCCACGGTCATGACCCTGGGCGCCCATATGTGCAAATGGCCGATCGGCGACCCGTCCTCGACCGAGTTCAGCTTCTGCGGCCGCCGCGCCTCGGAAGGCGTCTACTGCGTCGAACACGCCCGCGTCGCCTACCAGCCGCAGGTCAAGCGCGGCGGGGCGAGCGATCTGGCCCGCTCGCTGCGGCGCTACATTTAAGGGGCGCTATCGCTCGCGACGCGGTCGCTCACTGCCTGAGCGCCGCGTCGATCAGGATTCATTTCTTGCGCTCAGGCAGGCGATAGCCGGTAGCGCCCAAAGAAATGTCATCAACGGCTCCTAGAGAGCCGCCCTCCGCCTTGGGGCCGCATCCGCATGCGGCCTCAAGTGCAGGGGCGGGGCTGCGCTTTTCCGGGTTGACGCAGCCCCCTTCCCTTTCTTCTCCCGCTTGCGGGGGAAGGAAAGGACATCAGTTCAACACCCTGCGGTCCCCCGGCACGTCGAGGCTGAAGGCCGGAATGGCGACCTCGAAGGAACGTCCCGAAGGGTCGGTCATATAGTAGCCGCCGGCCATGGAGCCCGAGGCCGTGCCCAGCGGGCAGCCCGAGGCGTAGGAATAGCTGTCGCCCGGCTGGATGGTGGGCTGTTCGCCGACCACGCCGGCGCCGCGCACCTCCTCGACATGGCCGAGGGCGTCGGTGATCTCCCAGCGGCGCGCCATCAGCTGCACCGGGACGCCGCTGAGATTGACGATCTCGACCTGATAGGCCCAGACCCAGCGCCCGCCCTCGGGATCGGACTGGCCGGCCAGATAGCTGGGCCGCACGCGGACCACGATCCCCTCGGTTTCGGCTTCATAGGCGCGCGCGTCATGCATCCGCCCATGGTCCCGCAACGCCCGCCCGCGTCAAGCGCGGCCGTGCGGCGCCCGGAAGGGGAGACGCGGCGGAAAATCGTGTAAGCCGGGCGGATGCAGACCTTCGAATCTCCCATTCCCGGCATCCTGCCCTGCCAGTCCATCGAGGCCCTGATCGCCGGCGGCGCGATCACCTCGGACACCCCCTTCGACGCCGACCAGGTGCAGCCGGCGAGCCTCGACCTGCGGCTGTCGGACGAGGCCTGGCGCGTACGCGCGTCGTTCCTGCCCGGCCGGCGCACGGTCGAGGACCGCATCGCCGACGTCTCGATGCACCGGATCGACCTGTCGGCCGGGGTCGTGCTGGAGCGCGGCTGCGTCTATATCGCCCGGCTGCAGGAGCGGCTGAGCCTGCCGAAGGGCCTGATCGCGCGCGCCAATCCCAAGAGTTCGACCGGACGGGTCGATGTCTTCGTGCGTCTGCTGACCGACCGGGGCGCCAGTTTCGACGACGTGGCCGAGGGCTATGAGGGCGCGCTGTATCTGGAGATCTCGCCCCAGACCTTCCCCATCCTGGTGCGGCCGGGGACGCGGCTGAACCAGCTGCGCCTCAAGGCCGGCGAACCGCCCAAGCTGGAGACGCGCAGCGTCGGGGTCGAGCTGCAGGGCGGCGACGGGGCCGTGGTCGGCTTCCGCGGTCGCCGCCATGCGGGGGTGATCGATCTGGATGATATCGACGGGCATGACCCGCGCGACTTCTGGGAGCCGCTGACCCTGCGGCGCGGCGAGTTGCTGCTGGACCCGGGCGAGTTCTACATCCTGGCCTCGAGCGACGACGTCGAGATCCCGGTCGACCAGGCCGCGGAGATGACGCCGATCGATCCGTCGGTGGGGGAGTTCCGGGTCCACTATGCGGGCTTCTTCGATCCCGGCTTCGGCACCGACGAGGCGCACGGGGCGGGGTCCAAGGGGGTGCTGGAGGTGCGGACGCACGACACGCCCTTCCTGCTCGAGCACGGGCAGATCGTGGCCCGGCTGGTCTATGAGCCGCTGACCGAGCGGCCGACGCGGCTGTATGGCGAGGGCGGCAGCCACTACCAGCGGCAGGGACTGAAGCTGTCGAAACATTTCCGGCCGTGGGGGTGAGGCCCTAGCTGAGCCGGTCCGCCTTCCTGAGGTCAGGGAACCACCGCGCCCACAGGCCGGTCGCGGTCAGGGCGCCGACGCCGCCGAACACCGCCGCTCCGATGGGGCCCAGCAGGCGCACCGCCACGCCCGACCAGGCCTCGCCCAGTTCGTTGGACGCGCCGATGAACAACATGGAGACCGAGCTGACCCGGCCGCGCATGTGGTCGGGCGTCGACAGCTGGATCAGGGTCTGGCGGATGTTGACGCTGATCATGTCGGCGGCTCCGCCGACGAACAGCGCCGCGCCCGACAGCCAGACCGTTTTCGACAGGCCGAAGGTCAGGGTGCACAGGCCGAAGACGGCGACGGCGGCGAACATCCATTTTCCGCCGTGCTTCACGATCGGGAAGCGGCTCAGATACAGGGCCACCAGCAGCGCCCCGGCCCCGAACGAGGCGCGCAGCAGGCCGAAGCCCTCGGGGCCGACGTGCAGGATGTCGCGGGCGAAGATGGGGGTCAGCAGGGCGACGCCCGCCAGCAGCACCACGATCAGGTCCAGCGAGATAGCGCCCAGTACGATCTTGGTGTTCCAGACATAGGCCAGCCCTTCCTTGACCTGATCGACGGCGGAGACGCGCGTGGGGGACGCGGCCGGCTTGCCACTGGTGCGGATCAGCAGCAGGCTGCCGATGCCGACGGCGAACATGGCCAGGGCCGAAGCGTAGGCCAGGGGCACGGACAGGCCGACGATGACCCCGCCCAGCGCGGGTCCGGCGATGGCGCCGGTCTGGAAGGCGATCGACTGGGCGGCGATGGCGGGCGGCAGGGCCCGGCGCCCGACCACCATCGGCAGGAAGGCCTGGCTGGCCGGCGCGAGGAAGGCCCGCGCCGCGCCGAACACGGCGGCTGTCGCCAGCAGGCCCCACAGCGGCGGATGGCCGTGGATGGCCATGGCCAGGAAGGCCAGGGCGCAGCCGGCCTCGACGATGACGGAAATGGTGACGGTGTTCTTGCGATCGCGCCGGTCGGCCATGGCCCCGGCGGGCAGGGTCAGGGCCAGCAGCGGCAGGAACTGGCACAGGCCGACGAGACCCAGATACAGGCTGGCCTCGGCGACCGGATGGTCGCGCCGCGCAATCTCATAGACCTGCCACAGCAGGGCCGAGGACTGGATCTGGATGCCCAGCACCGCCGCCACCCGCCCGACCCACAGCAGGCGGAAGTCGCGGATGGCCCAGGGGCTGGTCGGCTCTCCCGGCGGCGGCGCGGGCTGGACCGGTTCGGTCGTCTCTATGGTTTCGGTCACGGGCGGCGGTCGACCTTGGGATACGGGGTCCCGTCGCGGTGGAAATAGCCGCCGCCGCGGAACACCATGTCGATGTCGGAATAGGTCCCGGCGTCGCCGCCCGGGGTGCGCGTGCCGACTTCCAGCAGCACGACCTCGGCGCCGGACCGGTTCTGCAGCACATGGCCGTTGGGCACGCCCGCCTTCCAGCCCGCGCAGTCGCCGGCGCGCAGCACGGTCTCTCCCTCGTCCTCGACCAGCACGACCTCGCCCTCCAGCACCCAGACGAACTCGTCCTCGCCCTCGTGCCAGTGCCGCTGGCTGGACCAGGCACCGGCCGGCAGGCGCAGCAGATTGACGCCGAACTGGTCCAGCCCGACCGCGTCGCCCAGACGCCAGCGGCGGCGCGGCTTGCACGGGCCCGCGAATTCCTCCGGATAGCCCGTGCCGTGCCCGGTGGGCGCTTCGGCGATGTCGATCTTCGGCATGGGGAGAAGCCTTCTCGCAATCGTTGGAACCCCGTAAAGCACAGCCTTATGAGCGTCGCATCAACTCCCGTTATCGATCCTGTCGAACTGACCCGCGACCTGATCCGCAGGCCTTCGGTCACGCCGGCCGACGAGGGCGCGATGGATGTGCTGGAGCGCGCCCTGACGGCGCTCGGCTTCCACTGCCGCCGCATGAGGTTCGAGAACATCGAAAACCTGTACGCCCGGCGCGGTACCGCTTCGCCCAATCTCTGCTTCGCCGGCCATACCGATGTGGTTCCGACCGGTTCGGCCGAGGCCTGGTCGTCCGGCCCGTTCGAGGCCGAGGTGAGGGACGGCGTCCTCTATGGTCGCGGCGCGGTCGACATGAAGGGCGGCATCGCGGCCTGGGTCGCGGCGGTGTCGCACATCCTGGCCGAAGGCGACGTCCCCGGCTCCCTGTCCTTCCTGATCACCGGCGACGAGGAAGGCCCGGCCCTGCACGGCACCAGACGGGTGGTCGGGACCCTGATGGCCGAGGGCGAGGTCATCGACGCCTGCGTGGTCGGCGAGCCTTCGTCCCAGCACGCGCTCGGGGACATGATCAAGATCGGGCGGCGCGGCTCGCTCAACAGCTGGATCACCGTCCACGGCAGGCAGGGGCACGTCGCCTATCCGGACCGGGCGGCCAATCCGGCGCCGGTCATGGCGCGGCTGCTGGCGCGGCTGGCCGATCACCGCCTGGACGAGGGGTATGAGGCCTTCCAGCCGTCGAATCTCGAGATCACCACCATCGACATCGGCAATCCGGCGGCCAACGTCATCCCGGCCGCGGCGAAGGCGCGGCTGAACATCCGCTTCAACCCGACCCACACCGGCGACCAGCTGATCGCCTGGCTGAACGCCATGGCGGGCGAGGCGCAGGCCGCGTCCGGCCTGCGGATCGAGCTGGAGCACCTGTGCTCGGGCGACGCCTTCCTGACCGAGCCCGGTCCCTTCATCAGCGGGGTGCAGGACGCGGTCCAGGCCGCGACCGGACGGCGTCCGGAAGCCTCCACCACCGGCGGCACATCGGATGCGCGCTTCATCCGGGCCATGTGTCCGGTGCTGGAGCTGGGCCTGGTCGGCCAGACCATGCACCAGATCGACGAGCGGGCGCCCGTGGCCGAGATCGAGGCGCTGGCCGGAATCTATCGTCGCGTGATCCTCGCCTTTTTCCAGGGTGCCTGAATTCACCGATCCGGAGCGGACGATGGCGTCGGGCGGCGACGCATGACAGGCTGTGGCGCGTGAACCTCCCCGTACCCAAGGAACGACCGCCCAGCGTATCGTGGGCCGTCTCGTCGGATCGTCAGCCAGACGCATTCGAAATCTATCGCGACTCCTTCACCCAGCTGGGCGAGGTCCGCGACGTGGCCCACCATGGCCGCGCGGGCTTCGCCAGCCAGACGCGGGCGCACCTTTTCGGCCCGTCCATCATCGCCCGCGCCCGGTCATCGGGCCAGACCCTGGCCCGCGAGGCGGAGCACATCCGCCGGTCGGGGATCGACCATGTCAGCGTGATCGTGAATCTGACCGGGACCACCGGCGACTGCGACGGCCGGACGTTGCAGGCCGAGGCGGGGTCGGTGCAGTTCCGGGACCTGTCGCGCCCCTCCGTCGCCTCCATGTCCGGCATCGACATGGTGACCGTGATGATTCCCCGCACAGCCGTACCCGGCTGGCTGCTGTCGCGGGGCATTCACGGCCTGGTCCTGCCCGGTTCCTCGGCCGGGGGACGGCTGGTGGCCTCCCACCTGCTGACGCTGACGGACGTCGCCGGCGAACTCAGCGAGGCGGAGGGATCGGCCGGCATCGAGGCCGCCTTCGTGATCGCCGAGCGTTTTCTGGGGCATCAGCGATCCGTCACCCCGGGGCATGCGGACGCCATCCATCGCACCATCCGGGAGCGCGCCATGGCGCTGCTGGACGCCCGCCCCCCGGACGGAAAGTGGAGCGCCGCGACCGTGGCCGTCGCCATCGGCGTGTCGCGCACCAGCCTGTATCGCGCCTTCGAGAACACCGGCGGGGTCCGGACCTATGTTCTGCGCCGCCGTCTGGCGCGGGCCTATGCCGCCCTGAGAGGCCGGCGCGGCCTTTCTCCGTCCGTCGAACTGATCGGACAGCGCAACGGCTTCCCTGATCGCCGGAGCTTCGTGCAGGCGTTCCGGACCCAGTTCGGCCTGTCCCCCGACGACGTCGCGCCGTCCGAGACGCGGCTGGACGCCACGGTTGCGGAGACCGAGGCGCCGACCGCCCGCGCCATGCACGACGTCCTCACGGACTGGATCCGCACCGGGGAAGCGGCCTGACGCGTCAGACCAGCAGGTCCAGCCCCAACAGGGCGGCGCCGAACATCGCCCCGAAGGCGACGAGGAACCAGAAAATCTCGCGCAACGGCCCGCCGCGCCGCTCGAGCCGCATCGGCGGCAGCTGAACCGGCATTTCCCTCAAGACACCCTCCTTCGAAGGAGGGGGAAGGATGCGCCGACGCCCTTGCCGGGGCGTTGAGAAACGTGGTTGCCGCCCGGATCGCGGATCGCGGATCGGGGCGCGCGGCTCAGGGCGCCGGGCGTTCCAGGAACCGGACCGCACTGAGCACATGGGTCTTCACCCCCAGCGGCAGGATCGACTCATTGACGTCGAAGCCGGGCGAATGGTTCGGCGGCGAGGTGGTCGGATCGACCCCGTCCTTCGAGCCGCCGAGGTGATAGAAGACGCCCGGCACGACCTGGGACAGATAGCTGAAGTCCTCGGCCACCGTCGTCGGGGGACTGGCCGCATTGACGTTCCCCGCTCCCGCCGCCTCGGTCAGGACCGGGGCCAGCCAGGCCGACAGGTCTTCGTTGTTGTAGACGAGGGCCGCGTTCTGACGGACCGAGAACTCGGCCGTCGCGCCGAAGGTCTCGGCCACATTGTCGATGGCCACGCCCGCGCGCCGCACCAGATCGTCTCGCTGGGCGATGTCGAAGGTCCGCAGGGTGCCCGACAGCGTCGCCTCTTCCGGGATGATGTTGTAGCGGACGCCCGCATCCACCGTGGCGATGGTGAAGACCGTCGGCGTCGTGGTCGGGTCGATGGTCCGGGCCGTCAGGGTGTTGATCGTCTGGATGATCTGGGCCGAGACGGCGATGACGTCGACGCCCTTCCACGGCCAGGCGCCGTGGGTCTGGCGGCCGTGCAACGCGATGTCGATCCGGTCCGAGGCCGCCATGAATCCTTGCGGGCGATAGAAGACCGTGCCCGGCCGGCCCGGGACCACATGCAGGCCGAAGATGGCGTCGGGCCTCGGATTCTCCAGCGCCCCCTCGTCGATCATCAGCGCCGCGCCGCCCTTGGGCTCGCCCGGAGGCGCCCCCTCCTCGGCGGGCTGGAAGATGAAGACGACCGTGCCGGCGATGTCGGCCTTCATGCCCGCCAGCACCTCGGCGGCGCCCATCAGCATGGCGATATGGGCGTCGTGGCCGCAGGCGTGGGCCACCGGCACCGTATTGCCCTGATAGGTCCCGGTCGCGGTCGAGGCGAAGGGCAGGCCGGTCGCCTCCAGCACCGGCAGGGCGTCCATGTCGCTGCGCAGGGCCACGGTCCGGCCCGGCCGGCCGCCGCGCAGCACGCCGACGACGCCGGTCTTGCCGACGCCGGTGCGAACCTCCATCCCCAGGGCGCGCAGATGTTCCGCCACCAGGGCCGCGGTGCGGGTCTCGGCGAAGCCGAGCTCGGGGTGGGCGTGGATGTCGCGCCGCCAGGCCACGACCCGGGGCGTCCCGGCCGCCACCGCCGCCTCGACCCGTTCGAGAGCGATCGGCGCATCCTGGGCGTGCGCCAGACCGGCGGACAGGACCAGCGCCAGGCTGGAGGCGGCGAGCAGGCGGCGAATGGTCATGGCGTCCCCGATGTCTTGAGGGCCGCAGGGTGCGCAAAGCCGCCGCCCTTGCGCAAGGGCGCGCGGCGGGCGATCTGGAAACCATGGCCATCAAGACCGCAAAGACCCAGTGGCGCGACGTGGTTCTGGTCTGCCGCAAATGCTCGAAACGGCTGAACGGCAAGGGCTTCGGCCCCGACGGCGACCGGACGCTGAAAAAGGCGCTGCGCAAATATCTGAAGGCCGGAAAGGGCAGGAAGGCGGAGCTGGTGGTCAAGGAGACCAACTGTTTCGACATCTGTCCCAAAAATGCGGTCATCGCCGTCAACGCGGCCAATCCCAAGGCCCTGCTGATCGTGCCCGCCGGGGCCGACCTGTTCGAGGTCAAGGCGCGCCTCGGCCTGGACGACGGCCGCCGGCTGAAGTCGTCGCTGAAGCTGATCGGCGAAGCTTGACCCGGCGCGAACGCCCGTCCAGGCCGATCCGGTGAACCTCCGCTCGCCCGCCTTCGTCATCCTGTTCTCCGTCAGCCTGATCGCGGCGGCGGGAAACATGGCGCTGCAGTCGGTCCTGCCCGCGATCGGGCGCGAGTTCCGCCTGTCCGACACCCTCGTCGCGGGGGCCTTCGCCATCTCGGCCCTGATGTGGACCATAGCCTCGCCCTTCTGGGCGCGGCTGTCGGACACCCTGGGACGCAAGCGGGTGATCCTGATCGGGCTGGCGGGCTTCGTCGTCTCCATGAGCGGCTTCGGCCTGGCCGCGACCTCGGGGCTGGAGCAGTGGCTGGGGGCCGGGCTCGCCTTCACCCTGATGGCGGTGGCGCGCACCGTCTACGGCGTGTTCGGCTCCGCCGCCCCGATCGCCTCCCAGGCCTATGTCGCGGACCGCACCACGCCCGAGCAGCGGACCCAGGCCATGTCGCTGCTCGCCTCGGCCCAGGGGCTGGGCACGGTGATCGGCCCGGCCCTGGCGCCCTTCTTCGTCCTGCCGCTGGTCGGGCTGGCGGGACCGATGTACGCCTTCGCCCTGTTCGGGGCCGTGGTGCTGTTCGTGGTCTGGCGCCGCCTGCCCAGCGGCGAGGTCGTGCGCGTCCCCTCCCCCAGCGGCCAGCGCGGCGAGACCGGCAAGGGGCTGTGGAAGGACCCGCGCGTGCGGGACTATCTGATCTACGGCCTGCTGGTCACCGGGGCCCAGGCGGTGAACATCTCGGTGCTGGGCTTCCACATCATCGACGAGCTGGGCGCGACCGGGATGGCGGCGCGGGACGCCCAGCCGTTCATCGGCATCGCCATGCTGGCCGGCGCCGCCGCCACCCTGATGGCCCAGTGGGGGCTGATCCCGCTGCTGAAGCTGCAGCCGCGCGACCTGATGCGCTGGGGGGCCGGAATGGCGCTGGCCGGCAATCTGATGAGCATCGCCGCGCCGGGCTATTACGGCGTGGTGGTCGGCTACGCCGTGGTGTCCATGGGCGTGGGTTTCGCCCGGCCCGGTTTCACCGCCGGCTCCTCCCTGTCCGTGGCGCCGCACGAGCAGGGCGCGATCGCCGGATTGATGATGTCGCTGGCCGGGCTCAGCTTCCTCGGGCCCCCGGTGATCGGGGTGGCGCTGTACGAACTGGCCGAGCCCGGGCCCTTTATCGCCAACGCTGTCCTGCTGGCCGCCGCCACGGCCCTGTGTTTCGTCAGCGCCCCGCTGCGCTCGGGCCCGCCCGATCTTCCGGACCGCGACGAGACGCCGTCGCCCGGGACGCCGCCCGCCTCCCAGCCCGGTCCCGAGGGAAACCGCTGAAGACGGCCTTTTCTCCGTCCGAAAGCCGTGTCAGATCGGCAGCATGGAAACCGCCCGTATCGAACGCCGCATCGGCGTGCGCGCCACGCCCCAACAGCTCTGGGGCCTGATCTCCGACCTGTCCTGGTGGGACAGGTGGAATCCGGTCGAGAAGGGGCTGGAGGGGGCCATCGCCTTCGGCGCGGGCATCACCCTGAACGAAACGATCGAAGGCCTGCCGGACCGCCGCGCCGCCGTCCGGGTCGGCGACTGGCAACCCTATTCGCAGCTGGTCTGGACCGAGAACCGGGGTCTGTGGTCGCGCTCGGTGCGCTATTTCGAAATCCAGCCGCTGGACGAACCCAACGCCTGCATCGCGGCCAACGGCTTCATCTTCTCGGGCCTGCGCGGCGAGATGTTCTTCGACAGCAACCGCGCCCGCCTGCGCCATGCCGTCGACGCCGTCGCCGAAGCCTGGAAGGCCGCCGCCGAGGCCTGACCTCTTGCCGCGATCCTCGCGCGCCGCCATCTGGGGACGGACGGCAAAGCCCGGGGGGAATGATGGACAGCTGGAAAACGACGGCCCTCTGGCTGCTGTCGGCCGCCGGGTTCGCGGTGATGACCCTGTCCGGTCTGGCGGCGCACGCCCTGCCCTTCATTCCGGCCCTGCTTTGCGTCATCGCCGTGGCCTGCGCCGTCCACGCGCCGGCGCGGGATCGGGTCATGGAGAAGCTTTTGTGGGTCTTCTCCGGATCGGCCGTGAGGTCCGTCCTGATCATCGCCGGCGCGCTGATGCTGATCCAGATCGTGCCTCTGGAGATGGCCCTGCTGCTGGCCGGGGACGTGCTGGTCTATCTGGAGGCCGTGACGGCCATCAGCCTGCTCGCGGCCGGGACGCGGCTGCGGCCGGTGCGGGCCGTGATCGTCGCCCGCGTGGGAGAAGTCATGGCCCGGCTGACGGAACGGCGGCGCGGCGCCGCCCGGGCCATCCGGACGGCCCGTCCGGGCGGACGGCGGCGTCCCGCTTCCGACGAGTCCGACGGAGCCGCAGGCTGGGCCTTCGCCTGAAATCTCACCGCAACGCCAGGGTGACCTGTTTGATGTCGACGTATTCGTCGACGCCGTGGATCGAGCCTTCGCGGCCGTAGCCGGAAGACTTCACCCCGCCGAACGGGGCGACCGCCGTCGAGATGAGGCCGGTGTTGATCCCGCACATCCCCGCCTCGATGCCCCGGCCCATGCGGAAGGCCCGGTCGAGATCGCGGGTGAAGACATAGGAGGCGAGGCCGAACTCGGAATCGTTGGCCTTGCCCAGCACCTCGGCCTCGCTGTCAAAGGCGAAGACGGGGATCAGGGGGCCGAAGGTCTCTTCCTCGCGGAACAGTCTGTCGTCGCCGCCGAGGGTGACGGTGGGCTGGAAGAAGCGGCCGCCCAGCGCGTGCCGCGCGCCGCCGGTCAGGACCCGGCCGCCGGACGCCTGCACCTTCTTCAGATGGTCCTCGACCTTGGCGATGGCCTTGTCCTCGATCAGGGGCCCGACCTTGACGCCCTCCTCGAAGGCGGGACCGACGGGGATCTTCGCCACCTCGGCGGCCAGTTTCCCGGCATACTCTTCGGCGACGGAGGCCTCGACATAGACGCGATTGGGACAGACGCAGGTCTGGCCCGAGTTGCGGAACTTGCCCTTGATGGTCTCGGCCACGGCCAGATCGAGATCGGCGTCTGCGAAGACGATCAGGGGCGCGGCGCCGCCCAGCTCCATCGACACGCGCTTGAGGGTCGGGGCGCACTGTTCGGCCAGTTTGCGGCCCACAGGGGTGGAGCCGGTGAAGCTGAGCTTGCGGATCGCCGGCGAGGCCGTCAGCGCCCCGCCGATGGTCGCCGCGTCGCCGGTGACGATGCTGAGCGCGCCCTTGGGCAGGCCGGCCCGATACGCCAGCTCGGCCAGGGCGATGGCGGTGAAGGGCGTCTGGCTGGCCGGCTTGACCACGGCGGTGCAGCCGGCGGCGAAGGCGGGGCCAGTTTGCGCGTCAGCATGGCGGCCGGGAAATTCCACGGGGTGATCAGGGCGCACGGCCCGACCGCCTCGCGGAAGGTCAGGATCACATGCCCCAGCGGGCTGTCCTGGGTCTCGCCGATCAGCCGTTCGGCCTCGCCCGCGAACCATTTGAGAAAGCTGTTGGCGTAGGCGACCTCGCCCTTGGCCTCCTCGAACGGCTTGCCGTTCTCCAGCGCCATAAGGGCCCCGAGTCCCTCGGTGTTTTCGTCGATCAGTCGGGCCCAGTCGCGCAGGAAGGCTGCGCGTCTGTGCGGGTCCGAGCGCGACCAGCCGGGGAAGGCCGCCACGGCCGCATCGATCGCGGCTTGCGTCTCCGTCACGCCGAGGTCCGGGATCCAGCCGATGACTTCCCCGGTGGCGGGGTCGTCGACGGCTATGCCCTTTCCATTCGCAGCGACCGGTTCGCCGGCGATCAGGGCGTGCTGCCGCAACAGGGCGAGTCCGGCGGCGCGGGCTTGGGTGTTCATCGGCCAGTCCTCGTCAGCGGATGAAATGCGGCACGAAGCGGGAGGTGTTGCGGGTGATCCGGCCTTCGTCCTCCCTCAACGCGAGACCGGCCGGTTCGTCCCCGACCACCCACGATCCGACGATCACATGGCGGCCATCGAACCGGGGCGGGGCGTGCAGGGCCTGCCGGATATGGGAACCCTGCCCATAGCCGCCGTCCAGACCCTCTTCCCGGGCGCCGGCCTCGACGATCTCGATATTGGCGCCCTCGCGCGAGAACAGGGGCTTGCGCACATAGGAGGCGCCCAGCGCCGCATGGGCCGGATCGCTCTCGAAATAACTCTCGAGCAGATTGGGATGGCCGGCGTGCCGTTCCCATAGCAGCGGCAGAATGCCCTTGTTCGACAGCAGCGCCTTCCAGGCCGGCTCCAGCACCGTGATCCCGGCGTGGGGCAGCGGCTCGGCGTAGTCGTCGCGCAGCATCTGCTCCCACGGATACAGTTTGAACATGGCCTGGATCAGCCAGTTCTCGTCGTCGACGAAGCGGCCGTCCGCATTCAGACCGATCTGATCGATGGCGACGAATTTCGGGTCCAGCCCGGCCTGTTTCGCCAGGTCCTCCAGAAACCTCACCGTCTGCCGGTCCTCGACGAACTCGGCGTCGGACGAGAAATGCACGAAGCCGCCGTCGGGGAAGATCGCCCGGAACCGAGCCACCAGTTTTTCGTGCAGGCTGTTGAACTGGTCGGCGTCGGCGGGGAGCGTTCCATCCGCGATCCGGTCCTCGAGCCACAGCCACTGGAACACCGCCGTCTCGAAGACGCTGGTCGGGGTGTCGGCGTTGTATTCGTACAGTTTCGCCGGGCCGCGGCCGTCCCAGGCGAAGTCGAACCGGCCATACAGCGACGGCTCGCCCCGCTTCCAGCTGTCAGCGACATAGTCCCGCAGGCCCTCCGGTATCTCCAGCAGGCCCATCAGCCGTTCGGACTTCACCGCCTCGTCGACCAGATCCAGACACATCTGGTGCAGTTCGGCCGTGGGCGCCTCGATCCCCGCCTCGATCTGCTCCAGCGAGAAGGCGTAGGCCGCGGTTTCGTCCCAGTAGCGTTCCCCGCTGTCGTGATGCCAGGTGAAGCCGACGGCCTCGGCGCGGGCCTGCCAGTCGGGACGCGGGTCGAGGCTTATGCGTTCCATGGGGGACCTAGGCCTTGTCCTTCTCCACCGGAACGCCCTGTTCGATCAGCGGCGTCACCACCTTGATCTCGCGCGCGGTCAGGCGGGCCAGCACATCGTTGGCCGAGCTCTGGCCGGGCAGGATGCCCGCCGCCTTCAGCTTGGCGTCCAGATCGGCGCCGGTGCGCTTGTCTTCCAGCTCCTGGCCGGCGATCAGCTTCTCCTCCTGGACTGCCTGACGCTGCTTGATGCGTTGCAGGCTGTCCGCCGCCGAGCCGATGCGCGACTGGGCGCCGGCGGATTGCAGGGCGACCGAGGTCTGGGCCTTCTGGACGGAATCGTTGACCTTCACGATGTCGATCTCGCGGCGCAGGGTCTCGATCTTCTGGTCGGTCGTGGCGATGGCGGTGCGCAGGCGCACCTCGGCCGTCTTCATGTTCTCGATCAGCGGGCCGCGGTTGCCGATCTCGGTTTCCAGCTCGGCGATCCGCCCGGCGACTTCCAGCGCCAGATCGTTCTGGCCGCGATCCAGGGCGGTGCGGGCCGAGTTCTCATATTTGGCGATCTGGTCCTGGAAGCTCTTCAGCTCGGTCTCGGCCATGCGCCGGCGCGCCACCAGACCGGCCAGGTCGTCGCGGGCCTTGCCCTGGGCGTTGTCGGCGTCGCGGATCTCCTGATCCAGGATCTTCAGGGCATTGGCGTCGACCACCGACCGGGCGGCGTCGTGGGCGGTGCCGCGGAACAGGGCGGACAGTTTGGCGAGCATGGACATGGCAGGTCTCCGTTCCGGGTTCAGGCCGCCGCTTCGGCGCCGAAGGTTTCACGCAGCTGGGTCGCGTCTATGGCGTTCTCGCCGAGGGTGCGCAGCTCGATCAGTATGGTCTGAAGCGTGGTCTTGCACGACAGCTCGCCCATCAGTTCGTAGACGTCCTCCTCGTTCACCCGGGTGATGGCGAAGTTGGACAGGGGCACGATCCGCTGGGCCTTGAGCAGGAATTCGTTGAAGGCGTGCCGGTCCTTCTGTTCGGCCACCGGCCACAACAGCACCGAGCAGACGATCTGCGCGCCGCCGACGCTCAGATAGATCGGAAGGTCGCCGTATTCGTGCATGGTGACCAGCAGGACGGGTTCGGCCCCCTCCAGCACGCGGGTGGTCATCTCGCCCTCGCGGACGAGTTCGGAGGCGTCCAGCGCGGCCTTGATGGCGGGGACGGTCCAGGCGGTTTCGATCACGGCGTCCATTGTGTGGGTTGCTCCAGAAGGATCGGGAAAGGGTTTTCGACGCGGCCGCCGGACAAGATCAGGTCCGCGCGTGGACTCGGTGACGATGGCGTGGACCGCCGCCTTCACATCGTCCCTGGCGGCGTCCGGCACCCAGAACTCCAGCTTGACCATGCCCGCCTCGCGCCGGGCCTTACGCCAGGCACGTATACGTTCGTTGGCCGAGTGCAAGGGCTGTGCGGGTGGATTACGCATGTTTCATGTAACGCGTAACAGGAACGCTTGACTTTGGCCAGCGCCCTGCGAAACTTCGCGCATTCCGAGCATTCGGTCCAGAGCCAACCGAGACCTTCCATCCTCCTGCCGCGATTAAAACTGGCGCGCATTTTCGACCGGGCGTTTCACGCCATGGCCGACATGCACTGGACGCTGCTTGCGGTCCTGATCGGGCTGCACGCCCTGTCGACCTGGGGATTGATGACCCTCGTCGGCGAGGAGAAGCTTCAGGCTGCGGCGACCTTCTTCTACTGGTACGCCACAACCGCCTACACGGTCGGCTACGGCGACCTCAGCCCGCAGACCGACGCGGGTCGCCTGATCACGGCGCTGTGGGTCTTTCCGGGGGCCATCGCCGCCTTCACGACCGTGGTGGCCAAGGTGCTGGCCGCCATCGGCGACGTCTGGCGCATTCGCCGCGCCGGCAAGGGAGATTATTCGCGCATGACCGACACCCTCGTGCTGATCGGCTACGACCCCGTCCGGACGGCCAAGATGGTCGACGAGCTCTGCGCCGACCTCACGCCGGACCAGACCCTGGTCCTCATGACGCGGCAGTCCCTGACGGAGCTCGACGGCCGCATCCGCTATGTCCAGACCGAGAGCCTGACCTCGACCGCGGCGCTGACCCGGGCCGGGGTGCCGGGGGCCAGCCGGGTGCTGGTGTTCACCGGTTCGGACGCCGACACCCTGGCGGCCACCCTTGCGGCGGTCGCCGTCGCGCCCCCGTCGGCCCATGTCGTCTGCTATTTCGAGGACGAGGACAACGCCCGGCTGCTGGGTCAGCATTGCCCTCGGGTCGAGATCGTCCTGTCGGCCGGCCCGGAGATGGTCGCCCGGGCCTGCAAGGATCCGGGTTCGAGCCAGGTCATCAGCGCCCTGTCCAGCCACCTCGATCCGGGCGCGACCCTGTTCAGCCTCTCATGGCCCGAGGGTCCGTCCCGCGGATTCGGCGACCTGGCCCGGTCGCTGCTGGACCGCAGCGCCACCCTGCTGGCCGTCCAGTCAGGGGCGGCGACCACGCCGACCTTCAACCCCGCGCCAGATCTCGCCGTCCAGCCGGGCGACCGGCTGTATTATGTCGCCGCCGGCCGGCTCGATGCCGCCGCACTGGCGGGCTAGACTGTCCCGATGTTCAAACGCCTCTTCGGTTCGAACGACAGGACCCCGCCGGCGGCGGCGCTGGCGGAGGTGCGCAACATCACCGTGGGACGCACGGTGGCGCTGGACCCGCTGGCCTGGCGCCGGCTGGGCGACGAGACGCATTTCGCCCTCGACCGCGACGCGCTCGAGATCACCGCCCAGGGCGTGGTGGCGCTGGACGGCGGGACCTTCGTCCACCGCTTCTACACCGACGACCACGTCATGCTTCAGGCCATGAGCGACGACGAGGCCGGCGCGTCGTCGTATGACTTCAGCCTGTTCACGCCCTGGTCCTCGGCCTATCCGCCGGGCGAGCGCGAACGCCGGCTGTGGCGCGACCGGCTGTCCGAGCCCCGCTTCAAGGGCGCGCCCGAGGGGCTGCCGGAGTATCCGCGCTTCTGGTTCGCCGACAGCGAGGAGCGTCAGCCCCCGGTCACCCTGTGGGAGACGATCTACGACGACCGCGCCGCAACGGCCCCCTATGCGAAAATCTTCCAGACCTGCATGCTGTACGCGCGGGAACTGGCCGGGGGGCGCGAGCTGATGCTGGCCCTCGAACAGGAGCCGGAGGGCGGCGACGTCAGCCACGAGATCATGATCGGCATTCCGCTGGAAATGGCCGAGTTCCGCGCCTGAGGCGCATGGGGAGATGGACGATGTTTGACTGGTTCGGGTTTCAGCAGGGGGCGATCTCCTTCATCATCGCCTTCGCCGCCGCGGTGCTGTTCTTCGGCGCCTTCAAATTCGTCTACCAGCAGGTGACGCCCTATCACGAGCGGGACCTGATCCGTCAGGGCAACACGGCCGCGGCGATCGCCCTCGGCGGGGCGTTGATCGGCTATGTCCTGCCGCTGGCCTCGGCCCTGTCGCAGACCGTCAGCCTGCCGGAGTTCGCGGCCTGGGCCCTGCTGGCCGGCGTGATCCAGATACTCTCCTTCATCGTCGTCAGCCGGATCCTCTACAAGGCCCTGGCGGCGCGGATCGAGGCCGGTGAAGTCGCGGCGGGCGTCTATCTGGCTTCCATCTCCATCGGCGTCGGCCTGCTCAACGCCGCCTGTATGACGGCCTGAGGCGCATCATGACCGACGACACCCTGCCCGAGACCACCACCCTGCGCCGGCTCAAGCGGTCGAGGACGCTTCAGGTCACCAGCCTGATGGCCACCGTGAGCTTTTCCATGGCGGCCTGCGGTTCGCCCGGGTCGAGCCTTCCGCAGGAACCGGCCGAGCCGGCGCTGGCCTATACGTCGCTCGACGAATGCCGCGCGGCCAACGACATTCCCGACGAGGAGTGCGTCGTCGCCTCCAATGTGGCCGGCCAGCAGGCGGCCGAAACCGCCCCCCGCTACGCCACCCGCGAGGAATGCGAGGGACAGTGGGGCCCCGAGCAGTGCCGGCCGCTGAACACCGGCGGCGGCTCCTTCTTCGGCCCGCTGGCGACCGGCTTCATCATCGGCCAGCTGATGAACGGCGGCGGCTATCGCGGCGGCGGTCCGTTGTACCGGGATCGCGAGGGGCAGTACTCCAACGGCTACGGCGGCGGCTATCTGTCCCGCGACTATCGCACCGGGCGGACGATCACCAATGCGCGGGAACATACGCCCGCGGCGCGGCAGGCCCCGGCGCGGGTGCAGAGCCGCACCACCGTGGTCTCGCGCGGCGGCTTCGGAGGCGGCGGGCGGGGCTACGGCGGCTGACCGGGTCTAGATCCTGTCGAGGTCCCGGCCCCGGGTTTCGGGCAGCCACAGCAGGCTGACGATCACCGCCAGGACGGTGAAGCCGACCGAGTACCAAAGGCCGAAATAGATGTTCCCCGACCAGGCCACCAGGGCGAAGCTGGCGGCCGGCAGCAGGCCTCCGACCCAGCCGGTGCCGATGTTGTAGGGCAGGCTCATCGCCGTATAGCGCACCCGCGTCGGGAACAGCTCGACCAGGGCCGCCGCCTGCGGTCCGTACAGGGCCGTGGCCGCGATCATGAAGATCATCAGTATGCCGAACACCAGCGGCATGTTGATCCGCGCCGGATCGGCCTTCGCCGGATAGCCGGCCTCAACCAGGGCCGCCTTGATCTGCGTTTCGATCCCCGCGCGCGCGGCCTTCAGGTCCGCGGCGCCCAGGCCGGCGCCCTCGACCGAAGCCACCTCGGTTCCGCCGATACGGACGCTGGCGACCGAGCCCGGGATCGCCGTGGCGTTGCCGTAGGATACGCCGGCGTTCGACAGCACGCTCTTGGCGATGTCGCAGGAGCTGGTGAAGGCGGCCTTGCCGATCGGATCGAACTGCAGGGCGCAGGTCGCCGGGTCGGCGATCACGGTCACCGGCGCCGAGGCCTGGGCCTCGGCCAGGGCCGGGTTGGCGGCGCGGGTCAGGGCGTGGAAACCGGGGAAGAAGGCGACCAGGGCGAGGACCATGCCGAACAGCATGACCGGCTTGCGCCCCAGCCGGTCCGACAGCCAGCCGAAGAAGACGTACAGTCCGGCCGAGGCCACGGTCACCATCAGCACCAGCTGGTCGACGGTGTTGGTGTCGACCTTCAGCACCCGCTCCATGAAGAACCGGGTGTAGAAATAGCCGCAATACCAGACGGCGCCCTGGGCGATCATGATGCCGAACAGGGCGATCAGAACGAAGCGGCCGTTGCCCCACCGGAAGAAGGCCTCCTTGTAGGGCGCGCGGTGATCGGCAGCGGACGCCTCGGCCTCCATGCGCCGATAGGCCGGGCTCTCGTTGAGCCTCAGCCGGATCCACAGGGATACGGCCAGCAGCAGGGCCGACAGCAGGAACGGGATGCGCCAGCCCCAGGCGTCGAACGCCTCGACGCCGACGATCTGGCGGGTGATCAGGATCACCGACAGCGCCCCGATCAGGCCGAAGGCGGCCGTGGTCTGGATCCAGCCGGTCAGCAGGCCGCGCTTCTCCGGTGGCGAATGTTCGGCGACATAGATGGCGGCCCCGCCGTATTCGCCGCCGAGGGCGAAGCCCTGCAGCATCCGCATGATCAGCAGCAGGATCGGCGCCGCCAGACCGATCTGGCCGTAGTCGGGAAGCAGGCCGATGCCGACGGTCGCCAGGCCCATCAGGGTGATGGTGACGAGGAAGGTGGTCTTGCGGCCCGTGCGGTCTCCGAACCAGCCGAACACCAGCGCGCCGAGGGGCCGCACGACGAAGCCGAGGCCGAAGGTCAGCAGGGCCATGATGTAGGCGACGGTCTCGCCGGCGTCGGCGAAGAAATGCCGCGCGATGACCGTGGCCAGCGAGCCGAAGACGAAGAAGTCATACCATTCGAACGCGGTCCCGGCCGCCGAGGCGATCACCACCGTCTTCAGGCCGGGTTCGTCCCTGGCCTCCGCCGCATCCGTCATCGATCGTTCCCCCGCGTGTCGGTCCGGCGTCTCTGCGGACGCCTGCGCCGCGATGCTAGACGCCTGCGGGCGGCGCGCAAATAGCCGACGCCCGAGTCGGGAGCCGGACAAGCGAAAGCCCGTCAGCGGGGGGATGCTGACGGGCCTTCTTCAACCGATCCGCGTGTCGGGGGGGAAGCGCGGTCGGGAACCGGAAATCAGGTCTTGGCGTCTTCCGCGGCCGTGGTGACGGCGTCGCCGGCGGCCGAGGCGTCGCGGCCCACGCCCGAAACGGTGTTGCAGGCCGCGGTGGTCAGGGCGGCGGCGGCGGCGAACAGGATGAACAGCTTGCGCATGGGAAAAACTCCGTGATGCCGAGGGGAGGCGGCGTCTGCAGTATCAACGTGACGGCCCGGCCGAGGTTCCCAGATCCGCCGGATCCGTCGGCACCACGGCCTCCGGCGTGGCGAAGATCAGGCGCGCGACCGTCCCCCCGTCGGGCGCCGGAACCATCTCGACCTCGCCCCTCAGCTGTTTGGCGAAGGCCCCCATCAAGGTGCGCCCGACGCCGGCGCGGAAGGTCTCGCTGACCCCCGGCCCGTCGTCCTGCACCTCCAGCACGCTCTTGTCGCCCCGGACATGGAAGCGGACCTGCAGGTTGCCGCCCCGGCCCGCGAAGGCGTGCTTCTGGGCGTTGGTCACCGCCTCGACCAGCCACAGGGCCAGCGGCGCCAGCTTGTCCGGATCGACGACCAGCGAATCCGCCTCGACCGAGGAGGTCACCACGACGCCGCGGCCCGCCTCGCTGGCCACCAGCTGGCCGACCAGTTCGGTCAGGAAGATGCGGGCGTCGGCGTAGCGCAGGTCGTCGCTCTGGTAGAGGGTGCGATAGATCAGGGCCAGGGCGGCGATCCGCTGGCGCGTGTCGCCCACCGCGGCCTTGGACGCCGGATCGGTCAGGGCCCGCTGCTGCATCGACAGCAGCGACGAGATGATCTGCAGATTGTTCTTCACCCGGTGATGGATCTCGCGCATCAGCGCGTCCTTCTCCGCCAGAGAGGCGGTCAGGGCGGTGTCGCGGGCGACGATCGACTCGGCCAGTTCGTCGAGCGTCCGGGCCAGAACGCGGATCTCCGCCGGCGCGTTCATGGCCTGCAGCGGGCGCACGTTGAACCGTCCCCGGGCGTAGATGGCGGCGATCCGCTCAAGATAGTCCAGCCAGCGGATGACGATCCGCTCGCTGACCAGCATCACCGCCCCGAAGGCGATGAACCAGGCCAGCAGGGGGACCAGCAGGGCGCCCACCGGGTTCAGCCGGGCCCAGGACAGCAGGCCGGGCGCGGGCGCCGACAGCAGCGCATAGACATCGCGCCCCGCCAGGGCGGCGCCGGCGTAGACCCGATGGCGCCCCCGGGCGTCGTCGGCCTCGAAGATCGCCGAGGCGCCCGACCGCGCCCGCCCGACCCAGCCGGTCAGGGTGTCGCCGCCCGACAGGATGAAGGCGTCCGCCTCGGTGGCCGTCAGCAGCCGTCCATCGCTGTCAGTCAGGGCCGCCTGCGATCCCTCGGGCAGGGCCGGGTCGTCCACATCGGGCTGAAGGCTGGTCAAGGGTATCAGCGCCACCATGGCGCCGTCGAACGCGCCCAGCGGACGTTCCAGCCGGATGGCCACGATCAGACCCGGCGACCGGCCGGCGACGACAGGCGCCCGCGCCAGCACCATTCCCTCCCCGCTTCTGAGCCGCAGGAACCAGGGACTGGCGGGCGCCTGCGCCAACCAGGTCGGCAAGGCCCGGCTGAGCCCCCGGGACGCGCAGGCGGTCACACCCGTCGCCGTCAACCGGGCCAGGCCGTCGAGATTCTCGAGCCGCTCGACCAGGTCGGTCAGGCGCGGTTCGCAGAATACGTCCAGCGCCTCCGGCCGCAGGGCCTGGAGCAGCACGCCGGTGCTGTCGAGATGGCTTTTGGCGTTGGCCGCGGTCCGCTCGGCCGCCAGCTGCAGGTCCGAGCGGCGCTCGGCGTCCTGCGCCCGGAAGGCGGACTGCGCCTGGAAGGCGCCCAGAACAAGAATGGGCAACAGGGCGAGCGCCATCGCCGATCCGAGGCGGAAGCGGATTCCGTGGAACTGCGGCGGACCCAGACTGCGGCCTACCCCTTTGGCCAGCATTCGTCCGATGCGGACCACCCGCTCAGTCCTGCCGGACGCTGCTCAGGCGGTCAGCGGCGGCCAGGATGGAACGCATGGCGTCGCCTGCGGCCCGGCCGTCCCGGGCATAGCCGCCCTTTTCAAGGGTGGCCTGGAGAGCCTTGCGGGCGCGGGACACGCGGCTTTTCACCGTGCCCACCGCGCACTGGCAGATTTCGGCAGCCTCCTCATAGGCGAAGCCGCCGGCGCCGACGAGGATCAGCGCCTCGCGCTGCTCTTCCGGCAGGGTGGCGAGGGCGAGGCGCAATTCGTCCAGCGCCACCGGGGATTCAGGGTCGTCGACGGCCACCAGGGTCCGCTCGGCGGCTTCCTGGTCCAGCTGCGACTGACGCCACGACCGGCGCTTTTCGGAATAGAACTGGTTGCGCAGGATCATGAAGGTCCAGGCCTTCATGTTCGTGCCCATCTGATAGCTGGCCCGCGCGTCCCAGGCCTTCATCATGGCGTCCTGCGCCAGGTCGTCGGCGGCGGTGGGATCGCCGGTCAGGGTGCGGGCGAAGGCGCGCAGATGCGGAATCAGCGCGACCAGCTCCTGCTTGAAAGCATTATCGTCGGCTGAGGGGGGCTTGGGCGGCGGATTGGTCGCACCGCTCATGCGCCGCCTCCGCCCGACGACCGCTCGTCAGCGCGACGCAGGATGTCCAGAAACTCGTCCGGAACCTGCTCGTTGACGATCTCGTCGAACATATGGCGCAGCTTCACGCCGATCGCCTGCTGGCGAAGTCGTGCTTCCTCCAGACTGGCGCCGCCCTTGGGCGGGCCCTTGCCCGGAGGATTGGAATTGTCTGTCATTGAAAAAACGGCCGCCACCCTGACGAAAGACTTGTGCGACTGGCCAAACGCCACTCAGCAGGGGCGGTTCCTAGGTTACCCATGATTAATGCTCAAGCTTGTGCGTCTGGGCGGGAACCGTGGCGTATTTGATACGTTGACCGGACCTGCTGAGGTTCCAATGGTCGGAACCGCTTCTGTCGGGGATTTTACTACATGAGCCTTCTGGCCCGCCTTGCGCCGCACCTGCCGTACGTTCGCCGCTACGCGCGCGCGCTGACCGGCGACCAGACCACGGGAGACAACTACGTCCGCGTCGCCCTCGAGGCGCTGGCCGCCGGGGAGCGCCAGCTGCCCGCCGAAATGACGCCGCGCGTCGCCCTCTATCATGTCTTCCACGCCATCTGGGCCACCACCGGCGCCCAGCTGGAAGACAAGAGCGGCCTGGAAGGCCGCAGCGACGACGCCTCGCGCCGCCTGATGCGGATCGCGCCGCGCTCGCGCCAGGCCTTCCTGTTGACGGCGCTGGAGGGATTCACGCCCTCGGAAGCCGCCCAGATCCTGGACGCCGACGCCCATGACGTCGAACGCCTGATCTCGGAAGCCCAGTCGGATATCGACGCTGAACTGGCCACCGACGTCCTGATCATCGAGGACGAAGCCATCATCTCGGCCGACATCGAAAGCCTGGTGAAGGAGCTGGGCCATCGCGTGACCGGCACCGCCACGACCCATGACGAGGCCGTCGACGCCGTCGCCCGCCACCGTCCGGGCCTCGTCCTGGCCGACATCCAGCTGGCCGACGGTTCGTCGGGCATCGACGCGGTCAAGGACATCCTCAAGCGGATCGACGTGCCGGTGATCTTCATCACGGCCTTCCCGGAACGTCTGCTGACCGGCGAGCGGCCCGAGCCGACCTTCCTGATCACCAAGCCGTTCCAGCCGGAGACGGTGAAGGCGGCGATCAGCCAGGCGCTGTTCTTCCATCCGTCGCGCCAGAAGGCGGCGGCGTAAGACTCTCCCCGGACAAAGGAAAAGCCCCGGTCGCAGGACCGGGGCTTTTTGCTGTCTCGCTCACGCCTCAGTTCGTCGTGGAGGACGGAGCCGTCGGCGCATTGACGTTGGGCGTTTCGCCCGCGGGCGGATTGGTCGGCTGGCCGCCGGCGGCCGTCGGCGCATCGGCGGTCGGCGGCGCGGCCGCATCGCCCTGGAAGGCCTGGGCGTCGACCGCCTGATCGCCGTCATTGGCGTTGGTGTTGGCGAAGCCGCCCTGGCTGACGAACCACATGCCCAGCAGCAGGATCGCCACCGCCGCCAGGGAAACGATCAGCAAGGTCAGGATTCGGACGCCGCCGCGACCGCCGCGGACATATTGGGCCTCGACGGGACGACCCTCATGGACGGCGTCGGCGGCCTTGTCGTGGGGGGATTCATGGGTCATGGCTCGGCTCCGTCGAGGCGTTGGATCAGCCTGATGAACGCGCCGCCCAGCGTAGCCGTTCCGGCCTCGCCTGCAGGGCGAAAAAAATGCACCGAAGGTCCGGAACCGACAACCGGGGTCGCCGTTATCCACATGCGGAGGCGGCGACGCCCCCCCGACTTGAGACTGACGAAAGTCAGTCTGTCGCCTCCGCGCCTCATTCTCGATGATGCGACTCGGGCGGACCGGAAACGGTCCGCCTTTTTCTTTGCGCCGGCTGGACAGGCGGCCCGGCTTGCTGACTATGTGCGTCCAGAAAGAAAACCCGGAGATCCTCATGGCTCGCGTCAATCGTCAGTGGGTGCTGCGCCAACGGCCGAAAGGCCTGGTCAAGCCCGGCGATCTCGAACTCGTCGAGGCGCCCGTGCCGGCGCTGAACGAATCCCAGGTCCTGGTCCGCACCATCTATCTGTCGCTGGACCCCACCAACCGCACCTGGATGAATGACGCCGAGGGCTATCTGCCGCCGGTGGCGATCGGCGGCGTGATGCGCGGCCTGACCCTGGGCGTGGTCGAGGAAAGCCGCTCCAGCCGCTTCCGCGCCGGCGACGTGGTCACGCCCCTGTCGGGCGGCTGGTCCGACTACGCCGTCGTCAACGAAATGGAACTGCGCCCCGTGCACCGCGCGCCCGGCATGCCCCTGACCGCCAACCTCAGCGTCCTCGGCATGACCGGCATGACCGCCTATTTCGGCGTCACCGACGTGCTCAAGGCCAAGGCCGGCGAGACCATCGTCATCTCCGCCGCGGCCGGCGCGGTGGGCTCGATCGCGGGCCAGGTGGCCAAGGCGCGCGGCTGCCGCGTCATCGGCATCGCCGGCGGGCCGGACAAATGCCGCTGGCTGACCGAAGAACTCGGGTTCGACGCCGCCATCGACTACAAGAACGAGGACGTCGGGGAAGCGCTGGACCGCCTGGCGCCCGACGGCGTCGACCTGAATTTCGAGAACGTCGGCGGCGACATCATGATCGCCGTCTACAACCGTCTGAAGACCCACGGCCGCATGGCCGTCTGCGGTCTGATCTCGGCCTATAATGCGACGAAGGCGCCGCCCTCGCCGAATTTCGCGCGCATCATCACCCATCGCCTGAACATCCAGGGTTTTCTGGTTCTGGATTACGCCCACCGCGGCCGTGAAATGGTCGCCGAGATGGGGCCCTGGCTGGCGGACGGCACGGTGAAATGGAAGGTCCACGTCGACGACGGGCTGGAAGGCGCGCTGGATTCGCTGAACCGCTTGTTCACCGGCGACCATGACGGCAAGCTGCTGGTCCGCGTATCGGAAGAACCGGCGGGCTGACGGGACCTGGACATGACTGAGCCCTTGCACGTCCATTTCGAAGACCTGGGCGTCGGCGAGGTCATCTCCCTGGGCGCCTGCATGGTCGACCCCGCCGCCCTGGACGTGTTCGTCGAGCGGTTCTCGCCCGGCTGGGATGTCTCGTACGGCGCGCCGGAGGCCATGGTCTACGCCCTGTGGAGCCGCGTCTTCGCCGACAAGGCCTCGGGCTGGGCCCAGTCCAAGGTGCTGGCGGTGGATGGTCTGCGCTTCATGCGCAATCCCCCTGCCGGGGAGCTGATGCGGGGCCGCATGACGGTGATGGGCAAGGATCCGGTCGGCGACGAAAAAGGCATCGTCATCGCCCAGCACGATCTGCTCGACGAGGCGGGGCGGCTGGTGTTCTCCTGCCTGACGCGGGCGTTGCTGGCCCGCCGCTGAGACAGGAAAAAGCCCCGCCCGGCGAACCGGACGGGGCTTGTCCCGTGATCACGTCAGCGCGCGTCAAGTAGCGCGAAGCGCGGCAGGCGCCCTGAAATCAGGCGTTGCCGGCGGCCGGCTGGGCGGCGGCGGCCTTCTGGAAGGCCATGGCGATCAGGCGATCCCAGCCCAGCAGCGAGACCAGATGGGCGTAGATCTGGCCCAGGGCGCCGTTATCGCGCAGTTCGGCCAGCTTCTTGGCCGGCAGGGCCTTCAGCTTGTCTTCCGAGACGGCGAAATATTCGGCGATCTTCTGCGGCGCGGCGGCGGTTCCGTCCGGATTGCGCGGCGTGAAGATGGCTTCGCGCGTGTCCAGCAGATCCATGTCCTTCAGCAGGGTGAGGAAGGCCTCGGTGCGCAGACGCTCCTGCTCGAAATTGTTGCAGAACTCCATCGCCTGCTGGGTATAGGGCGAGGGCTGGCCGTCGACGAACAGCGGGGTGGCGCCGCCTTCCTTGATGAACGGCGCGGCGCGGTCGACGCACAGGATCAGACGCTTCTGCGCGTCGTCGTTGGCGAAGACGAACGGATAGCGGCGGACATAGGCCGGGATGTAGGCTTCGGCGCGGAACTCGCCGTCGTCGCTGACGAACAGGTTCTCGCCGGCGCGCAGCGCCATCACCGCCACCGGCTGCTTGTTCTCGCCGACGAAGATCACCGGATACGACAGGGCCGCCGGAGCGAATTCCGTGACCATCAGAGGCACCAGATTGGTCTGGGCGACGAAGGCGTAGGGCTTGTCGACCGCGTCGACGCCCAGGGCGCCGTGGATCTCGACCGACAGCGGCTCGGGCTGGGCGTAGAACAGAACATTGCCCGACAGGGGCGAGGCGGCGGTTGTATCGGTCATGAACGCGATCGGGCTCTGAAGGAAAATGAAGGGGGCTTCTAGCGTAGTCGCCCCCTCCCCGCAAACCGGCTCGCCCCCGGGGCGTCCGATGCGGTTAGCAGGCGGCCGTCAGAACCTGTAGCTGACCCCGACCCTCAGGTTCCGCCCCGGCAGGGGGGCGATATCCTTGAGGAAGCTGACGTGTTCGCGCGCTTCCTCGTCGGTCAGATTGTGACCCTCGGCGAACAGGGTGACGCCCTTGTCGGCGAACGGCCGCCAGACGCCCGACAGATTGACCATGGTGTAGCCGTCGGTGCCCAACTCATACGCCGCCAACTCGTCCTGTTCGCCGACGTGGCGGACCTCCAGCGAGGCGTCGAACGGCGTCGAGGTCCAGTTCAGCCGGGCGGTGGCGCTGTACGGCGGAATGCGCGCCGCCGGGCCCTGATCGGTCTCGGCGTCCACGAAGTCGACGGCGCCTTCCAGGCTCAGGGCGCGATCGCCGCTGGCCCACAGGTCGTATTCGCCCTCGGCCTCGAAACCGCGGAACTCGGCGCCGGTCTGGACGAACTGGAAGATGGGGAAGCTTTCCCCGCCGTCCACGAACACCGCGCCCGTGTCCTGTTCGTCGATGAAGCCGTCATAGGTCGAGGCGTAGACGTGCAGATCCCCGCGGAACCGGTCGGCGGTGTAGTGAAGGGTGCCCTCCACGGTCGTCACCGTCTCGTTATCCAGCGTCGCATCCCCGCGCTCATAGACGCCGGTGGCGACGTGCAGGCCGTCGGCGAACAGCTCGACCTCGGACGGAGCCCGCTCGTTGTGAGCCAGGCTCAGGCCGAGAAACAGGTTCGCCGTCGGCTTGATGAAGGCCGCCACAGAGCCCGACCAGTTGTCGAACTCGCGTGCGATTTCCGACCCGCCCGACAACGGCGTGGCCGTGACCGAGCGCCGGTCGTAGCGCAGGCCGCCCTCCAGCCCCCAGCCGGCCCGGTCGAGCCGCTGGACGGTGTAGATTCCGGCTTCCTCGATGTCGCTGGTCGGCACGAAGGCCTCGGCGCCGATCGCCTCGAAGGTTCGCGACAGGGCCTGCACGCCGACCGCGCCGTTCCAGCCGTTCCGCGTCCGCTGCACCAGATCGGCCCGCGCCTCCTGGCCGTCGGACTCGAAGATGGTTCCCGGATTGCCGGGTCCCTCGAATTCGGTGTGGGTGTAGTCGGCGTGGCCGTAGGAACCGGTCAGCTTCTGGAACGGACCGCCGTCGAAACGCAGCTCGCCGCGCACGTCCTCGCGCGTCTGCTCCAGCTGGATGAAGACGTCCGGCTCGGCCACCGTGCCATAGGTGCTGGACAGGTCCTTGTACGAGGCGCCGAGGAAGCCCCGCGATCCGATCCATGACGCGCCCACGCCCCAGCTTTCCAGTTCCGAGAAGCTGTTGGGCTGGGTTCCGCCCGGCCCCCGCGCGATCCCCTCGGCGTCGGCCAGCCGCTGCGAGATGGCGGGCGAGGGGATGTCGTAGTCGTCGGCTTCCTTCTTCACCCCGTCGACGCTGATCGCGATGGGCCCGAGGCCGAAGGTCGCCCGGGCCGAGGTCGACCAGCCGTCGTCGACGCTGGACGCCTGGGCCGAGACCATGCCGTCGACGCCGTCCGGCATTTCGGTCGGGATACGGTTGTCCAGCACATTGACCACGCCGCCGATGGCCGTGCCGCCATAGGCCAGGGTGGCCGGACCGCGCACGATCTCGATGCGGTTGGCCTCGGCCGGGTCGGTCGCGACCTGGTGGTCAGGCGACACCGAACTGGCGTCGATCAGGCCGATGCCGTTGGTCAGCACCTGCACCCGCGGTCCCGACAGGCCGCGGATCACCGGGCGGCTGGCGCCGGGGGCGAAGTCGGTCGAGCGCATGCCCGGCAGGCCCGCGACCAGATCGCCCAGCGAGGCGGCGGGCGCCGTGGCCAGGGCCTCCTCGTCGATCACCGTGGTGGCGATGGTCGTGGCGCGGGCGCTGATGCCGTAGGGCGCGCCGGTGACGATGACGTCGTCAAGAACCGCCGCCGGATCCTGTGGAGCCGACTGGGCGGCGGCGACGCCGGCCATGGCGCTCCACCCAAGGGCGGCAGTCAGGGCGGCGCGGGATACGAGGGACGGAGACATGGGGAGATCCGGTACAGAAGCGATGACTAGGTGTTACGAGATAACATCACAGAAGGTCAAGCCGCCCTGTTGCGGCGGCCGCGGCGAGGGCCTAGCTCTGGCGCATGAGCGAGCACTGCCATCATCATCACGATGACGGTCCGCCGGCCGCCGCCGAGGTGGCCCGCGCGATGGATGAGGCCGACCGCCGGCTGACCGCCGAGGGCGAGCGGATGACGCCGGCCCGCCTGCGCGTGCTGGAGCTGCTGCTGGCCGCCGGCGAGCCGGTGAAGGCCTATGATCTGATCGCCCGTTTCGGCGACGACGGCCAGCCGGCCAAGCCGCCGACCGTCTACCGCGCGCTCGAATTCCTGGAGCGCAAGGGCCTGGCTCACCGCATCGCCTCCATCAGCGCCTATGTCGCCTGCACCTCGGGCAGCGTCGACCACGCCGCCGCCTTTCTGATCTGCGACTGCTGCGGCGCGACGCAGGAGGTGTCCGCCCCCGTCGCCGGCGATCTGGGACGGGCCGCCGAGACCGCCGGCTACGCCATCGTTCGCACCACCATCGAGGCCCACGGCCGCTGCCCCGCCTGCATCGCGGGCTGAGCCTTCCCTCGGGTGAACTGGCGCGGCCCCCGTCAACCGCCTATCTGCCCTGAATGGACGCGATCCGGCTCTCCCCGCCCCGTCGCCTGAGCCTTCCGGTGTCGAACCGCTGGGGCGAGGGACGCATGAGCGTGCTGGATTTCGGCGACGCGAACCGTCCCGTCGACATCGTCTTCGTTCACGCCAACGGCTTCAACGCTCTGACCTACCGCACCCTGCTGGCGCCCCTGTCGGGCAGCCTGCGCATCTGGGCGCCGGACCTGCGCGGCCATGGCGGGACCACCCTGCCGACCGATCCCGTCGGCCGTCGCCACTGGTACGATCACCGCGACGACCTGATCGCCCTGCTGGAGGCGCTGAACGGACCGCCGGCGGTTCTGGCGGGCCATTCCATGGGCGGAACCTCGGCGCTTCTGGCCGCCGCCGAGCGCCCTGAGCGCGTCGCCGGCCTGGTTCTGTTCGATCCCGTGATCTGGAGCCGGCTGACGGTCGCCGCCTTCCAGCTTCCCCTTTTCGACCGGCTGGCCTCCCGCATCCCCTTGGTCCGCAACGCCCTGCGCCGCCGCGCCGTCTTCGACAGCCGCGAGCAGGCCCTGGCCGCCTACGCCGGACGCGGCGCCTTCAGAGGCTGGCCCGAGATGATGCTGGCCGACTATCTGGCCGACGGCCTGGTCGAGACGGCGGACGGATTCGTCCTGGCCTGCGACCCGGCCTGGGAGGCCTCCAACTATGCAGCCCAGAGCCACGACCCATGGCGCGCCCTCAGGCGACTGGACCGGCCCGTCCGCATCCTGAAGGCCGAAGCCGGCTCGACCTGCCACCTGACCGGGACCCCGCGCGGCCTGCCCCGTGTCACGGTCGAGACCGTCCCGGGCGGCACCCATTTCTTCCCCATGCTCAAGGCCGACGTCGCCCGTGACGCCCTGTTCGACGCGGCGGTCTGACACTGGCGCGCGGGGATTGGTCGGGCTAAACCGCGCGCCAACCAGAACAAGCCTCCATTCAGGAAACGCTCCGACCATGCGCGACATCAACCACTTCATCGACGGCGCCAGCTTCACGGGCGCCTCGGGCCGGTTTTCGGACGTCTTCAATCCCAACACCGGCGACGTCCAGGCCCGGGTGCAACTGGCCTCGGTCGCCGAGATGGATCGCGCCGTCCAGGCGGCCCGGAACGCCTTCGACGGCTGGTCCTCGACCAACCCCCAGCGCCGCGCGCGGGTGATGTTCGAGTTCAAGCGCCTCGTCGAGGCCAATATGAACGAGCTCGCCGAACTGCTGTCGGCCGAACACGGCAAGGTCATCGCCGACTCGAAAGGCGACATCCAGCGCGGTCTGGAAGTGATCGAGTTCGCCTGCGGCATCCCGCATGCGCTGAAGGGCGAATACACCTGGGGCGCCGGTCCGGGCATCGACGTCTATTCGATGCGCCAGCCGCTGGGCGTGGTGGCGGGCATCACCCCGTTCAACTTCCCGGCCATGATCCCGATGTGGATGTTCGGCGTCGCCATCGCCGTCGGCAACACCTTCATCCTCAAGCCGTCCGAGCGCGATCCGTCCGTTCCGGTGCGTCTGGCCGAGCTGATGATGGAGGCGGGCGCCCCGGCAGGCGTGCTGAACGTCGTGCACGGCGACAAGGCGGCGGTCGACGCCATCCTGACCCATCCGCTGATTCACGCCGTCAGCTTCGTCGGCTCGTCCGACATCGCCAACTATGTCTACCAGACCGGCGCGGCGCACGGGAAACGCGTCCAGGCCATGGGCGGGGCCAAGAACCACGGCATCGTCCTGCCCGACGCCGACATGGACCAGGTGATCAAGGACCTGTCGGGCGCCGCTTACGGCTCGGCCGGGGAGCGTTGCATGGCCCTGCCGGTCGTCGTCCCCGTCGGAAAGAAGACCGCCGACGAGCTGCGCGAGCGGATGGTCGCCGAGATACCGACCATGCGGGTCGGCGTCTCGACCGACGCCGGCGCCCACTACGGACCGGTCGTCACCGCCCAGCACAAGGCCCGCGTCGAGGGCTGGATCGAGAAGGGCGTGCAGGAGGGGGCCGAACTGGTCGTCGACGGCCGCGGCTTCAGCCTGCAGGGGCACGAGAAGGGCTATTTCATCGGCCCGTCGCTGTTCGACCACGTCACGCCGGAGATGGAGTCCTACAAGGAGGAGATCTTCGGCCCGGTGCTGCAGATCGTCCGCGCCGCCAGCTTCGAGGAGGCCCTGCACCTGCCGTCGAAGCATCAGTACGGCAATGGCGTCGCCATCTTCACCCAGAACGGTCGCGCGGCGCGTGACTTCGCCGCCCGGGTCAATGTCGGCATGGTCGGGATCAACGTCCCGATCCCGGTGCCGGTCGCCTATCACACCTTCGGCGGCTGGAAGCGCTCGGCCTTCGGCGACACCAACCAGCACGGGATGGAAGGCGTGAAGTTCTGGACCAAGGTCAAGACCGTCACGGCGCGCTGGCCGGACAGCGAGCTTGAGCACGCGGATTCCAGCTTCGTCATCCCGACGATGGGCTGACGCCATGGCGATCGTGGCTGTGGCGGCGTTTTCGGCCGCCCTCTGGGCCGCCCCCCAGGCCTTCTCCTGCGCCGCCGTCGTCGGGTCCGCCCCGTCCCGCGACACGCTGGTCGCGCTGAGCGCCGCCAGCGATGCGCGGCTGCAGCGGATGATCGAACAGGTCCACGCCATCGCCACCCGGCCCGGCGCCAATCCGACCGGTCCTGCCGATGTCCGCGCCGTCGTCGCGGGCGTGCAGCCGGACACCGACGCCTTTGCGGCGGCCTTCGAGGCGGGCATGTGCGCCCACTACACGCCGTCGGCGACCCCCGACGCCGAGCGGACGATCCGGCAGCTCGGCGACAACATCCGCGGCGCGCCCGCCCGGATGCGCGACGCCGCCCTCCGCGGAACGCCCCTCGAAGCCCCGCCGGGCCTCCCCTGATCCGGAACCGCGGTCTCCCTCGCCACTCGCCTGACAGGCGTGCGCGACAACCCAATTCGGTGCTAGGCGTTAACCTGTGTGAACCGTGAAGCTGGAGCGCTCCCCCGCATGCGACGCTTTTTCGTCTGGTCGGCCCTCGCGGCCCTGATAGGCCTGGTCCTCGCCATCGGCGGCTTCTGGGCCTACCAGCATTTCTACGCCCGCTTCCAGCCGGTGACGGTCCAGCGCAACCAGGCCTCGATCCAGCGCCTGCTGGATGAATCCTCGTGGATCTCAGCCGGCGGCGGCGGCCAGCCGCTCTACATCATCGGCTATCGCGACTCGGCCGCCATGCAGCGCTACGAGCTGGAGGAGGCGCCCAAGCTGCGCGCCGCCGGCGTCGAGGTCCGCATCATCGTCTTCGCCCGCCCGGACCGCGAGGGCCTGGCCCAGTCCACCGCCGCCGAGCGCGCCACGGTGGCCGAGCTGTGGCTGACGCGCGACTGGACCCTGTACCAGCGCTGGACCGCCACCCCGGTGCGCAACTGGACCGCCGCGGGCATCCCCGCCGCCGACGGCAATCTGGCGCGCGGCGCCGTGGTCGAGGCGGGACGCGACTTCGTCGCCAGCCTGGCCGGAAAGCTGAACGAGGAAGGACTGCAGACCCGCTATCCGCTGGTCATCTGGCGCGACCGCGAGGGCTTCATGAAGGCCTGCGCCTGCTCGGACAGCCGCTCGTGGGTCTTCATCCGTGACGACCTCGACGCGCCCGACCGCATCGAGACGCCGGCCGTCGCCCCGGGCGATCCGGCGGCGCCCGCCGCCTGGGCCGGCGAGGGCAGCCCCGAGAGCCTGCCCTATCCCGACCTGACGCCCGTTCCGCCCGCGGCCGGCGGCGTTCCGGCGACGCCAGGCCAGAGTCCCCCGGCGGGCGCCCGCCCGACCGCGCCGCGTCCGGCGACGCCCCCGGCCCCGCGCAAGGCGCCGGAACCCAGGCAGCAGGAAGACACGACCTTCTTCTAGGGGTCAGCCAGGAAATCGGTCCAATTACTCCGTGCATCCCCGCGAACGCGGGGATGCACGGAGTTGCGGCCTAGAGGACCCGTTTGCAGGCCGTGACCAGCCGTTCGACGTCGGCGTCGTCCTGGTACAGCCCGAAGCCGAAGCGGATCACGTCGTCGCGCACGTCGGTGACGACGTTGGCGTCCAGCAGACGCTTGCGCCAGACCTGGGCGTCGGGGTGACGCAAGGCGAGGAAGCGCGCGCGGCTGGTCTCGTTGCCGACCGGATTCAGCAGGTCCGCCCCTTCAAGCCGTCCGGCCTCGCCCCCGCTGACGGCGTCCTGGAAGCGCCGCATCAGGGCGCGGGCGTGGTCCGAAACCGACGCGGTGGTCTCTCCCGCCTCGTCCAGCATCCCCCGCACGCCGTTGAAGCGGTACAAGGGCGTCGCCTCGAAGGTGGCGCCCCAGAACCGCCCGGCGTCGCCCCGGTATTGCACCCCCTCGGGCGGGCCCATCAGATTTCCGAACTCGGCGAACCAGCCGGTCGACACCGGCCGCGGACAGAAGCCGTCGGGGGCGTGCAGAACGCCCGCCCCCTCGCCGGACATGGCGTATTTATAGCCCCCGGTGACGTAGAAAATCCTGTCCGCCGCCGCTGACAGGTCGGTCGGCGTCGCCATGAAGCCGTGATAGCCGTCGACGATCACCCAGGGTCCCGCCGGATCGGCCAGCGCCGCCAGATCGGCGATCCGGCCGAACACCTGGCCCGTCCTGAAGAAGATCTGACTGACCACGATCAGGTCGAACCCCCCGTTCCGCGCGGCTTCCACAAACCGGTCGTCGAAGGTCTCGAACGGGTGCAGCGGGACGCGCGTGACCACCGCCTCTCCGGCCTCTTCCCAGCGTTCGCCCTGGCGGCGGAACGAGTGGAATTCGCCGTCGGTGGACAGGATGCGGACGGGCTTCCGTTCCAGGCCGGAGAAGATGCGCAGCAGGAAGTCGTGGGTGTTGGGCGCGAACACCACCGTGTCGGGCGACGGCAGATTCAGCTCCTTCGCCACATGGGCCTGCGCCTCGGGCACGACCTCGCCGAAGATCAGGTCCCATTTCCGGTCGGCGAATTTGTTCGCCTCGACCCAGGCCCGGACCTGCCCGTCGAAACTGGCGTCCGGCCACAGATGATGGCTGTGCGCGGCGAAATGCAGCCGCTCCGGATCCAGCGACAGGGCGCGGGAGAACAGGTCCTTGCGGCTCATCTCGACCCTCCTGCGGCCCAGTCGTCACTGTCGCCGTCGTATCGGAATTCCCCGCCGAAGCCGTCGTCGAATTCCCCGCGAAAGTATCACCCCTCGCGCTCAAGCAGCGAGCCGCCGCGCGGCGAGCGGTAGCGCCCCTTAAATCAAACTTCCGTGGCAGTGCTTGAATTTGCGGCCCGAGCCGCAGGGGCAGTCGGCGTTGCGCGGCGTACGCTCCCATCCGGCCGGCAGGACGTCGACCGGCAGGCGGGCGCGGGCGTCGCCTTCCAGCGCCCCTTCCGGCAGCTGCGCCAGCGGATCCGCCATCTCGTTCTCGCCGGTGCCGGGGTTCAGGTGAATCTCCTGGAACTCGGGCATTTCCATCGCCGGCGGCTGTTCGAAGCGGAACTCCACGGTCATCAGCCAGCGGGTGACGTTGTGGCGCAGCTCGTACAGCAGCGTCTCGAACAGGTTGAAGGCCTCGGTCTTGTACTCGTTCAGCGGATCGCGCTGGCCATAGCCGCGCAGGCCGATGACGCCGCGCAGGTGGTCCAGATGGACCAGGTGCTCGCGCCACTGCATGTCGATCATCTGCAGCAGGAACTGCTTCTCCAGACCGCGCGTCTGCTCGGCCCCGATCTGCTCCATACGCTCGACGGCGCGCGCATCGGCGGCGGCGACGACCCGCTCCTCGATCTCCTCGTTGGAGACGCCTTCCTCGGCGGCCCAGTCGTGCAGCGGCAGCTCCAGTCCCAGGGTCGAACGGATCTTCTCGTCCAGCCCGTCGATGTCCCACTGCTCGGCATAGGCCTTGGGCGGCATGTGCTTTTCGATCAGGTCGGAGATCACGTCGTTGCGGAACTCGCCGACCAGTTCGGACAGGTCCTCGGAGTCCATGAACTCCTGGCGCTGCTCGAACACGGCCTTGCGCTGGTCGTTCACGACGTCGTCGTACTTCAGCAGATTCTTGCGGATGTCGTAGTTGCGGGTCTCGACGCGCTTCTGGGCGGTCTCGACGGCGCGGTTCAACCACGGGTGCGAGATGGCCTCGCCCTCGGCCACGCCGAAGCTGCGCATGATGGCGTCCAGACGGTCGCCGGCGAAGATGCGCAGCAGGTCGTCCTCGCAGGACAGGAAGAATTTCGAGGTGCCCGGGTCGCCCTGACGGCCGGTCCGGCCGCGCAGCTGGTTGTCGATGCGGCGGCTCTCGTGGCGCTCGGTGCCGAGCACGAACAGGCCGCCGGCGGCCAGCGACTTCTGCTTCTGCACGGCGATGTCGGCCTTCAGACGGCCCTCTTCCTCGGCCTCCATCTCGGGCGTGACCTCGACGGCCATGTTGCGGTTTTCCAGCCGCCACTTCTGCAGGCGCATTTCCAGGTTGCCGCCCAGCTGGATGTCGGTGCCGCGGCCGGCCATGTTGGTGGCGATGGTCACCACGCCGGGCAGGCCCGCGTCGGCGACGATATAGGCCTCCTGCTCGTGCTGGCGGGCGTTCAGGACGCTGTGGGGAATGCCCTTGCCGCGCTTGACCTCGATATCGAAGTCCTCGTCCTTCAGGGCCTGATAGGCCTTCTTCGCCTCGCGGCGGACCTTGTCGTCCTCGCTGACGACCATCTCCATCAGATGGGCGTGCTGCGGCTTCAAGGTCTTGAGCGTGACCTCGTACTCATAGGTCTCGAGCAGTTTCGACAGGGTCTCGGACTTCTCGATCGACACCGTGCCGACCAGGATGGGCTGGCCCTTGACGTGGCATTCGGCGATCAGGCCGGCGATGGCCAGGTTCTTCTCGGCCTCGGTGCGGAAGATCTCGTCGTCGTGGTCGATGCGCTTGACGGGCCGGTTGGTCGGCACCTCCAGCACGTCCATCTTGTAGATGTCGAGGAACTCCTGCGCCTCGGTCGCGGCCGTGCCGGTCATGCCGGACAGCTTTTCGTAGAGGCGGAAATAGTTCTGGATCGTGACCGAGGCCAGGGTCTGGTTCTCGGGCATGATCTTCACGCCCTCCTTGGCCTCGATGGCCTGGTGCAGGCCCTCGGACAGGCGGCGCCCGGTCATCATCCGGCCCGTGAACTCATCGATCAGCATGACCTCGCCGGCCTTGATGATGTAGTCCTTGTCCTTCTGGTACAGGGTGTTGGCGCGCAGGGCCTGGTTGATGTGGTGCACCAGGCTGATGTTGGCGGCGTCGTACAGGCCCGTGGTGTCGGCGGCGAACAGGCCGCGATCCTCCATGATCTGTTCGATCTTCTCGGAGCCTTCCTCGGTCAGCAGCGCCTGACGCTGCTTCTCGTCGAGGTCGAAGGTCGTCTTGTCCTGGATCAGTTCCTTGATGATGCCGTCGACGATCAGATACAGGTCCGACCGGTCCTCGGTGGGGCCCGAGATGATCAGCGGCGTGCGCGCCTCGTCGATCAGGATGGAGTCGACCTCGTCGACGATGGCGAAATGGTGCGGCCGCTGCACCATCTCCTTGCGGTCGTAGACCAGGTTGTCGCGCAGATAGTCGAAGCCGAATTCGTTGTTGGTGCCGTAGGTGATGTCGGCCGCATAGGCCGCCTGGCGCTGGCCCGACGACAGGCCGTTGACGATGACGCCGACTTCCATGCCGAGGAAGCGGTAGACGCGGCCCATCCATTCGGCGTCGCGCCGCGCCAGATAGTCGTTGACGGTGATGACGTGCACCCCCTTGCCCGACAGGGCGTTGAGATACACGGGCGCCACGGCGACCAGGGTCTTGCCCTCGCCCGTGCGCATCTCGGCGATGCCGCCGTCGTGCAGGATCATGCCGCCGGCCAGCTGAACGTCGTACTGACGCTGACCCAGGACCCGCTTGGACGCCTCGCGGGCGACCGCGAAGGCTTCGTTCATGATCCTGTCCAGCGTCTCTCCGCCAGCCAGCCGGTCGCGGAAGGCGTCGGTCATCATCCGCAGCTCGTCGTCCGACAGGGCGGCGAACTTGTCCTCCAGCGCATTGATCTTCTGGACCCGGCCCATGAAGTCCTTGACCTTGCGGTCATTGGAGGAGCCGAAAATCTTCTTGGCGATGCCGAGCATGAATGTTCCGAAGGCGGGCGGGCGACAAAGGCCCTGGTACTGGAAGGGTCCCGAAGGAGCGGCGACGACTTCGCCCAAGGGTTCCCGGCGTCGTCGGCCCGGGCGCCTGTCACAGGCGCGCGCGAGGGCCGCGCGAACGTTCGAAAACCCCTCGACTTGGGCGCAGGCGGGACTTAAGCACCGGCCTTATCCCTGTCAACGCGAGGGCCTTTCCCGCCCCGTGACGGAGCGCGCCCCCGATGAGGCTTTCCACCCCCTTCGCACCCGTCCTGATCGCCGTCTGCATGGCGCTGACCCTCGGCGTGGCGTCCTGCGGCCGGGGCGCCGGGTCCGACCGTCCGCCCCAGCCCGGCGACCGGGCCGTGGCCAGGGTCCAGGACCAGACCATCTGGGCCTCCGACGTCAAGCGTGAGGCGGTGGCGCAAGGCCTGGTCGGCGAGGGCGAGCCGCTGGACGTCACCAGCGACCTGTTCCGCCGCGTGCTGGACGAGGTCATCGATCAGAAGCTGCTGGCCGCCGAGGCCGACCGCCGCGGTCTGGACAATTCCGCCCTGGCCCAGCGCCGGCTCGAGGCGACGCGCGAACGCATTCTCGGCGACATGCTGGTCGAGACGGTCGTCAACGGCACCATCTCCGACAAGGCGGTCGAGACCATCTATCAGGAACAGGTCCGGCTGGCGCAGACATCCGAAGAGGTCCGCGTGCGCCTGATCCTGTCGCGCACCCGGCCCGAGGCCGACGCCGTCATCGGCATTCTGGCGCAGGGCGCGGCCTTCGAGGCCGTGGCCGCCGAAAGTTCGATCGACGACGCCACCCGCTATTCCGGCGGCGATCTGGGCTACCGGACGCTGGACGTCATGCCCGAGGCCTACGCCAACGCCCTGCGCGACAAGCCCGCCGGCTCGACCGTCGGCCCGTTCCAGACCGAGGGCGGCTGGGCCGTCCTGCGCGTCGAGGACCGCCGCCGCGAGACGCCGCCGACGCTGGAGCAGGCCCGGCCGCAGATCGTGCGCTATCTGACCTATGAAGGCGTCCGCCAGCTGCTGGAGCAGCTGCGCGGCAAGGCCAAGGTCGACATTCTGCTGGAGGGGGACGCCGCCCGGACCCAGGAACCGGCTTCCGCCCCCC
>NZ_DATMYH010000007.1:0-23087 GCF_035561115.1 Brevundimonas sp.
GGGGAGGAGGAAAAGAAAAACCCCGCCCGGAGATTTCCGGGCGGGGCTGGGTCTGTGCGTTCCTGAGCTTCGGTGCGCGCTAACCTGTCCCCGCCGGAGGCGTGGTGGTGGTGGTCATGCCGGTACCAATGATCGCGCGCAGGGCCGCGCCGCCGCTCGAGGCGGTGGTGGCGAAGGCGGTGCGGGCGTCGGGTCGGTTCACGGGACCTGCTCGGTTCGGGTTCGGGTGTCAGGCTGACGGAAACACGGCGGGGTCGTCAAGCTGGAAGGCATGAAATTGCGCTTGTGGGCGATTGCTGCGTCTTTCCAGGCACGGTTTCACCGGTCACGCCCAGTGCATCTGGACCCGATGGGCGGCGGCCCAGTGGATCGCCCGGATGCCGTCGATGACGGCGTTGGTCGCCTCGCGGGTGCCCAGGGTCCCGCCGAGATCGGCGGTGACCGCCCCGGCGGACAGGACGGCCGCGACGGCGGCCTCGATCGAGGCGGCCTCGTCCTCCAGTCCCAGGCTGTGGCGCAGCAGCAGGGCGGCGGACAGGATGGTGCCCACCGGATTGGCCTTGTCCTGACCGGCGATGTCCGGGGCGGAGCCGTGGATCGGCTCGAACAGGCCGGGACCGCCCGAGCCCAGCGACGCCGAGGGCAGCAGGCCGATGGAGCCGCCCAGAACCGAGATCTCGTCCGACAGGATGTCGCCAAACATGTTCTCGGTCAGGATGACGTCGTACTCGCGCGGCTTGCGGATCAGATGCATGGCCATGGAGTCGACCAAGGCGTGCTCCAGCTCGATGCGCGGAAACTCCTCGGCGTGAACACGGGTCACCACCTCGCGCCACAGGCGGCTGGTCTCCATGACATTGGCCTTGTCGACCGAGGTCACCTTGCCGCGCCGCTGCTGGGCGGTCTTGAAGGCCGCGCGGGCGATGCGTTCGATCTCGGGCGTGGTGTAGACGCACAGGTCCGTGGCCCGGTCGTCGGTGCGCGTCTTCTCCCCGAAATAGATGCCGCCGGTCAGTTCCCGGAACACGATCAGGTCGACGCCCTCGACGATCTCGCGCTTCAGGGGCGACCGGTGCGCCAGCACCGGCGAGACCTGCAGCGGCCGCAGATTGGCGTACAGACCCAGGGCCTTGCGCAGGCCGAGCAGGCCTTCCTCCGGCCGGCGCTTGCCGCCGTCCCACTTCGGCCCGCCGACCGCGCCCAGCAGCACGGCGTCGGCGGCCTGACAGGCGCTGACCGTCTCTGGCGGCAGGGGATCGCCGGTCGCGTCGATGGCGGCGCCGCCGATCAGGTGTTCGTGGAAGCGGAAACGCTGGCCGAAGAAGTCGCCGATGACGGTCAGGACGGCCTGGGCCGCCCGGGTGACTTCGGGGCCGACGCCGTCGCCCGGCAGGACGACGATGTCATAGGTCTTGTCTGCGGGCATCACAGGGCTTCTTTCTGGCGTTCAAAGGCTTCGATGGCGGGAAGGCGGGCCTGCAGCCAGCCGAGGGTGTCGACCCCGTCCAGCAGGCACTGACGGGCGAACCGCTCGACCGTGAAGGCGACCGGGGCGGCGTTGCCGCGCCGGATGGTCGAGGCCTCCAGGTCGATGGTGACGGGCTGATCGGGATGGGCCGCCAGATCGTCCCAGGCGGCCTGGTCGACCACCACCGGCAGCAGCCCGTTCTTGAGGGCGTTGGAGGTGAAGATGTCGGCGATGCCGGTCGAGACCACGGCCCGGAAGCCGTAGTCCAGCAACGCCCACGGCGCGTGTTCCCGGGACGAGCCGCAGGCGAAATTGGCCCCCGCCAGCAGGATGCGATGTTCGGCCGGATCGATGCGGTTCAGCACCGCCTCGGGTTTCGGCGATCCGTCGGCCTCGTAGCGCCAGTCATGGAAGGCGTGGGCCCCCAGGCCCTCCCGCGTCGTGGTGGAAAGGAACCGGCCGGGAATGATCTGATCCGTGTCGATGTTCGACTGCGACAGGACCACGGCCTTCGACGTCAGGGCGCGGAAGGGCTCAGACATCGGCCGTCTCCTCGAGGAACACGCGGGGGTCGGTCAGGACGCCCATCACCGCCGTCGCCGCCGCCGTCGCCGGACTGGCCAGGATGGTCCGGGAGCCTGGCCCCTGCCGGCCCTCGAAATTGCGGTTGGACGTCGAGACCGCGAGCTGGCCCGGCGCGACCATGTCGCCGTTCATGGCCAGGCACATCGAGCAGCCCGGGATGCGCCACTCGGCCCCCGCCTCGATGAACACCCGGTCCAGCCCCTCGGCCTCGGCGTCGCGGCGCACGGCCTCGGAACCGGGCACGACCAGCATGCGCAGGCCGGGCTTCACCTTGCGGCCGCGCAGCACCTCGGCCGCCGCGCGCAGATCGGGCAGGCGGCCATTGGTGCAGCTGCCGACGAAGACGACGTCGACGGCGTGACCGGTGGTCGCCTCGCCGGCGGCGAAACCCATATAGGCCAAGGCTTTCTCGCCCGAGGCGTCGCGCGGCGCGGGAACCGGGTCGCCGATGGCCGAAGCGGCGTCGGGCGTGGTGCCCCAGGTAGCCATGGGCCGGATGGCCGGGCCGTCGATCTCCACCTCGGCGTCGAACGTCGCGCCGGGGTCCGAACGCAGCGACAGCCAGTCCGCGGCGGCGCGGTCGAACGCCTCGCCCTTCGGCGCGTGCCTGCGCCCCTTCAGCCAGGCGACGGTGGTCTCGTCCGGCGCGATCATGCCGGCCCGGGCGCCGGCCTCGATGGACATGTTGCAGACGGTCATCCGCCCTTCCATGTCGAGCGACCGGATGGCCTCGCCGGCGTATTCGATGACGAAGCCGGAGCCGCCGCCGAAGCCCAGCCGGGCGATGATCGCCAGGGCCACGTCCTTGCCCGAGACGCCGGGCCGCAGCTGTCCTGAAACCGTGACCCGCATCGCTCTTGGCTTGCGCTGAAGCAGGCACTGGGTCGCCAGCACATGGGCGACCTCGGTGGTGCCGATGCCGAAGGCCAGGGCCCCGAACGCGCCGTGGGTGGCCGTGTGGCTATCGCCGCAGACGATGGTCATGCCGGGCCGGGTGAGGCCCAGCTCGGGACCCATCACATGCACCACGCCGCGATCCTCGCTGTCCCAGCCGGCCAGCGACACGCCGTGGCGCGCGCAGTTCGCCTCGAGCGCCTCGACCTGGGCCTTCGAGGCCGGCGTGTAATAGGGGCGTTCGCCGGCCGCGTCGGCGGGCAGGGTCGGGGTGGAGTGATCCAGGGTGGCGAAGGTCCGGTCCGGACGGCGGACCCTCAGTCCCCGGCTTTCGATCTCCGCGAAGGCCTGCGGGCTGGTGACCTCATGCACCAGATGCAGGTCGACATGGAGCACCGCCGGCGTGTCCGGCGTCTCCGCCGCCACCACGTGCCGGCTCCAGACCTTGTCGAACAGGGTCTCAGGCATATTCCGGCTCCGCGCGGACGACCGACGGGGCGGGGGCCGCGATCGGCTCCAGCCAGCCGAAGCGGTCGGGCGTCCCGCCGTCGAACAGGCCGCGGAAGGCGGCGTTGACGGCCCGGGTCACCGGCCCCGGACCGGCGGCGCGGGTCGGGATGCCGTCGACCGAACGCACCGGGGTGATCTCGGCCGCCGTGCCGGTCATGAATATCTCGTCGGCGACGTACAGGGCCTCGCGGGGCAGGATCTGCTCGCGGGTCTCGTAGCCCAGACCCCGGGCCAGCTTCATGACGCTGTCGCGGGTGATGCCCATCAGGATGGAGGCGGCGGCGGGCGGGGTGACGATCGCGCCGTCCTTGACGATGAACAGGTTCTCGCCCGCCCCCTCGGACAGGCGGCCGTCGGTGCCGAGGGCGATGCCCTCGCCGAAGCCGCCGACCCGGGCCTCGCGGCCGATCAGATAGGACGACAGGTAGTTGCCGCCGGCCTTGGCCCCGGACGGCACGGTGTTCGGCGCGATCCGCGACCAGCTGGCGACGCAGGCGTCGACGCCCTTCTCCAGCGCCTCCTCGCCGAGGTAGGCGCCCCACGGGAAGGCGGCGATGGCCACGTCCACGTTCATGTTCTCCGGCGCCGGCGTCACCCCCATGCCGCACTGGCCGAGGAAGGCGATGGGGCGGATGTAGGCCGACCGCAATCCGGTGGAACGCACCACGGCGCGGCAGGCCTCGACCAACTCATCCTCCGTATACGGAAGAACGAAATGGTACATGCGGGCGCTGTCGAACAGGCGGCGCACATGGTCCGTCAGGCGGAATCCGCAGGGGCCCTTCGGCGTGTCGTAGACGCGAATGCCCTCGAACACCGAGGTGCCGTAGTGGAGCGCGTGGCTCATCACATGGATTTTCGCGTCGGCCCAGGGCGTCAGTTCGCCGTTGACCCAGATATGTTCAGCCAGCGGCCGCATAGGCATACTCCTTTTGGACGGCGGCGGCGGGGCGTGCGGCCTCGATGATCGCCAGCAGTTCGTGATCGTTGATCTCGCCGATCTGGTCGGCGCGGGTTTTGAAACCGGCGAAGGCGGCGGCCAGGTGCGGACCGCTCACGGGCTGGCCGAGGGCCTCGGCGCGTTTGGCGACGGCGTGGCGGCCCGAATGCTTGCCCAGTACGAACCAGGTCCCCTCGAAACCCACGTCCTGCGGGCGCATGATCTCGTAGGTCGACGGGTCGGCCATCATGCCGTGCTGGTGGATGCCGGCCTCGTGGGCGAAGGCGTTCAGGCCGACGATGGCCTTGTTGCGCACCACCGGGGTGTGGGTGATCTCGCTCAGCAGCCGGCTGGCCCGCACCAGATGGACAGCGTCCACGCCGGTGTGCAGGCCATAGCGGTCCGACCGGGTGCGGATGGCCATGACCATCTCCTCGATCGAGGCGTTGCCGGCCCGCTCGCCGATGCCGTTGATCGCGCCCTCGACCTGACGCGCCCCGGCCTCGACGGCCGCCAGTGAATTGGCGACGGCCATGCCCAGGTCGTCGTGGCAGTGGGCCGAGAAGACGACATGCGGGAAGCGGGCGCGCACGCTGGCGATCAGGGTGCGGAAGATGTCGCCGATCTCGCCCGGCGTCGAATAGCCGACGGTGTCGGGGATGTTCAGCGTCGTGGCCCCCGCCGCGGCGGCGACCTCACACACCTCGGCGAGGAACTCCGGCTCGGTGCGGATGGCGTCCTCGGGGCTGAACTCGACGTCCTCGAAGCGGGTGCGGGCGTAGGCGACCGAACGCCCGGCGGCGGCCAGCACCTCGGCCTTCGACATCCTCAGCTTGGCCGAGCGATGGATCGGGCTGGTCCCCAGGAAGATGTGGCAGCGCCGCTCCTCCGTGCCGCGCAGGGCGCGATACGCCGCATCGATGTCGGCCTCGCTCGAGCGCGCCAGCGAGCAGAAGACGGGGCCTTCCACCTCGCCGACCACGCGCCGGACGCCTTCCTCGTCGCCGGGCGAGGCGGCGGCGAAGCCGGCCTCGACCACATCGACCTTCAGCGCGGCCAGCACCTGGGCCATGCGCACCTTGTCGTCCGGCCCCATGGAGAAGCCGGGCGCCTGTTCCCCGTCGCGCAGGGTGGTGTCGAAGACGACGACCTTGTCCGGGTCGGCGGCGACGGCGGTCTGGACCCGCGTCATGCCGCTACCTCGGGATGGAAGGCGGCGGCGGACGGGGTGATGCGGGTGACACCGAACAGCTTGTCGATCTGGCGGCCCAAGGTGTGCGGGCAGCGTCCGTCGTCCCGGCCGCGCACGGCCAGTTCGACACGCCGGCCGTGACCCTCGTCTCTCAGGGTCATGCCGTCGATGTGGAAACCACGGCGTTCGATGAGTCCGATCAGGCGCTGGAGCGAGCCGTCGGCGCGGTCGATATGCAGGTGCAGGGTGTCGGCGGTCATGGTCAGGCGCCTTCCATCATTTCGGCGTTGTTCTTTCCGGGCGGGACCAGCGGCCACACGTTCTCCCGGGGATCGATGATCACGTGCGCGAGGCAGGGGCCGTCGGCGGCCAGCAGCCGGGCGATTCCGGCCTCGACCTCCTCGCGCCGGCTAATTCGGAAGGCCTCGACGCCGAAGGCCTCGGCCACCTTCACGAAGTCCGGATTGTCGGACAGGTCGACCTCGGAATAGTTGCCGTCGAAGAACAGCTCCTGCCACTGACGCACCAGTCCCAGGGAGCTGTTGTCCAGCAGCAGCACCTTCACCGCGACGCCGTAGCGCCGCAGGGTGGCCAGTTCCTGCACGTTCATCATGAAGCCGCCGTCGCCGGCGATGACCACGACCGTGGCGTCCGGATCGGCCAGCTTGGCGCCGATGCCGGCGGGCAGGCCGAAGCCCATCGCCCCCAGTCCGCCCGAGGTGATGTGGGCCTCCGGCTGCGAGAAGCGGCAGTGCTGGGCGGCCCACATCTGGTGTTGGCCGACGTCGCAGGCGGCCACGAAGGAGTCGCCGGCCGCTTCCGACACAGCTTTCAGCAGGGCAGGGGCGAAGACGCCTTCGCCCGGCGCGTCGGCGTAGCGGAAGGCGGTGCGCTGGACCCGACTGGCGCAGTGGATCATCCACGGATCAATCGTCAGGGTCTGGCCCGACAGATTTGCGGTCAGGGCCTCGACGCCGGGCGCCAGTTCGCCGGCGACCGGGATCCAGGTCTCGCGCAGCTTGCCGATCTCCGAGGCGTCGATGTCGAAATGGATGACCCGGGCGTGCGGGGCGAACTCGGCCAGCTTGCCGGTGGCGCGGTCGTCGAACCGGGCCCCGAAGACGATCAGCAGATCGGTCTCCTGCACCGCCTCATTGGCCGCGCGGGTGCCGTGCATGCCCAGCATGCCCTGGAAGCCGGGAGCGTCCGTGGGAATCGTGCCCAGCGCGTTCAGGGTCGAGACCGAGGGAATGCCGGTGGCGTCGGCGAAGGCGCGGACCTGCGCCGTCGCCCGTCCGATCTTCACCCCGCCGCCGACATAGATCAGCGGCCGCCGCGCCTCGCGGATGGCCCGCGCCGCCGCCGCGATGGCGTCGTGATCGATCGTCCCGACCGTATTCGGATAGGGAAAGCCGAAGTCCTCGCTCGTCTGCCCGACCTGAACGTCCTTGGGCAGATCGATCAGGACCGGGCCGGGACGGCCCGAGGCGGCGATGTGGAAGGCCTCCTCGACCGCCGCCGGGATGTCCGCCGGATCGCGAACCAGGATCGAATGCTTCACGATCGGCAGGGTCACGCCCAGGATGTCGATCTCCTGGAAGGCATCGGTGCCCATGACCCCCTGGGCGACATTGCCGGTGATGCAGACGATGGGGACGGAATCCATCATCGCATTGGCGATGCCGGTGATCAGGTTGGTCGCGCCCGGGCCGGAGGTGGCCAGACACACGCCGACGCGGCCGCTGCGCCGCGCATAGGCGTCCGCGGCGAAGGCGGCGGCCTGTTCGTGCCGCACCAGGATGTGGCGCAGCGACGACCCGGCCAGGGCGTCGTAGACCGGCATGATGGCGCCGCCCGGATAGCCGAACACGACCTCGACCCCCAGCCGCTCCAGGGTGGAGACGAGCAGGCGGGCCCCGCTGCGAGGCGGGGCGTCCGGCGTGGGCTTCAGGGCGACGGCGGCGCTCATGGCTCAGGCGGCTTCCGACTTGGGCGCGTGCAGCCAGGCCATGCGCTCGCGCAGCCTCGCACCGGTTTCTTCGATGGGCTGTTCGCTGTCGGCCCGGACCCAGGCGTCGTAGCGGGGCTTGCCGGCCTCGTTTTCGGCGATCCATTCGCGGGCGAACTGGCCCGACTGGATCTCGTCCAGGATGGTCTTCATCCGGGCGCGAGTCTCGTCGGTGATGATCCGCGGACCGGACTTGACCGAACCCCATTTCGCCGTCTCCGAGATGAACTCGTTCATCTTCGTGACGCCGCCCTCGTAGAACAGGTCCACGATCAGCTTCAGTTCGTGCATGCACTCGAAATAGGCGATCTCGGGCTGGTAACCGGCCTCGACCAGGGTGTTGAACCCCGACATGACCAACTCCTTGGCCCCGCCGCACAGGACGGCCTGTTCGCCGAACAGGTCGGTCTCGGTCTCCTCGCGGAAGGTGGTTTCCAGCAGGCCGCCGGTCGCGCCGCCATTGCCCCGGGCGTAGCCCATGGCCCGGTCGCGCGCCTTGCCGGTGGCGTCCTGCTCGATGGCGAACAGGGAGGGGACGCCTCGCCCGCGCTGGTATTCGCGGCGGACCAGATCGCCCGGCCCCTTGGGCGCGACCAGGATGACGTCCATGTCCTCGCGCGGCGTGATCCGGCCGTAGATGATCGAGAAGCCGTGGGCGAACAGGATGGCCGCGCCCTGTTTGGCGTTGGGCTCGATGACGTCGCGATAGACCTCGGCCTGGATCATGTCCGGGGTCAGGATGGCGATGATGTCCGCGTCGCGGACGGCCTCGACCGGTTCGGCGGTCGGGACGCCGTCGGCGGTCGCGTTGCGCCAGCCCTTGCCGCCGTGACGGACGCCGGCGACCACGTCGTGGCCGGAGTCCCTCAGGTTCTGGGCGTGGGCCCGCCCCTGCGAGCCGTAGCCGATGATGGCGATGCGCTGCCCGGCGATGGCGCCGGGGCGAATGTCTTCGTCGGTGTAGATGGTGATGGCCATGGGTCAGGCGTCCTCTCGGGCGGATCGGGTTTCGGTTTCAGCGGGACGCTGGACCGGCGGCGGATCGGGAATGGTCACGGCGCCCTGGGCGGCCGAGGCCACCGAGGCGCGGTATTTCGCGAAGACTCCGTGCGCCGGGCGGGCAGGTCGGGGAGCGAAGCCCGCCCGGCGCTTCGCCAGATCGGCGTCCACGTCGATCCGGCGGTTGGTGACGTCGATGACGATGCGGTCGCCATCGCGAATGAGAGCGATCGGGCCGCCGGCCGCCGCTTCGGGCGACACATGCCCGGCGACGAAGCCGTAGCTCGCGCCGGAAAAGCGGCCGTCTGTGATCAGGGCCACGTCGTGGACGCCGCGCCCCTTCAGGGCGGCGGTGACCTGCAGCATCTCGCGCATGCCGGGGCCGCCGCGAGGGCCTTCGTAACGGATGACGATGACGTCGCCTTCGCCGACCGACCCGTCCTGCACGGCCTGGAAGGCGTCCTCCTCGCTGTCGAACACGCAGGCGGGGCCCTCGAACCGGTCGACCCTGTGGCCCGTCAGCTTGATCACGGCCCCGTCGGGCGCGATGTCGCCGTAGATGACCGCATAGCTGCCGCGATCCATGACCGGGGCGTCGAAGTCGGTCACGACCTGCTGGCCGGGCGTTTCCTCCGCCTTGCCGGCCTCGACGAACAGGGTTTCGCCCGACACCGTCGGGGCGTTCACGATCTTGCCGGCCTCGGCCAGTCGCCGCGTCACCAGCCGGGTGCCGCCCGCGGCGTACAGGTGGCTGGCCAGGAAGCGGCCGCCCGGCTTCAGATCGCAGATGACCGGCGCCTCGACGCAGGCCTGATGACAGTCCTCGACCCCGAAGGCCACGCCGGCCTCGGCCGCGATCGCGGTCAGATGCATCACCGCATTGGTCGAACCGCCCGAGGCCGAGACCGCGACGGCGGCGTTCTTCAGACTGGCCCGGGTGATGTATTTCCGGGCCGTGTCGCCCGCGAAGACCCGTTCGACGATCAGGCGGCCGCAACGCTCGCCCTCCGCGCCCTTGGCCGGGTCGACGGCGGGCACGTCGTTGGCGCCCATGGGCGACAGGCCCATGACCGACAGGGCCATGGCCATGGTGTTGGCGGTGAACTGCCCCCCGCAGGCGCCGGCGCCCGGGCAGACGGCGCTTTCCACCGCCTGCAGACCGGCGTCGTCCAGAGCTCCGGCGGCATGGGCGCCGATGGCCTCGAAGATGTCCTGCACCGAGACGTCGCGGCGGCCGATGCTCCCCGGCAGGATGGTGCCGCCGTAGTAGACCAGGCCGGGGATATCCATGCGCGCCAGCGCCATGGCGGCGGCCGGGATGGTCTTGTCGCAGCCGACGATGCAGATCACGCCGTCCAGCTGGTGGCCCTCGACGGCCAGTTCGATCGAGTCGGCGACGACCTCGCGGCTGATCAGCGAGGCCTTCATGCCCGGCGTGCCCATCGAGATGCCGTCGGTGACCACGATGGTGTTGAAATCGACCGGATAGCCGCCCGCCGCGATGATGCCGGCGCGGACGTCGCGGGCCAGCCGATCCAGGTGCATGTTGCACGGGGTGACCGAGGACCAGGTGTTGACCACCGCGACCATCGGCTTGTCGAAATCGGCGTCCTGCATGCCGGCGGCGCGCAGATAGCTGCGCGCGGCGGCGCGGCTGGGACCGGCCGTCACGGCGCGGCTGCGCGCATTCGGCGCCGGCCTGTCTGTCGGGGTGAAATTTTGCGTCATTGCGAAGTGTCGGTTCCGGTGAGATCCGGACCGCGCGCAACAAAAAACCCGCTTCCTTTCGGGAGCGGGTGGCTGCGGGCGATCCTGAGGGTGGGATTAGGTCAGGTCACAAGCGTCCACGCCGCTCCGGCAAGGAGGACGAGAAGTACCGCGAGAATGGTAATGCTGTTGATCGTCAGGCCGACGTCCGGACGCGCCAGGGCCGCTGCGGAAACAGCGTTCAGGCGCGAGGAGGGACGGGTGGTGGCGATCACGGAGAGCCTCTGGTGAGACGCCCATAGAAACACCTTTTGCCGCAGCGCACAACAGGGTTGGTCAAATAATGCGCCTGCGGGCGATGATCTCACTGCCTATGCACTATTTTTCCGCGTGGAATGGCGTGAGGCTCAGCTGATCCGGGGTTGGGGGGCGGTCTTCCCTGCCGCGGCCCTCAGCAGCAGGGCCGCGGCGTAAAGGACCACGACCACGACCGCCCAGCGCAGCGGCTCGATCGGCATCTCCTTGACCACGAAGGCGGCGACCAGAACGGCCGGAATCCCGCCGAGCGCGATGCCGATCACGATCCGCAGGTCGATGCGCTCGGCATGAATGTAGCGAAAGCCGGTGGTCGGCATCAGGAAGGCGCAGGCGCTGGCCATGACGGGGAAGGCGAGGCGAGGGTCCAGGCCCAGCAGGCTGAGCAGGATCAGGGAGGGGGCGTAGAGGCCGATGCCGAAGGCCATCAGCATCCCCATGACGAAATGGGCGGCGACGGCGATCCCGAGCAGGCGGGGCTCCAGCGCCGTGGCGGTTCCGCCGATGGGCATCAGGTCGAGATTGCTCATGGCGTAGAGGGCCGCGGCGATCAGCAGGGCGAGCCCCACCACCCCCTGCACCACCCGCACCGGGGCGCGGACCATCAGCGGGGCCCCGACCACGGCCCCGGCGACGGCCGCGACGATACAGGACACCAGCAGCACCGGATCGACGTGAACGCCCAGGAGCACCAGGAACACCGCGGACTGCACCATGGTGGGCAGGGCATGGCCCACGTTCAGGGTCGCCGGAATGAAGCTGTCGGGCGTCATCCGGCGGAACCGGAGCCAGGCGGTGGTCGGGGCGAAGGAGCCGATGCCCAAGGTGTCGAAGAAGTTGGCGACCGCGCCGAGGAGGAGTGACTCGGGTCCTGGCGCGCCGGTCCCGCGCTTCAGGGCGGCCCGTCCCAGCACCACGACGAAGGCGGTCGCCAGCAGACCCAGCGCGGTCAGAAGAATTGTCAGGACCAAGGACTTCCCCCCTTGCCGTTCGACACCCACCTGAGCACGATCGTATACGATACTCAATCCAGTGAAGACCGGAGCAGACGATGGCGAGCGTTTCAGAATCGGTTCCGGACCCCATCGGCGCGGCCGAGCGGCAGGCGCGCCTCGCGGGCCTGAGAGGCGGCATGGAGGCGGCGGGCGTCGAGGCGGTGCTGCTCGGCTCGACATCGAGCCTGCGCTATTTCACCGGCGTCGACTGGTATGCCTCCGAGCGGCTGGTGGGCGCCGTGGTGCATGCGTCAGGCGGGCTGGACTACATCACGCCGCGCTTCGAGCTGGAGAAGGTCGAGGGGCTGATCAGCCTGCCCGGCGAAATCCTGACCTGGGAGGAGGACGAGAGCCCCTGGCGTCTGGTCGCCGACCGGATCGGGACGAAGGGACGGCTGGCCGTCGACGAGCGCATCGCCCTGGCCATGTACCGCAGTCTGAAAACCGAGATCGACGACGCGCGCCTCGCCGACGCCGCGCCGCTGATCCATCCCCTGCGGAGCCGGAAATCGCCGGCCGAGATCGCCCTGATGGGGCACGCCAAGGCGATCACGATCGAGGTCCATCGCCGGGCCCACGAGCAGCTCCGCGCCGGCCAGCGCGCCTCGGAGGTGGTCCGCTTCATCGACGACCAGCATCGCGCCCTGGGAGGGTCTGGCAATTCCTTCTGCATCGTCTCCTTTGGCGACGACACCTCCCTGCCGCACGGGGGGGAGGGCGACCGGGCCCTGGCGCGCGGCGATGTGGTGCTGATCGACACCGGCACGCGAATCGACGGCTACAGCTCGGACATCACCCGCACCTATGTGTTCGGGGAGGCGACGTCGGAGGTCCGGACCGTCTGGGACGCCGAGAAACGGGCCCAGGCCGCGGCCTTCGAGGCCGCACGGCCCGGCGTGGCCTGCGAGGCCGTCGACGCGGCGGCCCGGCGGTCGCTGGAGGCCGACGGCTTCGGCCCGGGGTATCGCCTGCCCGGCCTGCCGCACCGCACGGGGCACGGCATCGGCCTCGACGTCCACGAGGGGCCTTATCTGGTGAAGGGCGATGCGACGCCGCTGGCGACGGGCATGTGTTTCTCCAACGAGCCGATGATCGTCGTTCCCGGGAAATTCGGCGTGCGGCTGGAAGACCATTTCCACATGACCGACACGGGTCCGCAGTGGTTCACCCGGCCGCAGCACAGCCTCGACGAACCCTTCGCCGACGTTCCGGCCTGGCCCGCCGGCCGGGTCTGATCAGACTGCGGCGCCTCGGGTTTGGCACGGTTTTCGAATTCGGGGCGCCAACCCTGCCAACATTGAAAAGCGTGTAGAAGCGGGACGTTAGATAGATCGGCGGCGCTCCATCCGGCCAAACGCGGCCAGATTATCGGAAATTTTGTCGCTGACGCCGCTGAAGCCGCCACGTCCATGGTTCGATTTTCAAAGACCGTCGCGAAGCCAACCGGCGCGCACATCGACATGGGATGGGCCGGGCTTCGGTCAAGGGAGAGAAAGGAATAAATTCCTGCTCCCGCCTGCCGCCCGAAGATCAGCGGGAGGCGAATGTCGATCGACTTCAGGTCTCCGGCAACTGGGCGCGGAGATCGACAAGGGTCGCGCGGATATGCGATCGCGCCTCGCGCCGCACCGTTTCCGGGCGACGGTCAAGCCATGCCTGCAGCAGGGTTTCGTGCTCATGACTGGCGCGGTCCAGCCGGCGGTGTTCGCCCAAATGGACCCGCACATAACGCTCGGACAGGGCCAGCAGCCGATCGACGGTCTCAATCGTGACGCTCCGGCCCGATGGCCGGACCAGAGCGAGATGGAATTCGCGGTTGCGCCTTCCGATGTCGGCGAGGCCGTTTCGAAGCGCGGCGTCGAGGGCGGCGAAGGCCGTGCGGGCGCCGTCATGAGCGGCCGGATCCGCCTCCAGCGCGCCCAGCACGCAAGCGTTCGGTTCGATGCGCAGGCGCAGATCGAAGACGTCCTCGGCGTCGGCGCGCGACAGGGGGCGGACGATGAAGCCGCGGTTTGGGTGGGACACGACCAGTCCGTCGCTTTCCAGCCGCGCCAGGGCCTCGCGCAGGGGAATCTTGCTGACGCCCAGCTCCAGCGCCAGGGCGTCCTGACGGATCGGCGTGTCGGCGGGCAGGCGTCCGGACAGGATGCGCTCGCGCGCCTCGGCGAAGACCTGATCGGACAGGGGCCGGGGCTTCGCCATGCTCAGATCACCTGGAAGCCGTGGGCGAAGACGTCCTCGTCGTCGATCCAGATCTCGTTCAGACCGGTGGCGATGGCCGAGCCCTCGACCGAGGGGATGATGGCGGGTCGGCCGCCGACCTCGGTCTCGGCCTCGACCCGGCCAATGAACCGGCTGCCGATATAGCTTTCGTGGACGAAGGCCTGGCCGACCGGGAGGCGGCCGGTCGCATGCAGATGGGCCAGCCGCGCCGAGGTGCCGGTGCCGCACGGGCTGCGGTCGATGGCCTTGTCGCCGTAGAAGACGGCGTTGCGTCCGTCCGCGCCCTCGCCCCTGGGCCTGTCGGCCCACAACAGGTGGGAGACGCCCCGGATGGTCGGATCGAGCGGATGCACCGGGGTGAAAGTCTCGCGCACCAGAGCCCGGATGACGGGCGACAGCTGCAGGATGCGCGCGGCTCCCAGGTCATCGAGCCCTGTGTAGGCGCCCTGCGGTTCGATGATGGCGTAGAAATTGCCGCCATAGGCCACGTCGACGGTCAGCGGGCCGAAGTCGGGGACATCGATCTCGATCCCCTGCTTGTCCAGCCATGAGGCGACGTTGCGGATGCGGACGGACCGGACGCGCGCGCCGTCCTGCACATAGTCGAGTTCGATCACGCCTGCGGGAACCTCGGCGATGACCTTGCCGGGCGTGCGCGGGGTGATCAGGCCGTGCTCGAGCGCGAAGGTGACGATGCCGATGGTCCCGTGTCCGCACATCGGCAGACAGCCGCTGGTCTCGATGAACAGGATGCCGACGTCGGCCCCGGCCGTTGTCGGAGGATAGAGGAAGCCGCCGCTCATCATGTCGTGGCCGCGCGGCTCGAAGCAGAGGCCGGTGCGGATCCAGTCGTAGCGCGCCATGAAGTCCTGCCGCCGGGCGCTCATGGAGTCGCCTTCAAGCTCCGGCGCGCCCTCGATCACCAGCCGCACGGGATTGCCCGCGGTGTGGCCATCGATGCAGCGGAAGACGTGCCGCGCCATGGCTACAGGACCGGGCGCGTGGCGGCGGCCTTCTCGACCATGGCGATCACCTCGGCCCGGCGGGCGCCCACCAGCGGATGGCGTGGGGGGCGGACGCGCTCATGGCCGCGTCCCATGACCTGTTCGGCGATCTTGATCGACTGGACCAGGTCATGGTCGGCGTCGAGGTGAAGCAGAGGCATGAACCAGCGGTAGATGGCCAGGGCGGTCTGCATGTCGCCGCGCTTGAACGCGTCCCAGAGAGCCAGCGATTCCTTCGGGAAGGCGTTGGTCAGGCCCGAGACCCAGCCCCGGGCGCCCAGCATCAGGCCCTCAAGCGCGACGTCGTCGAGGCCGGCGAACAGGACGTAGCGGTCGCCGAATTCGTTCAGCAGGTCGGTGAAGCGGCGGGTGTCGGGCGCGCTCTCCTTCAGGGCCACGACATTGGGCAGGTCCGACAATGCGTGCAGGGCCTCGAAGCCGATGCTGACGCGATAGGCCGGCGGGTTGTTGTAGAGCATGATCGGCAGGCCGGTCGCCTGCGCCACGGTGCGGAAATGGGCGGCCAGCTCGGCCTGGGTGGGCACATAGACCATGGCCGGCAGGACCATGAGGCCGTCGGCGCCGATGGCCTCGGCGTCCCGGGCGAAGGCCGCCGCGCGACGGGTGTCCAGCTCGGCCACGCCGGCGATGACGGGCACGCGCCCCGCAACCGTCTTCACCGTCGCGGCCAGCATGGCGCGCTTCTCGTCGGCGTCCAGCGAGTTGTTCTCGCCCACCGTGCCCATGACGATCAGGCCGTGCACGCCGTCGCGGATCAGCCCGTCCTGCACCGTGGCGGTGGAGTCGAAATCGATCGAGAAGTCCGCCGCAAACTGCGTGGTGGCGGCAGGGATCACGCCCTCCCAGGAAATCGACATCGGGTCCTCGCTTCCAACAGCTTCAGCCATTATCGTATACGATCTTCAGGTCGAGGCAACGGGAGTCCGATGCAGCCGAAGTCCTATCTTGTGATCGGCGGCGGTCTCATCGGGGCCGCTTCGGCGCTGCGGCTTCAGGCCGCCGGCTTCGCCGTGACCCTGATCGATCCGGGCGATCCCCGGCGCGCAGCCTCGTTCGGAAACATCGGCCATATCGCCGCCGAACAGGTCTCGCCGCTGGCGTCGCGCGAGAGCCTGAGGACCTTTCCAGGTCGGCTGTTCGGCCTCGGCGGGCCGCTGGATTTCCGCTGGAGGGACGCCGGCCTCTGGGCGCCCTGGGCTCTTCGATTCATCGCGGCCTCGAATCCCGATCGGCATGCGAGCGGACAGGCGGCCCTGACGACCATCCTCGCCCACGCCCTGCCGGCCTGGCGTAGACTGGCGGAGCTCTCTGGTGCGCCCGGCATCATCGCCCGCGAAGGCCTTGCCGTGGTCTGGATGTCGCCGCAGGCGGCCGAGCGGGGACTTTGCGGCTGGGAACGGAGCGCGACGGGCAGCGCCGCCTTCCGCCGCATGGATGGCGATGACCTGGCTCCCTATGCCGCGGTGATGGCGAGGCCCCCCGTCGCGGGCATCCGCTTCTCCGGCACCGCCCAGGTCAGCGAGCCCCAGGCCGCACGCGACGCCCTGATGACCGCCTTCCGGGCGGGCGGAGGCGAGGTGGTTCACGCCGGGGTCACGCATCTCACAGGCGGGAACCGAATCCTCGCACGGCTTGAGGAGGGCGGCGTGCGCGAGGCCGAGGGCGCGTTGATCGCGGCGGGGGCCTGGGCGGGGCGGCTGATGCGCGACCTCGGCGTCAAGGCTCCGGTGATCGCCGAGCGCGGCTATTCGGTGCAGAGCGCCGAACACGGCTGGGATGAGGCCCTGCCGCCGACGGTGTTCGAGGAACAGTCAATGGTGGTGTCGCGCTTCACCAGCGGCCTGCGCGCCTCCAGCTTCGTCGAGTTCGGCTCGCCCGACGCACCCGGCGATCCGCGCAAATGGCGCGTGCTTGAGCGGCGGCTGTCCGATCTCGGGATTCGCTTCTCGCCCGAGCCGGACCGCTGGGTCGGACCGCGGCCGACCTTGCCCGACTATCTGCCTGCCATCGGACGGCTGGAGAGCGATCCCCGCATCCTTTACGCCTTCGGCCATCAGCACCTGGGTCTGACCATGGCGGCGATCACCGCCGAGCTGACGGCGTCCCTCGCCGGGGACCGCGATCCGGCGATCGACCTGACGCCGTTCCGGATCGAGCGGTTCGGCGGCGCCGGACGATGGTGATCTGGCCGGCGGCGGGGTCGGCGACTATCCGGGGTCAGAAGCCGATCGGCCCGTAGACCCAGGTCAACCATGCGCCGGCCGACAGGAATACGCCGAAGGCCAGACGGTCCGATCCCGAGACCGCTCGCCCCGTCAGATGCCGGGCGAACACCAGACTGAGGCCGGCGACCGACGCCCAGACCAGCACGCTGGGCAAGCCCGCCCAGCCCACATAGGCGCCGATCGCTCCGAGCAGCCACGGATCCCCGCCGCCCAGTCCTTCGCGCCCGCGCAGACGTCGATAAGCTTGCGAAAGGCCCCACAGACTTGCGAACCCCGCTGCGGCGCCGATCAGGCTGTCGCGCAACGCGAGGTCCGGCAGGATGGCTGCCGACGCGATCCCGGCAGCCAGCAGAGGCAAGGTCAGCTCGTCGGGCAGCCACTGATGCTCGGCGTCAATGACGGCGATCAGCAGGAGTTGCCAACCCAGCAACGCCGTGAGGGCGGCGCCGGCCAGTGTCGGCTGGCTCGATGCCGCCCAGATTCCGATCGCTGCGCCGCAGATCTCCATGAGCGGATAGCGGATGGAGACAGGGGCGGAGCAGCCGCGACACCGGCCGCGCGCTGCAACGTAGCTGACGAGCGGGATGAGGTCCCGCGGTGCCAGGGTCCGACCGCATTGTCGACAGCGCGAGCGGCCGCTCACGAAGGGCTCGTCCAGCGGCAGCCGGACGCTGACCAGGCCAAGAAAACTTCCGACGATGAGGCCCAGAACCGCGAAGGACAGGATGAGGATGGGGCCGGAGCCGGGATCAGTCACGAAAGTTGTTCCCACCTGAACGGGCTCGAATATGCGCGACAGGCCCTCGCAGCAAACGCGCCGTAACGGCTGACTGTGACAGTTCGACCGTGTCGGGATCGGTTTTCACGGAAGCGCGAAGACAACTTCACGCAAGCGACCCGGAACCGTCACTATACGGCGTCCGCGCCGTCATATCTGACCTCTAACCACAGCGGTGGGCAGGGGGCGGTGCAGTCATCGCGTCGGGGAGAGAATTCCCGACGACCCCTGTCGTGAAATTCTTTTGCACAGACACGGTGAAAACGATGACCGGCTTTCGACTGACCACCCTGCTCGCCCTGTCGGCCAGCGCCCTGACCCTGGCCGCTTGCGGCTCGGCCGAAGTCGCATCGCCCGGAGAAGGCGATTTCGGCGGCGGCACGGGCGGCGGCGGCGGCACGACGCCTCCGCCGGCCCCGGGCACCCCGGCCGCGGATTGCCCGACCAACTTCTCCAATGTCGGTCTGATCGCCAACAACACCCTGCGCGTCTGCCAGCTGCCGCAACAGATCACCGGATCCCTGACGGTGCCGCTGCGCGCCGGCACCATCTATTCCATCAGCGGCCGCACCGCGGTCGGCACCGACATGGGTGTCGACCCGGCGGCGCCGATCGCCGGCTCCGCGCAGGGCATCCTGACCATCGAGGCCGGTGTCCGCATCTTCGCCTCGGGCGGTTCGGACTATCTGCTGGTCAACCGCGGCTCGCAGCTGTTCGCTGAAGGGACGGCGGCCAGTCCGATCGTCTTCACCAGCCGGCAGAACGTCGAATCCACGACCACCGAAAGCTCGCAAGGGCAGTGGGGCGGCATCGTCCTGGCCGGCCGCGCGCCGCAAGCCAACTGCCAGCTGACCGCCCCGGTGACCTGCACGGGCACGGTCGAAGGCACCAGCGCCTTCTACGGCGGCAACACCCCGGCCGATAACTCGGGCCGTCTGCGCTACGTCCAGATCAAGTTCTCCGGTTTCGAGATCTCGTCGGGCAACGAGTTGCAGGGCCTGACCATGGCCGGCGTCGGCTCGGGCACCACGATCGACCACATTCAGGTTCACAACAGCTCGGACGACGGCATCGAAATCTTCGGCGGCACCGTCAATCTGCGCCACATCGTCATCACCGGCGCCGACGACGACGGCATGGACACCGACACCGGCTGGCGCGGCGGCGCCCAGTTCGGCATCGTCACCCAGCGCCCGGCAGGCTCGACCAGCCGCAGCGCCGGCTTCGAGTTCTCGTCCGCCCCGGCCGCGACGCCCTTGGCCAGCCGCTATGTGTCGCAGCCGAAGATGGCCAACTGGACCCTGGTCGGCCGCAACTCGACGACCGACGCCCACACCGTCGCCCACTTCGACACGGGCACGGACGCCACGATCATCAACTCGGTGTTCACCAGCGTCTCGGGTTCGCTGGCCGGCTGCATGGCCATCAACGACGCCGACACCGGCACCAGCGGCGTGACCTTCAACTCGGTGTTCATGTCCTGCACCCTGCCGTACCGCCCGGCCAACACCGCCCTGTCGACGGCCGCCTTCACCGCCGGCGCGAACAACACGGCGACCGGGACCTCGACCCTGACCGCCCCGGCCTCGGGAACCAGCCTGAGCAATCAGGTCCTGACCTTCATCAACGGCGCCAACGAAAACGCCGTCCCGGTGGCCAACGCCCCGGCGGTCCATTCCTTCTTCCAGGCCACCACCTACATCGGCGCCGTCCAGAACGCCGCCGACACCTGGTACCAGGGCTGGACCTGCGGTCTGACCGCCGGCGCGACCTGCTGATGACGGATGCGCGGAGGCGGCCCGTCCGGGCCGCCTCCGGCTTTCGCGTATTCCGTTGAACCCCTTCAAGGCGCAGATCATGAAGACAGTTACCCTGACCCTGAGCGGGGTCCTTCTGGCCACCAGCGCGCTGATCGCGCCGGGGCTGGCCTATGCTCAAACGCCGGCGGTCCAGGCCGCGCCGCAGACCTCCGTCGCCCAGACGCCGGCCGTCGAGGCCGAGCCGCAGGCCGAGGAATCCTCCCAGCTCGACGAAGTCGTGGTTCTGGGCCGCTACATCCCCGAGCCGAACCGCGAGAGCGCCGAGGTCGCCGCCTTCCTCACGTCCGAGGACCTGCAACGCACCGGCGACGCCAGCGCCGCCCAGGCCCTGACCCGGGTGACCGGTCTGACCGTGGTCGAAGGCCGCTTCATCTATGTGCGCGGTCTCGGCGAACGCTATTCCTCGGCCCTGCTCAACGGCTCGCCCCTGCCGAGCCCGGAACCGCTTCAACGTGTCGTGCCGCTGGACCTCTTCCCGTCCAACATCCTCGAAAGCGTCACCGTCCAGAAGACCTATTCCGCCGACTTCCCCGGGGAGTTCGGGGGCGGGGTCATCGACCTGCGGACCATCGACGCGCCGAACGATCCGTTCTTCACCATGTCGGCCTCGATCGGGGGCAACACCGAAACGACCAACGAGGAAGGCCTGATCTATTACGGGTCGCGCACCGACTTCACCGGCTTCGACGACGGCACCCGCGACGTTCCCGGTCCCATCGCCCTGGCTTTCGGTGCAGGCAAGCAGATCAACCGCGCCAACTTCACGACGGCCGAGCTCCAGGCGATGGGCCATGCCCTCGTCAACGCCCCGCTGCGTCTGTTGCAGCGTGAAACGACGCCGGTGAATTTCGGCTTCGACTTCGCAGGGGGCCTGTCGAGTGAAAGCAGCATCGGCACCCTCGGCCTGATCGCCGTGGCGGGCTACGGCAACAGCTGGACCAGCCGTCAGGGCTTCCAGCAGGAAGGCCAGTTCTCCGGCGACATTCTGGTGCCGGTCACCAACAAGGCCTTTGAATCCACCCAGAACGACGTTCAGTTGAACTTCCTCGGCGGGCTCTCCCTGACGAATGAAAACAACGAGCTGAAGTGGACGAATTTCTACGTCCGCAACACCACCAAGGAGGCGCGTTCCAGCGTCGGACCCGACCTCAGCGTCGGCGGCGGCGTCCTGCGCGATGATTACACCGAGTGGTTCGTCCGCCAGTTGTTCTCCAGCCAGCTGGCTGGCGAGCACGAGTTCCTTGACGGTGCGCTGGAGTTCGACTGGCGCGCGGCCTATGCGAAGACCTCGCGCGATGCGCCCTATGAGTCCCGCTTCCAGTATGGCGTGAACGGGGCCGGCGCGTTCATCCACAACCCTTCCAACCAGATCTCGTTCAGCGAGCTGGACGAGGACGTCATCTCCGGCGGCGCGGACGTCAGCTACACCCTGCCTCTGTCGGACCTCCGCGAAGCCGTGTTCACGGCCGGCGTGGCCTATACGGACAGCAGCCGCGACGCCACGCGTTACGACCTCCAGCTGGCGGCGGTGAGCTCGCTCACCGACGAGCAGCGGGAATCCCGGATCGACTACCTCTTCTCGGATTTCAACATCAATCCGACGACGATCGAGCTGCGGCAGATCGCCGGGACCAACGGGGCCGGCGCCTATGAGGCCGAACTTCAGGTCAATGCGGCCTATGTGCAGGTCGACGCCGAGATCATCCCGCTGGTACGCACGACCGCGGGCGTCCGCTTCGAGGACGGCCAGCTGTCGGTGACGCCGCGCGATCTCTTCGGAGGAGCCCCGTCGTTCGCGGCGACCAGCATCGAGGAGCAGTATTACCTGCCTTCGTTCACGGCGACCTGGAATTTCGCGGAGGACCAGCAACTGCGGATCGGCGCCTCCCAGACCATCGGACGCCCGCAGTTCCGCGAACTCGCGCCGCAGTCCTATATCGACCCCGAGAGCGACCGGGAGTTCACCGGCAACCCGTATCTGGTCGATACCGAAATCCTCAACCTCGACGCCCGGTACGAATGGTTCTTCGCGCGCCAGCAGTTCCTGACGGCCGGGGTCTTCTACAAGGATCTGGAAAAGCCGGTTGAGTCGATCGTCGTTCTCAGCGGCGACCAGCGTCAGCAGTCGTTCCTGAACGCGCCGCAGGCGACCATCTATGGCGCGGAAATCGAAGCCAAGAAATTCTTCGAGTTCCCCGACGCCGGCATGTCCTTCATCGCCAACAAGCGCTGGCTGGTGCAGGCCAACTACACCTGGTCGAAATCGGAAGTGAATGTCGAGGCGGGCGACTTCGTGCGCACCCCCGGCGGCGGCGGCGCCGACGAGGACGCGACCTTCTTCATCGAGGACGGCAGCCGGCTCCAGGGCCAGTCCGAGCACGTCGCCAATCTGCAACTGGGTTGGGAAGACGATACGGCCCGATCCCAGGCGACGATCATCGTCAACTACGTCAGCGAGCGCATCACCGCCCGCGGCGCGGGCAACGCCGGCGCCCGCGAGCCCGACTACATCCAGGACCCGGGCGTCTTCCTCGACTTCGTGTACCGCAAGGACTTCGAATACGGCGGCCGCGATCTCGGCTTCGCCCTCGAACTTCGCAACCTGCTCGGCACCGATTTCGACGAGTACCAGGAACTGGGCAACAAGATCCTGATCAACAACTACGAGCTGGGATCCAGCGCTTCGGTCAGCCTGACCGCGCGCTTCTAGAACAGGGCAGGGGAGGCCGCCCGCCGGTCTCCCCGACGCCGTTACGCGACTGTTTTGCGGCTGTTCGTCCGTAGGCGCATCAACCGTCACGGACAGTTCTCCGGGCCGTCATGTGGCGGTGAAGCCGGACCCGGACGATTGGTCTAGGGAGTCCGCCGGGCCGTCGGGGCTCCGTGGGGCACGCCAGAGTGATCGCCGCAATGCGCAACTTCAGCAGCGGACTTCGCGACGCCGTGGCGGCGCGCCCGGACCGCGTGCGCGCCGGCGTCGAGATCGCGCTCGGCCTCGCCCTGGCGATCCAGCTGGGCCAGCTGGTCTGGATCGTCGTCCAGCCGCGCGCCGAGGCCGCCGCGGTCGCGACCGCCGGGCCGGACGCCGCCCCGCCCGATTTCACCGTCTTCCAGCGTTTCGACGCCTTCTTCCGCACCGGCGACCTGAGCAGCCTGGCCGAGGCCACGGCGGCCGGCAGCAGCCAGATGCGCCTGTTCGGCGTCCGCGCCGGCGGCGCGGGCGGCGGCTCGGCCATCATCGGCCTGGCCGACGGCCGCCAGGTCTCGGTCGGGGTCGGGGAGGAGGTCGAGCCCGGCCTGATCCTGCAGTCCGTCGGTCAGGATCACGTCACCCTGGCGCGCGGCGGCTCCATCACCCGCCTGATCTTCAGCGACACGCCCGTCGGCGCCGCGCCGCCGCCCC
>NZ_DATMYH010000008.1:0-3957 GCF_035561115.1 Brevundimonas sp.
GCCGACCCCTTCGCCGGCGTCGGCCCCGGCAACCGCAACAGCGGCGTCCAGTTCGTCGGCCGCTCGACCGTCTGGGGTGCGCACGGCGCCGCCGCCACGGCGCATCCGCGCGCCACCCTGATCGGCATCGACACCCTGAGGCGCGGCGGCTCGGCCATCGACGCGGCCATCGCCATCAACGCGGCGCTGGGCTTTCTCGAGCCCACCGCCAACGGCATCGGCGGCGACGCCTTCTGCATGATGTGGGACCCGGCCCGGCAGAAGGTCGTCGGCCTCAACGGCTCGGGCAACAGCCCCCGCGGCCTGACGCTGGAAACCGCCCGTTCGAAGAAGGCCGAGGACGGCTATCTGCCGCCCTATGGCGCCGTGACGGTCAACGTCCCCGGCACGGTCGACGCCTGGTGGAGCGCGCACCAGCGCTACGGCAAGCTGCCGTGGAAGGACGTCCTGCTGCCGGTCGCCGAGCTGTGCGAGGAGGGCGTGCCCATGCCCCAGCTGATCGCCTGGTATCTTGAGCGCAACATGGCCAATTTCGACCGCCGGTCCGCGATCATCGAGGAGAACGACAACCGCAGGAAGGTCTACGCCCCCGACGGCCGCACCCCGAAGGTCGGCGAGGTCTTCGCCAATCCGGACCTGGGCCGCACCCTGCGCCTGATCGCCGAGGGCGGGCGCGACGCCTTCTACGACGGCCCGATCGCCGACCATATCGAACGCTATTTCCGCCGCATCGGCGGCTGGATGACCCGCGCCGACCTCGCCGCCCACCGCACCGAATGGGTCGAGCCGATCCGCACCGGCTATCGCGGCGTCGACGTCTATGGCCTGGGCCCCAACACCCAGGGCCTGTCGACCAATCAGATCCTCAACATCTGCGAGAACTTCGATCTCAAGGGCATGGGCTTCCAGTCCGCCGCCTCGATCCACCATCAGGCCGAGGCCAAACGTCTGGCCTTCGAGGACCGGGCGAAATGGTTCGCCGACGACCGCTTCAGCCGCACCCCGGTCGAATGGTTGAACTCAAAGGCCTACGCCGCCGAACGCGCCCGCCTGATCCGCCCCGACCGCGTCATGGACCGCGTCTTCCCGGGCGACGCGCCGACCCGGGGAGACACCACCTATTTCAGCGTCGCCGACAAGGACGGCATGATGGTCAGCTGGATCCAGTCCAACTACCGCGGCATGGGCTCGGGCCTGGTCGCCGACGGCCCCGACGGCGCCACCCTGGGCTTCATGTTCCAGGACCGGGGCGAGCTGTTCAACCTCGCCGACGGTCACCCCAACGTCTATGCGCCCGGCAAACGGCCCTTCCACACCATCATCCCCGGCTTCGCCTGCAAGGGCGGCGAGCCGTGGATGGCGTTCGGCGTCATGGGCGGAGGCATGCAGCCGCAGGGCCAGGCCCAGATCATCATCAACATGGTCGACTACGGCCTCGACCCGCAGGAGGCCGGCGACGCGCCGCGCTGGCAGCACGAGGGTTCGTCGGAGCCCATGGGTCATCCGTCCGAGGGCGTCGGGACCCTGTTCCTCGAGACCGGGGTGCCGGCCGCGTCGAAGGCGCAGCTGGAGGCCATGGGCTGGGTCACGGGCGGCCCCAACGGCGGCTTCGGCGGCTATCAGAACGTGGTGCGTCAGGCGAACGAGAGAGGGCCCTGGACGTACGGGGCGGCGTCGGAGATGCGCAAGGACGGGCTGGCGCTGGCGTACTGACCCGCCACGCGACCGCCGCAATCGGGCGTCAACCCTTGCACACGCACAGGTATGGCCCGTGCGTGACCGGGGGTTCTCATGATCGCATTGTTCGCCGCCGCAACGATTCTCGCCGCCGCTCCCTGTTCGCCTCCGTCCGGGCACGAGGCCTTGTGGACGCCGGAGACCCGCTTCGTGATCGTGGGGGAAATCCACGGCGCCGCGGAGACGCCCGCCGCCTTCGCGCAACTGGTCTGCGCCGCGGCGGAACAGGGACCGGTGACCGTGGCGCTGGAGCTGCCTGTGGAAATGCAGCCCCGGCTGGACGCCTTCCTCGCGGCTCCGGACGACACGACGGCCGCGGAGGCTCTGCGGGACACCATTTTCCACAATGCGGCCATGGCGGACGGTCGCACCAGCCTGGCCATGCTGGAGATGATGCAGTCGATCCGCCGGTTGAAGGCTGGCGGGGCCGATGTGGCGTTCCGCGCCTTCCAGCCCTCCAGCCCGAGGCCGGCCGCCTTCGACCAGAACTACTATGAGCTGGACATGGCGGTGGAGCTGTCGCGGGCGGCGACCGGCCGGCCGGAGGCCCGGGTGCTGGTCCTGGTCGGCAACATTCACGCCAGCAAGACGCGCTTCGACCGGTTTGACCTCATGCCTGCCGCGGCCCACCTGCCGTCCAAGGAGACCATCACCCTCAACGTCGCCCAGCAGGGCGGGCAGTCGTGGAGCTGTCAGGCGGACGGCTGTCGGGCCCATGACTCCATGACCCGATACGACGCCGAAGCGCGCGGAGTCGTGATGGGCCCCGTCAGCGACGGCGCCTATGACGGCGTCATCGCCATCGGACCATGGACCGCATCTCCGCCGGTCGCGGCCCAGGCCTCAGCGGCTCCGTAGAGCCCGTTCGATCAGCCGGTCCGCCGTGGCGCCGCGGGGAGCGAACGCCAGCGCCGGCCAGTCCGGCGTCAACCGGTCGATGGCCAGCATGATCCCCAACCCCTCGTCCTGGCTCCAGCGATTGCCGCCGCCCCTTACGAAGGTCGTCGCGTCCGACGGGCTGAGACGGCCGCCGCGCGGGTCGGTCAGCCACATCCAGGCGGCCCAGTTGCCCGTGCCCTCCAGCGTCAGGAACACGTCGTCCGCCTCGGCGTAGAGCGCATCCGGCCCGCGGAACCAGCGCGTGCGCCGGGCTTCCATCGCCCGTGCGGCCGAGGCCAGACCGGCGCGCGCCGTCCGCGCGTCGGTCGCCGAGGCCGCCTGATAGAACAGGTCCCGTTCGGCCTCATAGGCGGCCGGATAATCCGGTCGCGCGCCGAACCGGTCCTGGATCACGTCGTCGTCACTGTCCTCGGGCAGGCCGCGCGCCAGCAGGTCGTCGATCCGTACGCCCAAACTCGCCGCCTGCTGGGTGTGGGCGAACTCGTGCATGAAGACGACCATGGACAGACGTCGCCAGTCGCGCGGCTCGTTGCGGTCCGCGCGCCAGACCGCCGGCAGGGCCATGATGAAGAACATCCGGCCGTCCGACATCGGCGAGGCGAAGGCCAGCTTCCGGGCCGGGACCGTCCCGCCGTCGGGCAGGTTAACCTGCCCCGAATGGGCGGCGCCGGTCGTGCGATAGCGCCGCGCGCCGACGCGGAAATCGCCGCGGGCGTCAGGGGTCAGGGTCCAGGCGCAGGCCTCGTCGAACAGGGTGATCACCGGAGTCACCGGCTCGGCGATCCGCAGCCGGTCATGATCCAGCCGGTCCCAGGACGCCAGCGCCTCGGATGTCCAGGCGCGCGGTTCGCCCGTAAAGCGACACGGCGGCGGCGGCGGGGCTGCGCCGGCAAGGAGGATGGAGGCGGCGAGAACGCTGATCATGATTCGCCAATGACGGACCGGGCCCCGAACTTCAAATGAACTCGCGGTCATGCCGTCGGGGATCAGTCCGCCGCGATCTCCTCCGGCTCCAGCTCATAGACCGTCGCGCAGTATTCGCAGGTCACCCGGATCATGCCGTCGGCCTCGACCATCTCGGCCCGCTCCTCGGCCTTGAACGAGGTCAGCACGCCGGCGATGCGGTCGCGCGAGCAGCGGCATTGCGCCACCAGCGCCCGGGCGTCCTCCAGCCTCACCCCATCTTCGTGGAACAGGCGGAACAGCAGGGTCTCGGGCGTGATGGTCGGGTCCAGAAGCTCATCGTCGCCCAGGGTCTGGAACAGGGCCCGCGACCGGTCCCACGCCTCCTCGGTCGAGCCGCGCGCGTCATCGCCGGCG
>NZ_DATMYH010000009.1:0-12744 GCF_035561115.1 Brevundimonas sp.
GTCCCTGCTCGCCCTGGTGCTGAGCCGGTCCGGCGCCGATCCGGACGGGCTGGCGGGCAAGCTCCTCGCGCGCTTCGGCAGCCTGGGCGCGGTGGCGGCGGCGGACCTGTCGGAACTGACGCGGTCGAGCGACGCCGGGCCCGCCATTTTCGCCGACCTGAAGATCCTGCGCGAGCTGGCGGTGCGGCTGGCCCGGGTCGACGCCTGCCGCCGGCCGGCCATCGCCTCCTGGACCGCGCTGCAGACCTATGTCCGGACGGCCATGGCGCATCGGCCGAGAGAGCAGTTCCGGGTCCTCTATCTCGATCACCGCAACAATCTGCTCCGCGACGAATGGGTTGCCGAGGAGTCGGCCTATCGGGTCGATGCGATCTCGCCGGCGGGCGCGGGCGGATTGACCCAGTTGATGCCGGGAACGGCCACCGACCTCGGCGTCCGGGACCGCTTCGACGTCGAGCAAAACCTGTCCGGCGGCGCCGACTATCTGGCCCGGCAGATGCTCAGATTCGGCGACGTCAGGCTGGCTTTGGCGGCGTACAATGCGGGACCCGGCCGCGTCGCCCGGCTCGGCCGGGTGCCCGACATAGCCGAGACCCGGGCCTATGTGATCTCCGTCGTCGACTGCTACCTCGCCCTGACCGCCGGGCGAAGCGCCCGTAGCGCCCGCGAATGCCGGCCGCCGGAGGCCGTCCTGTGATCCCCGCGATCGAACCCGTGGATCCTGTCCCCGGCGCGGGCGATGGCGACCTGCTGACCCGCAAGGAGGCCTCGGCCTTCCTGGTCCAGTTCGGCATCCGGATGAAGCCGGCGACCCTCGCCCGCCTGTGGTCGACCGGCGGCGACGGCCCGCCCTGCCGTCACGTCCGTCACAAGCCCTACTATCCGCGCGGCGTGCTGCGGGACTGGGCCCTGGCCCAGGTCGGGGAATTGAAGGCGTCGGCCCCGCCCGCCGCACGGGGGCGCCGCCATGGCTGACGCATCGCATGAGGCGGGACGGGTCGGGCAGACCCCCACCGTGGCGGACCTGCTGACGAATCCCGCCGTCAGCTATGCGCTGAAGGAGGTGCTGCTCGTGTGGGAGGTGCGCGATCCGGTCGATGCGGCCCGCGACGCGCGGCTCCTGGCCGAAGTGCTCGAACGCCGGGCGGACGAGGCCGTGTCATGGGTGTCCTGACCGAAACTGCGGGCCGGCCCGGCGGCCGGGACGACCGGTTGCTGGCCTGGCCGGCCGTGCGCGACATCACCGGCCTCAGCCGCACCACGGCCTGGCGGATGCAGAAGACGGGGGACTTCCCCCTTCCGGTCGTGGTGTCGCCCGGCCGTGTCTGCTGGTGGGAGAGCGAACTGGCGGCCTGGAAGATCGCACGGGCGCCGCGGCGTCCGGCCGAGATGCGGCCGTTCGGATCGGCGGCGGGACGTCCAACACCCGGGGGTGCGGCGGCGGAGGAGGGGCGGACCCTCGGAGACGATGTGCAACAGCCGGCGGCAGACGCCCGGGCGGGGACCCAGGAAGACGCGCCGGCGGCTGAAAGCGCACCGCAGCGGCGATCCGGACGGCCTTCGGCCAGGACCGCGCCCGGACAGATCGCCTTCGATTTCGGTCCGTAACCTGGGCCGCGCGGGCCGTCCGCGGCGCGGCTCTGTTGGGAATCAGCCCGACGTCGCTTGAACCGGCCATGAGGGACATTGCTGGCTATGCGAAATATAACATACAATCATAATATGCAGAATATCGCATATCGCGTTCTTATGTTGTAAATCACATAATCCGGGCGTATGCATTATTCCGCATAACGCGGAGACCAGCCATGTCGTCCTTCGTCCGTTCCCCCAAGCAACTGGGCTCGCTGATCCAGCAGTCTCGCAAGATGCGGGGTTGGAGCCAGACCGATCTCGCCCAACGGGCCGGACTGCGTCAGGAGATGGTCTCGAAGATCGAGGCCGGCCAGCCCGGATCGCGGGTCGCCTCGATCTTCGACCTCCTCGCCGCCCTCGACCTGGAGATGACCCTCGCGCCCCGCACGAAGAGTTCGGCGGCGGACATCGAGGACATCTTCTGATGGGTCGCCGCAAGACACACGCGCCTCTCAGCGTGCTGATCAACAATCGCTTGGCCGGGCGACTGGAGAAGGAGGCCGGCGGCGCCATCGCCTTCCAGTACGCCCGGGAATGGCTCGACTGGCCGAACCGGTTCCCGATCTCGCTGTCGCTGCCCCTGCAGGCGCCGGAGTGGCGGGGCGAGCCCGTGGTGGCGGTGTTCGACAACCTGCTGCCGGACAGCGCCAGCGTCCGCAAGCGCGTCGCCGAGAGGACGGGGGCCCAGGGGACGGATTCCTTCAGTCTGCTGGAGCAGATCGGGCGCGACTGCGTGGGCGCGATGCAATTCCTGCCGGAAGGCGTCGAGGTCGATGCGTCCGGCGCCATCGTGGGGGATCCCATCTCCGAGGGGGAGATCGAGGCCCTGTTGGCCAATCTCGCCCGGGCTCCTCTGGGCATCGACCCGGACGAGGGCTTCCGGATTTCCGTGGCGGGCGCCCAGGAGAAGACCGCGCTCCTCTTCCACGAGGGCGTCTGGAAGCGGCCGCTCGGCGCCACGCCCACCACCCACATCCTCAAGCCCGAGCTCGGCGAGATCCAGATGTCCTGGGGGACCATCGACCTCAGGCACAGCGTGGACAATGAGCACTACTGCCTCGCCCTGATGGCGGCCTTCGGCCTGCCCGTCACGCGAAGCGAGATCGCCACCTTCGGCGAGCGCCGGGTGTTGGTGGTCGAGCGCTTCGACCGGCTGTGGGGGCGCGACGGTCGTCTTCTTCGCTTGCCCCAGGAGGACCTGTGCCAGGCGCTGTCGATCCCCTCGAGCCGGAAATACCAGGACAAGGGCGGGCCGGGCGTGAAGGCCGTCATGGACCGGTTGCTGGAAAGCGACGACCCGCAGACGGACCGGGCCCTGTTCTTCAAGAGCCAGATCCTGTTCTGGATGATCGGCGCCACCGACGGCCACGCCAAGAATTTCAGCCTGTTCCTCAGGCCCGGCGGCCGGTTCCGGCTCACGCCCTTCTATGATGTCCTCAGCGCCCAGCCCGCGTTCGACGCGCGCCAGATCCCGCACAAGGCGTTCCGGCTGGCCATGTCGGCCGGGGCGACGACGCACTACAAGATCGTGGATGTGCACGGCCGGCATTTCGTCGAGAGCGGCAAGGCCGCGGGCCTTGGGCCGGCTGTCATCCGTCAGGTCCTCGACGAGGTGATGGCCGAGGCGGCGACCGCCACCGACCGGGCAAGGTCCGCGATGCCGGCCGATTTCCACGACGAGGTTCACCGTTCAATCCAGGCGATTCTTCCGCGCCGACTGCGGCAGTTGGAAAGCGCTTGGGCAGAACTGTGAGGCGCTTGGGAGCATGGCGCGCGGCCTCGTGCGACTTGGGCAATGTATCAGTGCGCACATTTCCGGCGGAACAATCCCCTTGGCATCTTCCCAATCTCAGCTTCCTCAGCGGCAGCAAGGCGTTGACACGCGAAACTGAATGAAGAACCCATCACCGATCAACGTTTGTCGGTTGGCGCCGACGAAGTTCGGATGACGAGGCTCGATCGGCTTGCGCGACCAGTACAACTTGGGCGGAAATTTCGCCGGCGCATTTGTCCAGATTGGCGAAGCTGACCGGGGCGCCCGATTATCGCCTAACGACGCCTGGGCTCTGTTCATGCAGATGGCTCAGACGAAAGAGCCGCCAGAGCCGACGGCGCTGCCTAGCTGTTCGACTATGCCTTGGCCGCCGCATCCGCTCTTTGTCGCTCGGCGGAATACGCTCACCGCGCTCGCCGAGCGCCTTGCTGGCAGCCGAACCTCTGCGGCAGTGGTCCAGTCGGCGGCTGCGGCGGGATTAGGCGGTATCGGCAAAACCCAGGTCGCTGTCGAGTTCGCCCATCGCTATGGTCAGTTCTTCGCTGGCGGCGTCTTTTGGATCAACTGCGCCGATCCGGACACGATCAGCATTCAGGTCGCCCAGTGCGGTGGACGAGGCAAACTGGATCTGCATCCGATGTTCGAGCAGCTCCCGCTGCCGGAACGCGTGGCGTTGGTTCGTCAAGCTTGGGCGGAGGCCTACCCGCGGCTGATCATTCTGGACAACTGCGAGAGCGAGGAAACCTTTGCGGCCTGGCGTCCGACGACGGGCGGCGCACGGATCCTGCTGACTTCCCGGCGATCAAGCTGGAGCGCGAGCTTGGGGATTACGGTTCAGACCCTAGAGGTTCTCGATCGCCCGGACAGTCGCGAGTTGTTGTTATCCTTTGGTCCGCATACGCGCCTGCGAGACGATGAGATCGTCAACGAGATCGCGGCTGAATTGGGCGATCTGCCACTGGCGCTGCATCTCGCCGGGTCGTTCATGGCCCGGTATCGGTATGACGGTCTCGGCCAACCGGCACGGTATCTCCAGAGCCTACGCAAGCAGGTCCTTCAACATACCTCGATGATCGAAGGCGACTGGAGTCCGACCGGCCACGATCAGAATGTCGCCCGAACCTTTGAGGTCAGTTACAGCGATCTCGATCTGAGCTCCCCAAGCGATGCTGGCGCGGTGCAGATCCTCGGCATTCTCAGCTGTTATGCGCCCGGTGAACACATACCACGCGGCTATATTCACGCGCGCGGTGACGCCGGCGAGAGCGATGATGAGCTCGAGCAGGGGAAGGAAGATGCCCTACGACGCCTAGCCGATCTGGGCCTCATCGACGATCGAGGCGCGTCTTTGGTCGTGCACCGGCTGATCGTCGCCTTCGTGCAGGGGCGCATTGACCCTAACTTGCGGTTGGCGGTCGAGCGGGAGCTTCTTTCGTCGGCGGAGAAGTCCAACCGCGTGCAGGATAGCCGCTACATCGCCGAATGGGAGGTCCATCTCAACCACATGGCCAAGGCAGCGCTGGAGCGTGCCAGCCCCGTCGCCGAGGCGCTCAGCCAAGAACTCGCTATGCACCACTACCATAGTGGCGATTACGCCAGCGCGAGAGATGCCAATGAAGCCCGTCTGGCGCGCGCCGAGGCCCGAATGCCGGGCTCCGATTCCGAGGTTGCACATGCTCTCAACGACATTGCGGTCAGTGTTCGACCCTTCAACCCCGACAGAGCCGCAGCGCTGCTGAGGCGGTCCCTCGACCTTCAACTCCGGTCACCTGAAAAACATGAGGCCAGTCGTCTCATGACGCACCTCAACCTTGGCGAAGCCCTGCACCGGGGAGAAGAGGCGCAGCAGGCGTTTCATGAAGCCCGACGCCGTTTTCTCCGAATCTGGTTTCGCCCGGTCGACGACGCCAAACGGGAAGCCTTTGACCGCAGTGACGACGAAACCGCGATTGCCATGCAGATGGATCCAGATCGTCTTTGGGTCCGTATAATCTGTGGACTAGCAAAGGCACGGGACGACATTAGTGCGGAAGATGATCTGCTGTCCGATCTTCTTCCGCAGACACCGGAGGACGAGGGCTTCCGGCATTGGGAGGTGCTGCAACGGCTCGGCGTCTTCAGAGAGGCGGCCGGCGACCTCGTGGCGGCACAGGGGTATCTCGAGCGCGCCCGGACTACGGTCGCGGAGTCGTTTGGAGAGGAGTCCCCCCTGCTCGGGGACCTGCTCGCCCAGTTGGGTGCGGTCAGCGCGGCGAGGAAGAACTGGCTCGAGTCCCGTCACTTCTATTCCTTGGCGATGGACCGGGCTGTAGCGGCGCTCGGCTGGAACCACCCAGCCACGAACGCCTGCTCCAACGGCCTTGTGAATGCGCAGACGAACCTTGGCGAATTCGACGAGATCAGGACCCATTTGACCGAGCGGCTGTCTCACCTTGAGGCGCGCAGGGTCCGCAGTGCGGAGTTGCTGCATATGTTGTTTGCCTTGGGCTTCGCGTGTTTCCAGTTGAAAGACCCAAGCGCCGCCGAAGCCCATTGGCGCCGGGGGCTGAAGATCGCAAACCGAGACCCGCTAAAACACCGGGGTTCGATCAGGACATTCAAAGAGTTCCTGAGACGGCTTCATCATGTTTCAGGAGGACGATCCCGTGCGTGACCAGTTCAACTTCAGTGGCGATTTCCGCGGTGCGATTGTGAACATCAACGCCTCGCTGGATCGGGCGACCCAGAGCGTGTCGCAGCATCAGGACTCTCTCGCCCTGGACGCCGACCGTCTGCGGGACCTTCTGCTTGACCTGCGGACGGCTCTGGAGGCCTCGGCGCCTGAAAACGCCGACGATGCCGAGGCTTTGGCCGTTTCGACGACCCATCTGATTGAGGCTGCCGTCGCGGATCGTCCCAATCGCCAGCTGGTCAAGGGAGCAATCCAGGCGGTGCTTACCGGGGGTAAAAGCCTGATCGCTGCGTCGCCAAAGATCGCGACAACGGTCAATCAGATCATCGACACAGTGCAGAAGCTCCAGGAACTCTCGGACGGCTAGGCGGGACGTGATAGCGCTGGGAGAAGAGTAGCGGGCGGAAGCACGCTGAGCGATCCGGCTGCAAAAACCTTGCTGATGAGCATCGAGAACGAGTGACAGTCAGTCGGACCTATTCAGCCAAGGAAGTCTTCCTGACGGTGCAGGGCGAAGGCGGCCAGGCCGGGCGGCCGGCCGTCTTCCTGCGTTTCGCCGGCTGCAATCTGTGGAGCGGACTGGAGCGGGATCGAGCGACGGCCGTCTGCAGCTTCTGCGATACGGACTTCGTGGGCGTGGACGGCGACGGCGGCGGGAAGTTTCGGACGCCTGAGGCCATGGCGGGTCACGTCGCGGCCATGTGGCGGGGCAGGGACGGCGATCCGAAGCTGGTGGTGTGCACCGGCGGCGAGCCGCTGATGCAGCTCGACCGACCCTTGATAGACGCCCTGCATGATCGGGGCTTCGAAGTTGCGGTCGAGACCAATGGTACGCTTGCGGCGCCGGCTGGCATCGACTGGGTCTGCGTCAGCCCCAAGGCGGATGCGCCTGTCGTTCAGGCCTCCGGACAGGAATTGAAGCTGGTCTTCCCGCAGGCGAAGGCCATGCCCGACCGGTTCGAGCATCTGGCTTTTGAACGCTTCTGGCTTCAGCCAATGGACGGGCCGGACCAGGCGGCCAACACGGCTGCGGCAATCGAGTACTGTCTGACGCATCCGCAATGGCGGCTCAGCGTCCAGACCCACAAATACATCGGGGTGCGCTGACCCAATACCGCATCCAGACCGATGCCGAAGCCCTGTCATTGGACGGCAGTCTTGCCTTCTGATGGTTGGTCTGCGGCCTTAGCTGTCGCCACGACCGGGCTTGGGCATCCGCTCGACGACGTGGCTCGCTGGCCGGGCCTTGGCCACCGCCACGGGGACGAGCCTGCCGTTGGATGCGTTGCGGCCGATCGGGAAGGTTTTTGAAGACTTGGCCATTGTGTTGGTCCTTTCAGAGATGGGGGATGTAGGCTTCGTTCAGGATGCGGCGGGCGTCATAGGTCGAGACGCCGAGCGACTTCATCACGACCTTGCCCTGTTCGGTCGCCACGGCCTTGGCGAGTTCGTCCATCTCAACCGACAGCGTGCGCAGCGCCGAGAGCTTTTCGGGCGTGTCGAAGATCGCCCGTGAACCGTCCGGGACCCGCAGGGTCTTGGCGTGGCTCTCGTTCATCGTCAGGTGGTCGAGGTGACGCTGGACCTCGGCCAGGATCGCCAGTTCGTAGGAGGCGCCGGCGCGCAGCGCGGCCAGATCCGCGTGGAATATGGTGGCGCCGATGTCGAAGCTCGACAGGGCGATCTTAACGCCCCGCTCTTCCTCCGCGTCGTTCTTTACGTTTTTGCAGAGGCGGATGGCCTTGCGGACACCGCCGAGCGCGTGATCGCACCGGTCGCTGATCTTCTTGATGTGCAGGAAGGGCAGGTTGTCGATGGTGGTCGGCACCGACTTGTCGAGGATGGTGACGCTGCGATCGTGCTCCTGACCGCTGGTCTGGTAGTCGTAGTTGTCGAACCAGTGCGAGGGCACCACATCGACCGGCCGGGCCAGCGAGCCGCCGAAGATCTTGATGGCCTTGTTGCCCGAGCAGTCGACCGTCGCGGCCGGGTATTTGGCCTTCAGAATGGTTTCGGACTCCCGGCGAAGATTGAGCAGTGAACCCACCGAGGTCGCGGTCGTAGCGGTGCCGGTGTAGCGCCCCGCCTGGCTCATCGCTCCCCACGAGGTGTAGGTTTTGAAGTTGGTGTCCAGCTTCAGCAGGTCGACGTCGCTGACGCCGCGGATGTGGACGTTGAGCGGCACCGACCCCTGCAGCCGCCAGTCGACGGTGAAGCCGCGGGCGGTCAGGCCGGACTTGAGCTGACCGGCGACGCGTTCGGCCGTCTCCCGGCTGATGCGGGTGTAATCCGGATCGACTTCCTGCATGGCGCCGAGCGCATAGCGGGTGTTGGGCTGACCGGTGGAAGCCCGGCGCTGCCAGGCCTCGCTGTGGAGGCTCTTGCGCATGACGTCGAGCTGGGCGGCTTCGGTCAGGCGGCCCAGGCGGTCCATGCCCTTGCGGCGATTGTTCAGCCGGGTCAGCCGGTCATTGATGTTGATCGGCATCTCAGCCCTCCTTGGTGAGCGTCATGGTGCCGAAGGTGAAGCGGCCCAGACCGTTGAAGTATTCGCCCTCGGCCGTCTTCAGGTCGGCGTCGAAGGTCAGTTCGGCGTAGCCCCGGTGACCCTTGAGGTCCGGCGCGTCGATGCGGGGGTCGTTGCGGTAGCTGTAGAAGAGGCGGTAGCCGTCGGCCTCGTCCCGGATGAGGGCGGCGGTCAGGCTGTTCGAACCGGATTGGGCGGTTTTGAGCCGGACCCGGATCCGGTCCCAGGTCTGTGTGATGATGATCTGGCCCGACCAGGCGTCGCCATGGGTCTGGTCCGGATTGATCGATTGGCCGGCGACTTTCCAGCGCCCCCGAAGATCCGGAACGCCGAGCCCGGCCGCGAACCACGGATGTCGCCAGGCGTGGCGGCTGAACAGCCAGTAGAGCGCGGCGAACACCAGGCCGGCGCCGATCGGCGGCAGGAGCACGGTCGGCACGAGATCGCCGAACCCCAGCATCTTGGCCAGATCGACCGCCGCCAGCAGCAGCGCGACCAAGGCGGACGAGACCGCGGCGGCGATCGTGCCGATCCACTGCCCGATCCTTGCCCGGTTGATGCCGCCCAGGACGGCGTATTCGTGATCCACTTCAGCCTCCAAGCGGGACATTGCCCTGCAGCCCAAAGCAGGCGATGGTGATTCCAGACCCGCTTAGAAACTACATGGGTCGTGTTTTGATACCCGTCAAGAGACGATAGGGGTGTTTTTGATGGCTGATGAAACCGAGCGCCGATCCTGGCCACAGATCCGCCGGTTCGAGTTCATGGAATGGAAGCTGTTCTGGGAAGGCCGGCTGAACCGGCGCGATCTGGAAACCACATTCGATATCTCCACGCCCCAGGCCTCGGTGGATTTGCGGAACTACCGGGACATCGCTGGCGACAACATCGTCTATGACTCGACCGAGAAGGGCTTCCTGCCTTCCGCGAACATGCGGCCGCAGTTTCTGCGCGTCTCCGCCAATCGCCTTCTTCTCCAGCTCAGGGCGCTGCTCACCGGCGCCCTCCAGCGAGAGGATGTCTGGTTCCGGGACGTCCCTCCCGTCGACATGGCGCCCGAGATCGTCAGGCACGTCGACGAGACCCTGCTTCGCAGCATCCTGAAGGCGATCCGCCAGCGGCAGGCGCTGGCTATCCGCTATCAGTCCCTGTCCAGTTCACGCTGGCGCCGAATCGCGCCCCACGCCCTGGCCTTCGATGGGTATCGCTGGCATGCGCGGGCCTGGTGTTGCGAGCGGGAAGACTTCAGGGACTTCGTCCTGACCCGGATCGACGAAGTCGGGCCGCTCGAACCTGCGGTCTACGAAGTCGAGGACGACGTCGAATGGAGCCGGACGATCACGCTCGAGCTCTGCGCGCACGCAGGACTGGATGCAGAGAAGCGGCGGGCGATCGAACTCGATTATCATATGACGAACGGGTGCCGCGAAATCGAGGTTCGGCTCTCCATGGCCTACTATTTCATCAGGCGGATGAACCTGGACCTACCGGATCTGCCGCCTGCCCGCGCCCAGATCCAGATGAGAAACCTGGACGCGGTGCAGGCGGCGATCGAGCAGTCGAAAGTCGATATGAAGGCGTTGGTGGAAGCCAGAAGGACGGTTGCGGACTAGGCCTTCCGTCCGGCCGGCCGGATCAATCGTAGCGAAGTCGCTCGTTCATCCTGGCGAATGGAGGCACGACGGCGTCGGGATACGAACGCCTGTGCAGCCGGGAGACGGCGGGGCCGAAGGACTCGATGTCCGGTTCGATCAGATGCGCCATGATGTCGGCCAGCCGAGGAACATCGGCGATGCGATGCTGCGCCATTCGGGCGAGGGCGGTCTCCCTTGCGACCCCCGACGACCAGACGCTGCTGCGCGGGGGCGTGAAATGGGATTCAGCCGTTTTCCCCTCGATGTATAACCACGGATCAAGGCGCTCGACCTGACCGTCGTGGACTCTCCAGAGCGGGTAGTAGTCCCTGGAGAACAGAACCTCGGACCCGTCCATCAGGGTCCAGAAGCCGTAGGGCAGCCAGAGGCGCGAGGGGATGAAATCAGGCAGCGGGGACCGGGGAGCGATCACCTCGAAATCCGCGCGTGTCGCTCGGCACGCGTCCAGCAGAATGGTGGTGGGTCTACCGGGGGTCAGCAGATAGGCCGCTGTTTGGCCGTCCGCCTTGTCCCGGACGACCGTGCCGGGCCTTCCGCGTTCCGCTGGCCCGAACAGGCGTTGCCGCCATAGCTTGGCCCGAAGATCCAGCTGCGCATCCAGCGCCCATGGAGAAGACCCGAACAGCCGTGCTCTGGAAGTGGCGTACTGGACGTCGGAGTCCCGCAGCCCGGTGAGGTCAGACAGTTCCGAGATGATCCGGGGAATTTCAGGACCCGCTGGATCGACAGGATTGTCCGGCCCGGGGTTCATCGAGAAGTCGTGCCAGTCCCGGTAACCGAGACACTGCGCGATAGAGGCCTGAACGCTGGACAGCGACGGCGCTCCCGCGAGACGCGCGAGATTTTTGGCGGCCTGCTTGGGCCGCGACAGATCCGTGAATTGAATACGCATTAAACCGTTCCGGCGGTGCTTGGAGCGACGTGTCCACTAAGCCCGCGCACCTGGAAGGGTTCTGACGGGGTATCGATGGTTCCTGCCCGTGAGCTTCGCCATTGTGGACGGCATGGCCGGATCAGCCGGCGCTCAGCATATCGTCTTGCGTTGAGACCTCAACCCTCAGCGATGTCGGTTGGAGCGAGGGGAAGACGAGCGAGACCTTGTCAGTCCCGGAGGCCCCTTCAGATCCAAGCAGCGGGAGGGGGGCGACCCGACCTTGGTCGGGAATCAGACGGCCCGGGAACGCGGAAAAACGCGGCGAGGCGGCTAGGAACCCCCTGAAACCGCCTTACTGCAAAATTATTTCGCAGAACGCGGTTTGCTACCCATGTGCTACCCGGAACGAACAAGGGGTTAGCAGAGAACTGCTAACCCCTTGAAAAATTGGTGGAGCTTAGCGGAGTCGAACCGCTGACCTCTTGCATGCCATGCAAGCGCTCTACCAGCTGAGCTAAAGCCCCGAACCTTTCGGTCGGATCGCTGTGGGCCCCGGGAGGCCCTGCTGCGAGGCGGCGGAACCTATGTCAGGGTCTGATCGCGATCAAGCCCGGTCCAGCCATTTATTTTGGGCCGCGATCGTCGGCCCTTCGGGACCTCCCGACCCGACGCGGCCTGGAGGCGAAACCCTACCGCGCCTCAAGTAGCGCGAAGCGCGGTAGGCCCCAAAAAAGTCTACTCGTCTTCCTTGGGCGTGATGATTTCGTCCTCGAAGCCATCATCGTCCTCGTCCTCGATGAAGGGGACCGAGTCGTCGTCATCATCATCAGCCAGGACGTCGTCGTCCTCGACCGCTTCGCCCATGCCGGACTCTTCGGTGGGGTCGACGGGGGTCTCGTCGTCGTCGTCCGGGGTCAGGATCGGCTCGTGGCCTTCCTCGTCGATCTCGGGCGTCGCGACCGCTTCTTCTTCCTCGTCCTCGTCGCCGTCGGCCTTCTTGTCCTTGACCTGATCCTCGTCGGCCTCGTCCGCGGGATAGCCGGCCGGACGGCCGCGGCGGTTGCGCAGCTTCAGCGCCTCCTCCGGATCGAATTCGGTCGCGCATTTGGGGCAATGAGCCGGGCGTCGGCCCAGGTCATAGAATTTGGCCTGGCAGTTCGGGCAGACCTGCTTTTGGCCCAGTTCGGGTTTGGCCACGGTTGAAGACCTTTGGCGGGAGTGGGGAAATGGGGCGGCTCCCTTGCCACCCCCTGACGCCGCTGTCAAAAGCCATCTCCGCGCGCCCGCGCCCCGCTTGACCTGTCCGGAGACCGCCGGGTGCCGATCCCCCGCCATCTGACCGCCCGACGCAGCCCGCCGCTGGTCGGCGTGACGCGCGCGCCGGGCGACAAGAGCATGTCCCATCGCGCCCTGATCCTGGGGGCCATGGCGACCGGCGTCACGGATGTCGATGGCCTGCTGGAGGGCGAGGATATCCTCGCCACGGCCCGGGCCGTCGAGGCCTTGGGGGCGACAGTCGAACGGCTGGGCCCGGGCCGCTGGCGGGTCACGGGGCGGGGCGGATTCAGACAGCCGGCCGGCGTCATTGACTGCGGCAACGCCGGAACC
>NZ_DATMYH010000010.1:0-43770 GCF_035561115.1 Brevundimonas sp.
GCTGGACGGCAAGGGTGAAACCGCCCTGGCCCGCCCGACCGCCGACGGCGTGCGCGAGCCCCTCAACCGTCGCGCCACCATCGGCATCAACTTCCGCTAAACACGGAAGGCCGATCGGCCAGACAACAAAGCCGCCGGTCCTCGAAAGAGGGCCGGCGGTTTTTGCTTGGGGGCTGAGGGTGGCCAAAACGCCGGCTGCTCGCTATCCCGACGACTGTTTCAACGGGATGAGCTTCGATGCGCGTGGCGATGATCGGTACCGGCTATGTGGGGCTGGTCTCAGGAGCCTGTTTCGCAGACTTCGGCCATGAGGTCGTCTGCGTCGACAAGGACCCGTCCAAGATCGGACGGCTGGAACGCGGCGAGATCCCCATCTTCGAACCGGGCCTGGACGATCTGGTCGAGGCCAATGTGCGCGGCGGGCGGCTGTCGTTCGCGCTGGACGGCGCGGCGGCGATCTGCGCGGCGGACGCGGTCTTCATCGCGGTGGGAACGCCGTCGCGACGCGGCGACGGTCACGCGGATCTTTCCTATGTCTACGCCGCCGCCGAGGAGATCGCCGGCCTGATCGAAGGCTTCACCGTGGTGGTGACCAAATCCACCGTGCCGGTGGGGACGGGCGACGAGATCGAACGCATCATTCGCGAGCGTCGGCCCGACGCTGACTTTGCGGTCGTGTCGAATCCGGAGTTCCTGCGCGAAGGCGCCGCCATCGAGGACTTCAAACGGCCGGACCGGGTCGTGGTCGGAACGGACGACGAGCGCGCCCAGGCGGTGATGCGCGAACTGTACCGCCCGCTGAACCTCAACGAGACGCCGATCCTGTTCACCGGGCGGCGCACGTCCGAACTGATCAAATATGCGGCGAACGCCTTCCTGGCGATGAAGATCACCTTCATCAACGAGATGGCGGATCTGTGCGAGGCGGTGGGGGCCGACGTGCAGCAGGTCGCGCGCGGCATCGGCCTGGACAAGCGGATCGGCGCCAAATTCCTCCACGCAGGGCCCGGCTACGGCGGATCCTGCTTTCCCAAGGACACCCTGGCCCTGGTGCGGACGGCGATCGACGCCGGCGCCCCGGTCCGGCTGATCGAGACGACGGTCCAGATCAATGACGCGCGCAAGAAGGCCATGGCCGGCAGGGTGGCGGCCGCGATGGGCGGCGACCTGAAGGGCAAGACGGTGGCCTTGCTGGGCCTGACCTTCAAGCCGAACACCGACGACATGCGCGACGCGCCGTCCCTGGACGTCGCCCCCGCCCTGATCGCCATGGGCGCGACGGTCCAGGCTTTCGACCCCGAAGGCATGCACGAGGCCGCCAGACTGCTGGACGGCGTGGTGTTCAAGGAGGGCCCCTACGAGGCCGTGGAGGGCGCGCACGCGGTCGTCATCCTGACCGAGTGGGACCAGTTCCGCGCCCTGGATCTGGACCGGGTCAGGCTGCTGTTGCGCGAACCGGTGATGGTCGATCTGAGGAACATCTACCGGCCCGAGGATATGCGCGCCCGCGGGTTCCGCTACGCCTCGATCGGGCGGGCCTAATCCTGGCGAAAGCCGACACGGGTGAGGACGGGTGGTTCCGCCGCCGCAGCCTCGGTCCGGGGCGCCAGGGTGCGGCCGGCGCCGATGACCACGGTCGCCGTCAGCACCGCCGAGACCGCGGCGATGGCGGCCAGCTTCACGCCGTCGGCGAATTCCTGATGGTTCGGGCGCAAGCGATTCCCCCGCAGCGAGTGCGGATCGTATCGAGCATCTCGCGTGCCCCTCCGCAAGTCACGGAACGGTGTGCCCCGAAAAAAGGGACGGCGCCGGGGCCCCGTCCCCTGGTTCCGGGATGCGCTATCGCTAGCCGCGGAACGGGCGGATCAGAATCTCGACCCGGCGGTTCTGCGCCTTGCCTTCGGCCGTGGCGTTCGAGGCGATCGGAGCGCTTTCCCCGCGGCCGTCGACGTACAGCCGGTCGGCCAGGACGTTGCGGCTGACGAGGGCCTGGGCCACCGACGAGGCGCGCTGGCGCGAGAGGTTCAGGTTGTAGTCGTCGGCGCCGTCGGAGTCGGCATGGCCGACGATATCGATGATCGACTGGTCGTAACGGTTCAGCACCGCCGCGACGTCATCCAGCGTGGCGTTGAAGCGCGGGGTGATGCTCGACTGGTTGGAGGCGAAGGTGACATCCGACGGCATGCGCAGGACCAGATTGTCGCCCTGACGCGCGACGCCGACGCCCGAGCCGGACAGTTCGGCCTCAAGCTCGCGCTGCTGGCGGTCCATATAGGCGCCGACCGCGGCGCCGCCGAGAGCGCCGATGCCGGCGCCGATCAGGGCGTTCTTGCGGCCTTGCTCGGAGTTGGAGGTGTTGGTCAGATAACCCAGCACCGCGCCTCCCAGGGCGCCGGCGATCGCGCCAGTGGCGGTGTTGTTGCGCCGGGGAGCCGAGCTGTAGGGATCGGTGGTGGTGCAGGCGGCGCCGCCCAGCAGGATGGCGATGCTGGCGCCGGTGAGGAGAAGCTTGCTGCGCATGGGAAGTGTCCTTTGTCGTGAAATCGGTCTGCCGCCGAAACGTCGGCTTACGGTGAAGGTTCCGACCTGTACGGCGGATGAACGTCGCACGCCCCGGCTTTGCCAAGGCCGCGGGTTAGGGCGTAAGGAACCGACACACCGATCCAGTGAGGCCCTGCCGTGAGCGCGACCCTGACCCCCGAAACCGCCCCGACCGCCAGGCGCGCCATCGAGCCGGTGTCGATGAAGCTGTACGACGCCGACTTCCAGGCGTTTGCGGACAGGCTGGGGACGTCGTTCAAACGCTATGGCTTCGCCGTCATCGCCGACCATGGCCTGGACGAAGGGGTTATCGAGGCGGCCGTCGCCGACACCAAGGCCTTTTTCGCCCTGCCCGAGGAAACCAAGCGCAAATACCACCAGCCGGGCACGGGCGGGGCGCGCGGCCTGACCCCGTTCGGCGTCGAGGCGGCCAAGGGCGCGGCGACGGTCGATCTGAAGGAATTCTGGCACGTCGGGCGCGAGCTGCCGGAGGGCCATCCGTATCGTAAATACATGCGCGACAACGTCTGGCCGACCGAGGTCGAGGGTTTCCGGTCGCATCTGTACGGCATGTTCACGGCAATGGACGCCCTGGGGGCGAAAATCCTGCGCGCTATCGCCCGCTACCTGAAGCTGGGCGACGACTTCTTTGAGGACAAGGTCGATATGGGCAACAGCATCCTGCGGATGCTGCACTATCCGCCTGTGCCGGCCGGGGCGTCGGGCGTGCGGGCCGGGGCGCATGAGGACATCAATGTCATCACCCTGTTGCTGGGGGCCGAGGAGGCCGGCCTGCAACTGAAGGACGCCGACGGCGAATGGCTGGACATCGCGCCGCCGCCGGGGGCGCTGGTGGTCAATATCGGCGACATGCTGCAGCGGCTGACCAACCATGTCCTGCCGTCGACCAGCCACCGGGTGATCAATCCAGCGCCGGAGCGGGCCAGCTTCGCCCGCTATTCCACGCCCTTCTTCCTGCATTTCAACCCGGACTTCGTGATCGAGACCTTGCCCGGCATGGTCAGTCCGGAGAATCCCGACCGCTACGCCGGCAAGGCGATCATGGCCGAGGATTTCCTGACCGAACGGTTGAGGGAAATCCGGCTGATCTGAGCGAAGCGCGGGTGCGGCGTCGATGACGCCGCACCGCCTGTGCTACTTCGAGATTCGTAGCTGGGTGATGTCCCGGCCGATGGCGGCGAAGGCCTCCGACAGGGCGCCGCCGCTGGCCGGCAGATAGAAGTTCGCCGGCGTCGAGGCGCAGCTCTGCAGCATGTTGGCGGCGTTGCCGCCCGCGGTGATCTGGAAGCCGACGGTGTAGACCAGCACCCCCTGGTTCTTCATCGCCGTGCACATCGCAATGCCCTGGGCGAACGGATCGCCGTTGTCGGCCGCGCAATCGATCTTCTCGGAGTTGCTCCCCGAGCCCGAGCCTGCGTCGCGCGAGATCACGCCCGAGCAGTACGGAGTGTTGAACTCCCCGTCGGTCATGATGATCACGGCCTTCAGGGTTTGGGCGGTGTTGTAGGCCGCCGCGCCGTTCGAGGGCCACAGGGAGTTGAAGTTGGGGGACAGCATGTACCAGCCCCAGCCGATGCCGATCTGGCCGGCGGTCGATCCTTCGACGGCATAGCTGTCGATGCTGGTCTTCAGCGCGGACTTGTTGCTGGACAGGGGCTGGATGGGGGCATTGAGGCAGGGATTGGACGCGCCGGGGTAGTTGCGTCCGACCCGGGCCCCGCCGGAGGGGGCGGCGTCGGTATAGGCCTGCGCTCCGGTGCGCTCCGTCACACAGTCGCTGATCCGGTGGGTCTGGAGATCGCCATACATGTTCTCGAAGGCGTACCAGGTGCAGCCCTGCTGGGCGCACCAGGCCGAACCGCCCGAGGTGTAGGGGGTCAGGGCGGTGGCGTTCGGATCGATGGTGAAGGTGTTGGTGGTGACGTTGCCGACGAGGAAGGTCCCGTTGTTGATCTGGGTCATCCCGCCGACGCCGGTGATGTGGACGTAGTCGTTATTGACCATCCCATGACCGTTTGAGGTGATGGTGATCGAGCAGTCGTTGTTCTGGCACTTCCGCACCTTGGCGTTGCCGGTATAGCCCCCGTACCACCAGCCGTTCACCTGGGACCCGCCGACGGTGTAGAGCTGGAACGTGTCGTTGGTCTTGTTCCTGACCCGGAAGGCCTTGTTGTTGAGCTGGGTCATGCCCGTCGCGCCGGTGATCCAGACGATGTCGTCGTTGACGAAGCCGTGGCCGGTCGAGGTGATCACGATCGGCGAGCCGTTGGTCGCGCCGGTGATCGACATCTCCGTTCCGGTCAGATTGATGACCGCGCCGGAGATCGCGGTCGAGCCGATCGGCGCGCCGCGCACCGTGTCGGCGCGGGATCCGAGGTTGACGCCCATCGAATAGGGCACCAGCGCCAGCCTGGAGTAGTAGGGGGTCTGGATCGGCTGGACGACGACATCGACCAGTTCCTTGGCTGCGGTCCTGAGGTCGATAATGCGCTGCCCCGCCATGGAGCCGGTGACGTCCAGAACCAGGGCCACCTCGATGTTTCGGGACGACCGGTTGACCTCGGAATGGGCGCCCACCGGCAGATAATCGTCCATGAACTTGCCGTACGGCGGCAGGAAGATGTTGGCGACGAGGGTCTTCACATCGACCTTGGAATTGGCGATCACGACGTCGTCGGTCAGCACGAAGCTGGTGTCCGCCTCACGCAGGGTGATGTTCGGATAGGCCTTGAGGTTGGCCCGCAGGGAAGCAAGGCCGACCCGTTGAAGGTCAGTATTGGCCGTATAGGGCGAGCGGGCGGCGGCGAGGGCCGCGGCGTCGAGGGCGTCCTGCAGGTTCACCCGCACGGTCGAGGCGCGGTGGATGTCCACCCCGCCGACCGTCATCAGGATCAGCACCGGCAGGCTGAGGCCGAACAGCATGGCGACGTTGCCGCGCGCGTCGTCGCCCAGGCGGCGGGCGAAGGCGCGCAGGCTGCGGCCCGCGCCGTTCATCCAGGTTTTCAGCCCCATCGCCGCATCCGCCGCTGGCCGCGGGCGAAAGTCGCCCACGCTCATCCGGCGAAAGATGAACCAGGCCGGTTAAGAGAAGGTCCAACGCCGACGGTTAACGAAACCGCGGGTCAGCGAACCGGTCAGGCCTCCCAACCGCAGTCCTTGCCGCGGTTCCGGGCGGTCAGCCACGCGTTCAACGGGGCGAAATAGTCCGCCACGGCCGAGGCGTCATTGCCCGTTTCGCCCGTGAAGGCCTGCATGGCCTCGGGCCAGGGGCGCGACTGTCCCATCTCCATCATGGCGTTGAAACGCTCGCCGACCGCCGCATTGCCGTAGATCGAGCAGCGATGCAGCGGTCCGGTCCATCCGGCCTGCTTGCAGGCGGCCCGGTGGAACTGGAACTGGTAGATGTGGGCCAGGAAGTAGCGGGTGTACGGCGTGTTGCCGGGGATATGATATTTCGCGCCGGGGTCGAAGGCGTTGGCGGGACGTGGTCCGGGCGGAACCAGGCCCTGATATTTCAACATGTTGGCCGACCATGCGTCGTTGTATTCCGCCGGCCCGGTCTCGCCGTTGAAAACGCCCCAGCGCCAGCGGTCGACCATGAGGCCGAAGGGCAGGAAGGCGATCTTGTCGAGCGCCATCTTGAGCAGGAAGGGGATGTCCTCCTCCTCGCCGGGCACGGTCTGCAGCAGGCCGATCTGGTTCAGATAGGTGGGAGTCAGGGCCGAGAGGCCGACGAAGTCGCCGATCGCCTCGTGGAAGCCGTCGTTCGCGCCGTTCTTGAACAGGAAGGGCTGATCCTTGTAGGCGCGCTGGTAGTAGTTGTGCCCCAGCTCGTGATGGACCGTGTAGAAGTCGTCGCCGTTCACCTGGGTGCACATCTTGATGCGGATGTCGTCGGCGTTGTCCAGGTCCCAGGCCGAGGCGTGGCAGACCACCTCGCGGTCGCGCGGCCGGGTGATCATCGACCGCTCCCAGAAGGTCTCCGGCAGCTCGGGCAGACCCATGGAGACGTAGAATCCCTCGCCGGTCTCGACCATTTTTTTCGCGTCATAGTTCGAGGCGACCAGCCGCTCGGTCAGGTCGTAGCTGGACGCGCCGCCCTGGGCCGGGGCGACCACGTCATAGATATTGCCCCATTGCTGCGACCACATATTGCCCAGCAGATCGGCGCGGATAGGCCCGCTGTCTGGCTGGACCGCGTCGCCGTATTTCGCGTTCAGCTGGCCGCGCACATAGCAGTGCAGGTTCTCGTAGAATGGCTTGACCTGGGTCCACAGCCGATCGGTCTCGGCGGCGAAGGCGTCCGGCTCCATGTCGTATCCGGCGCGCCACATGGCCCCGGTGTCGGCGAAGCCCAGCTCGCGCGCGCCCTCGTTGGCGATCTCCACCATGCGGGCGTAGTCGGGGGCCATGACCGGCGAAATGGTGCGCCAGCCTTCGTACAGGGCCCTGGTCTCGGCCGGGTCACGGCTTTCGGCCAGCAGGACCTCGGCCTCGTCGAGGGTGATCTGGCGGCCCTTGAACTCGAACTTGCCGACCGAATAGGTCGAGTCCAGGCGGGTGGTGATGTCGGCCAGTTCGCCGGCGGCGCCGGGGCGGTTCGGGGCCGGCAGGACGATGCCCAGACGCAGCAGGTTCAGCTTGCGGCGGACGTCTTCAGGGACCTGGACGTCGTTGAAGCGGGCCGCGCCGTTGGCCAGTTCGACCTGAAGCTCGGTGTATTCGGCGTTGATCTTGCTCTCGAGCCACATGGTGTCGTGGGTGATGTTGGTGGCGCGCGTCCACTGGATGCGGGCGGCCTCTTCGCTGAGGGCGGCGAGGCGGGTCTCGGCGTCGGCGACGAAGGCGGTCGCGCCTTCGGCTGTGGCGGGCTGCTGTTCGTCATCAGCGGCAGGCATAGCAGCCGCGGCCTCTTCCATCGCGTCGAGCCGCGCCTCGTCTCCCGAGCTCCACTCGCCGTCCAGAACCGTGACGCAACCGGCGCTCCCGATCGCAAGGGCGCAGACGGCGGCGGCGGTCATCAGGGTGCGTTTCATGAGCTTCCTCCGGGCGCGGTTTCGTCCGCGTCGTTCGGGCGGCAGGTGAAGGGAGCGGAGCCGTGGCGTCAAGCCTCGCCGTCAGCCCAGGACGCAGGACGCCAGACCGTCATTGCGGACCGTGCCCATGGCCGCCTGGATGCGCGAAGTGCGGCGGCGCACGTAGGGGCCGGGGCTGGCCGCGCTGTAGCGACGGGGACTCGGCAGGATGGCGGCCAGGCGCGCGGCCTCGCGGGCGGTGAGATCGTCCGCCGACTTGCCGAACCAGTGCTGCGCCGCCGCCTCGGCGCCGTAGACGCCGGGGGCCCATTCGGCGACGTTCAGATAGACCTCCATGATCCGGCGCTTGCCCCAGACGGTCTCGATGGCGACCGTGTAGCCGGCCTCCAGCCCCTTGCGGATCCAGTCGCGGCCCGGCCACAGGAAGGCGTTCTTGGCGGTCTGCTGGCTGATGGTCGAGCCGCCGCGGATGCGGGCGCCGCCCCGCTTCTCCGACCGGGCGTTGGCCTTCAGCGCCCTTTCGATCGCCTTCATGTCGAAGCCGCGGTGCGCGCAGAAGGTGGCGTCCTCGGACGCGATCACGGCCTGCACCAGCCGGGGAGAGATGTCGTCCAGCGATCGCCAGCGATAATCCCGGCCCTCGCCCTCGATCAGACGGGTGGTCATCAGGAAGGTGGCGGGGATGGGAATGAACCGCTGCAGCACCAGGCCGCTGGAGCCTAGCAGGAGCAACAGCAGGAACAGGGTCAGCAGAGGCCGGCCCTTCTTCACGGTCTTGGCCAGCCCCGACATGGACGGATGGTGGCGCGGGAGGCGATGGCGGGCAAGCGCGATCAGAGAGTCGAGACCCCCGCCTGTCCGTCCTCGTCGGCCCAGGCCACCCGCGTGGCGTCGGCGCTCATGGCCAGGGCGGTGATCGGCGCGCCCCGCTCGGCCTTGAGGAAGTTCAGGCCCTGACCGGCCGGATCGGCCAGCCAGACCCGGCCGTCGTTCAGGCCCGCGGCCAGCAGGCCGTGCTTCGGCTGTGACGCGACCAGCGCGACCAGACTGCCTTCGTCGAAGCCGATCTCGGTGGCTTCGCGGCCCATCGGGCCGTTGGCGCCGACGAAGGGCCACAGCACCGCGCCCTGGGCGCCCGAGGTGGCCAGCAGCTGGCCGTTGGACAGGAAGCTCATGGCCCGGACCTTGGACGGATAGCCGCCCATGCGCAGGTTTTTCTGATCCTTCAGCCGCCAGCCGTGCAACTGGGCGTCCTGCATGGCGGTGACCACGAAGGCGCCGTCGGGCGAGAAGGTCACGGCCGTATGCGAGCCGGCCCATTTGAGAAAGGTCGGCTTCTGCTGGGCGATGCGGGCGAACCACAGGGCCGCGCCGCCATAGGTCGACGCAGCGATACGTCGGCCTTTCGGCTCGAAGGCGACGCCCGAGACGGTGCGTTCATGCTGGAAGTCGCGGCGGAAGGCGGCGTCCTTCGCGTCGATGACCGTCAGGGTCCTGCCGGCCGAAAAGGCGATCAGGCCGCTTTCCGCCGAGGCGTCGACGGCGTCGATCCACTGGCCCTTGGCCGTGGCCAGGACGCCGGCCTCGCCGCGGCGGTGCCAGATCAGGCGGCCGTCGTCGCCGCCCGTGAGCACGCCGTCGCCGGACGGGTGGGCCACGGCGCACAGGATGGCGCCGTCATGGGCGGCGCTGAACTCGCCGCCCTCGAACCGGACGGAGCCGTCGCCGAGGGCGAAGATGGCCCCGGTGTTGTCGAAGACGGCGGCGGTGATCTGGGCGTCGAAGGTGAAGGTGGGCATCAACTCTATATTCCGCTCATCCCCGCGAAGGCGGGGACCCAGTTCTGTGGGCGACCGGTATCACCGAGTCCGTATTGAAATCGATCCCGCGCACCCTGCCTCACGAAAGCGCTGGGTCCCCGCCTTCGCGGGGATGCACGGATTTCAGGCCGCGCAGGCCTCGAATCCGGCCTTCAGCGCAGCCTCGTCCAGATCGCGGCCGATGAAGACGGCGCGGGACCAGCGGCGCTCGTTGGCGCCCCACGGCTTTTGCAGGTCGCCCTCCAGGATCATGTGCACGGCCTGGAAGACCAGACGGCGGTCCTCGCCGTTGACGTCGATGATGCCCTTGGCGCGCAGGATGTTCTGCCCCTGCTCGCCCAGCAGCCGGTCGAGCCAGGCGGTGAATTTCGTCCCGTCCATCGGCCGTTCCAGCGACAGGGAAATCCCCTTGATGTCGTCCTCGTGCGCGTGGCCCCTCGCTCCCGAAGATTGGGCGCCGTGGGCATGGTCGTGGCCGTGATGCGCGTGATCGTGGTCGTGGTGGTCGTGACCGCAGTGTTCGTCGTGAACGTGGCCCGCCTCTCCGTGGCCGGGGTTGGCGAACTCGGGATTGATGTCGAGTATCCGGCCCAGGTCGAAGCCGCCGAGGCCCAGCACCTGGTCCAGCGGCACATTGGCGCGCTCGGCGCGGGTGATGGGGGCCAGCGGATTGAGCCGGCGCAGCCGCGCCTCGACCTCGACCAGCTCGGCCTCGGTGACCAGGTCCGTCTTGTTGAGGATGATGCGGTCGGCGAAGGCGACCTGCTCGCGCGCCTCCTTCGAATCGTCCAGCCGGGCCATGACGTGTTTGGCGTCGACCAGGGCGGTGACGCTGTCCAGCTGGGTCTTGGCCTTGACGTCCTCGTCGACGAAGAAGGTCTGGGCCACCGGTCCGGGGTCGGCGAGGCCCGTGGTCTCGACGATGATGGCGTCGAACGCCGGCTTGCCCGGGCGCTGGCGCTTCATCAGGCCGGCGACGACGCGGATCAGGTCGCCGCGCACGGTGCAGCAGACGCAGCCGTTGTTCATCTCGAACACGTCCTCGTCGGCGCCGACGACCAGGTCGTTGTCGATGCCGATCTCGCCGAACTCGTTGACGATGACGGCGTAGCGCTTGCCGTGGTCCTCGGTGAGGATGCGGTTCAGCAGGGTGGTCTTGCCGGCGCCGAGATAGCCGGTGAGCACGGTGACGGGAATCTTGTCTGTCATGGAAGGCCTTTCGGCGGCTGAGATAGTCAGCCCGGGCGCGAGATGAAAGAGACTTAACTTGCAGAAGGACGGAAGCGTGGCTGGAGTCCCGGCTTTCGAAAGGAGCCGCCATGCTGATCAGCCTCGCCCTGTCCCTGCTCGCTGCCGACCCCGGCTGCGACGCCGCCTTCGACACGCTCAGGAACGCCAATGCGGTCGAGTCGGGCTACGCCGCCCACGTCGGCTTCGTCCGGGCGCGTATCGGGGAGACGGGCGAGCCGGTGTGGCTGCTGCTGGACACCGGGGCGAACCGTTCGGCGCTGGATGCGGCGTTCGCCGCCCGGGCCGGCCTGCCGGTGCTGGACCGGAGCCAGGTCGAGGGCTCGGCCGGGGTGATCGAGGCGGGCGGCACGCGGGTGGAGAACCTCAGGCTGGGCGGGCTGACATTGCCGGTCATAGAACCGACGACCTCGGACCTCAGCGGACTGCAAGGCCCGGGCGGCGAACCGGCCGTGGGAATCCTGGGCTCGGACGCCCTGTCCGGACTGGTGGTCACCCTCGATTTCGCCGGCGGCCGGATCGCCGTGGCGGCGCCGTCGGAGGCGGCCCTGCGGGCGGCCGGCTGCGGGCGCGTCGTGGCCACGCACGACGACAACGGCATATTGCGGCTGGACGCAGTTATCGACGGCCACGCCTTGCCGCTGCGCTATGATTCCGGAGCGGGGCTGTTCGAGGATCCTCACGTCTGGATCAACCTGAGCCAGGGCCAGTGGGCGCAGGTGCGCGGCGAGCGGCCGGAGACGGCCCCGATCGCCACCCTGGGCGGCAGCGGAACGGGCGGGTCTCTCAGCCTGCCGGTCCATCTCGGCGAGCGGCTTGAGATCGGCCCGCTGGCCTGGGACGCGCCGCGCCTTATCGTCCAGCCGCAGCAGGGCTATTTCGCGCGTCCCGAGGCGGTGGGCTTTGTCGGCAACGCCCTGTTCTGGTCGCGGGGGACGGTGGTGATCGACTATCCCGGCCATCGGCTGATTCTGCCACCCGCTGACTGAGGCGGTCAGCAGGCGGGGCAGTCCGCCAGCGGTTCCGCCTCCAGCTGCAGGGTGGCGTGGCCGATGCCGAAGCGGGTGCGGACCATGGCGTGGGCCTCTGTGAGCAGGTTCCCGGCGTCGCCGCGCTCGTGGCACAGGTGGGCCGTCAGGGCTGTCTCGGTCGTCGACAGGCCCCAGACGTGCAGGTCGTGCACGGCGGTGACCCCGGGCAGGTCGAGGAAGGCGGCGCGGATCGCCTCGACGTCCACGCCGCGCGGGGCCGCGTCGAGCGCCAGATTGACGGAATCCTTCAGCAGGCCCCAGGTCCCGATCAGGATGACGGCGACGATGCCCAGACTGACCAGGGGATCGATGATGGACCATCCGGTGAGCATGATCACCGCGCCCGCGATCACCACACCGATCGAGACGGCGGCGTCGGCCATCATGTGCAGATAGGCCCCCTTGGCGTTCAGATCGCTGTGCTGGTCGCGCATGAACATCAGGGCCGTGCCCAGATTGATGACGAAGCCGATCGCGGCGACAGCCATGATCAGGCCGGACATGACCGGGGCCGGCTCGGCCAGACGGCGCACGGCCTCGAAGGCGATGGCTCCGCAGGCGAAGATCAGCAGCAGGCCGTTGGCGAGGGCGGCCAGCACCGTCGCCTTGCCGTAGCCATAGGTGTTTTGCGAGCCGCTGGCCCGCCGCGCCAGCCAGGCCGCGCCGCCGGCCATGGCCAGGCCCAGCACGTCGGACAGGTTATGGCCCGCGTCGGCCATCAGGGCGGTGGAGCCGCTGAACAGACCGGCCCCGAACTCGACGCCGACAAAGGCCAGATTGACGACCAGACCGACGGCGTAGCGCCAGTCGCCTGTGTCCACCGGCCCGTGATGGCCGCCGGAACCATGGCTGTGTCCATGGCCATGGTCGTGATGATCGTCGTGGGTGCCGTGGGCGTGCGCCATGCGGCTATCCTTAGTGCTGACGCAGGACGACGAGAAGACCGATCAGGATCAGGGCCAGACCGAGGATCACGCCCTCGTAACGGGCCCAGCGCTCCAGCTTCAGCACGGACCATCCGGCGCGTGCCAGAACGGTGAACAGGGCCATGCCCGACACCGTCCCGGCCGCGAAGGCCAGGGTCAGGGCCGCAAGGACCAGCGGCCCCTCGGTCGCCTGTGACAGATAGATGGGCAGCAACACCTCGCCCGGGGACACGGCCATCATCGCCACCAGGCCCCAGAAGGCGGCGGCGTGCGAGACGGTGGGCTCCGACAGGGCCAGCGCCGGGCCGCCGGCCATGATCGCCGGGCGCAGAAGGGCGCGGCCAAGGTAGAAGGCGCCGAACAGGAACAGCAGGCCGGCCGACAGGCCCGGCAGCACCCCCGAAATCCACTGATCCATGGCCAGGCCGGCGGCGACGATCAGACCGCCGACGGCCGCGGTGGCGGCGATATGGGCCAGGCCTGCCGCAACCACCACGCCGAGGACCTGGGGCAGGATCCAGCGCTGACCTCGTCCGACGAGGACGAAAGGCAACCAGTGGGTCGGCAAGGCCGCATGCAGGAAGGATGTGGCGAAGCCCGCCCCGAGCAGGGACAGGAGGACAGGTTGCTGGAGATCGGCCGGCGTCATCTTCGCCGTCATAGAGTGTTATCTTATAACAGTCGAGAGCCGGGTCTCATTTGGCTGCGCCGCACGGCCGATCCTCGTTTTTTCGCCCGTCCGCGTTGACTCGGACACCCCTCTGCGTCTATGTCGCCGCTCTTCGCCCGAGGGGGTCCCCCGTCGGGCTTATTCTTTTTGCGTTTCGCTGAGGCTTCAACATGTACGCGGTGATCAAGACCGGCGGCAAACAGTACCGGGTTCAGCCGGGCGACGTCATCGTGGTCGAGAAGCTCGACGGCGATGTCGGTTCGAACGTCTCGTTCGGCGACGTGCTGATGCTGGGCGGCGACAAGGGCGTGACCTTGGGCGCTCCCCTGATCGCGGGCGCCGCGGTCGCCGCGACCCTGGTCGAGACCCGCAAGGGCGAGAAGATCAAGATCTTCAAGAAGACCCGCCGTCAGGGCTATCGCCGCACCAACGGCCATCGCCAGATGGAAACCGTGCTGCGCATCACCGGCATCGACGGCGCCGGCGAAAAGGCCAAGTGGGACGGCGAAACCTCGCTGATGACCAAGGCCGAGATGAACCTGCGCGCTCGCGGCCTCGCCCCGCGCGTCGAGGAAACCGAAGCCAAGCCGGTGAAGGCCAAGGCCGCCGCCGCTCCGAAGACGGAAGCCAAGGCGGCTCCGGCCAAGAAGGCTGCGGCTCCGAAAGCCGCCGCCACCGAAACCAAAGCTGCTCCCGCCAAGAAGGCCCCCGCCAAGAAGGCGGACAAGGCCGGCGACGAAGCGTAATATCAGTACGAGAACGGGAGCAGACCTATGGCTCACAAGAAATCCGGTGGTTCGTCGCGTAACGGTCGCGACTCTCACTCCAAGCGCCTCGGCGTGAAGAAGTTCGGCGGCGAGAACGTTCTGGCCGGCAACATCCTCGTGCGCCAGCGCGGCACCACCTTCCACCCGGGCGACAACGTCGGCCTGGGCCGCGACCACACCCTGTTCGCGACCGCCCACGGCGCCGTCAAATTCACCAAGAAGGCGAACGGCCGTTGTTACGTGTCGATTCTTCCGGCCAACGCCGACATGCCGATGGCCGCCGAGTAGCGCAGACCGACTGACACCCGGATCGCGCAAGGCTCGAGAGCCGCGATCCGGACCAGGGAAATATTTCCGCGGGGAGTCTGGATCACCAGGCTCCCCGTTTTCGTTTCCCCGCCTCGACGCCGCCCGAGCCCTCCAAGGAGGCGGCAGATCGAACGAGGCCGAGTCGTGTGCGTGATTGAACCCTCTCCCGTCGTCGAGACGCGGCGCCTGGCCCTGCGGTCCCCGGGGGCCCAGGACATCAGCCGTCTGGCGACCCTCGCCAACGATCCGGACGTGGCGCGCATGACCCTGCGCATGCCGCACCCCTTCGGCCTCGCCGATGCGGAGGCCTTCGTGCTGCAGGTCGCGGTGCAGGATCCCGCCCGCGCGCGCACCTTCCTGATCGAGCATGAGGACCACGGCGCCGTCGGAGTCATCGGCCTGTTCGAGGACAAGGATCCGGCGCCCGAGGTCGGATACTGGATCGCACGGCCGTTCTGGGGCCGGGGCTACGCCACCGAAGCGCTGCAGGCGGCCACGGTCTGGGCGTCGAAGGCGTGGAGGCGTCGCGCGCTGATGGCCGGGCATTTCACCGACAATCCGGCGTCGGGCCGGGTGCTGGAGAAGGCCGGCTTCCTCTACACGGGCGAGGTCCGCAAGGGCTTCAGCCGCGCGCGCAACGCCGAGGCCGAAACGCGGAGAATGGTCTGGCTGCCTTGATCGGACTCACATATCCGCTCATCCCGGCGAAAGCCGGGACCCAGTGCTTTGGGTGATGCAGCGGCGCCGACGATCCGCGCTCGCCAAGTCCTGAAACACCGGCGTCAAGCTGGACAGAACTGGGTCCCGGCTTTCGCCGGGATGAGCGGAATCAGAAATCAGCCGAAAAGCGTGGGGCCGAAGACGGCCGCCATGGCGATGGCTCCACCGGCGACGGCCACGACGGCGCCGGCGATGAAGGCCGCCCAGGTGCGGGCGGCGCGTTTGCGCCGCAGCCCCGAGGTCTTGACTGATCGCAGCATGACGCCGGGCTTGGGTCCGAAGACTTCCGAGCCGGAAATATTGTGCTGGGACATGAACGCGCTCCCTGATCCACCGCCCCGTGCGGGTCAGGGAGACCGAAGCGGTCCTGAAAAGGCGAAACGATGGCGAACGGCGGTCATCCACTGATCCGTGATCGGATGAACGGCTTTCACCGAACGCCTTATCCGCACCAGATCAGGCGACCGCTGTAAGCGCGATAGTAGCCTGTGTGCGGATTGTACGAGCGATGATTGGCCCGGCACCAGTCGGCCCGGCTGCCGTACGAGCCATGGGAGCCATAGCTGCGTCCGCCCGCGGGATAGACCAGATCCGGCCGGCCATAGGCGCCGTACCAGGCGGCGCCGCCCTGGCTGTAGCCGCGGGCTGAACCGTAACCGCGATAGCGGGTGGAATGGCCGTGGCCGCCGTATCCCTCGCCATAGCCATAGCCATAGCCATAGCCATAGCCGTCGCGTCCGTAGCCGGCCAGCTGCCGATAGTCGCTGCGGGCCTGCGGGCTGACACGGCGGCGCTGGTCGCGCCATCCGGCCCCGCAGTCGGTGCGGTTCGCATCCCAGAAGGCGTCGCAGCGATAGTCGCCGGGCCGGTCCAGCTGGCTGCGCCAGTCGAAGCTGGAAGGCGTGGCGTTCCAGTCGCTGCGCCGGCTGTAGCCATAGCCGTCATGCTCTCCGTAGCCGCTGTAGCTGTAGCGGCTGTCGTAGGTCCCGCCCCAGGTCTGGGCGGCGGCCGGGGCGGCGGCGACCATCAGACCGGCGGTCACAAGAAGGGCGAAACGGCGCATGGTTAACTCTCCGAAGCGGCCAGTTACGCGGCCCCAAAGACGACAGGCACTGGAGACTGCGGGACCTAGAGGACGACGGCGACCCGTCCGCCGCGCGTCGAGACATGGCGCATGAGAACGATGCGGTCGCCGCCGGCGCTGACGGGGGTGATTACAAACCAGTTGCCGTCCGGCAAGTTGTCGAACTGGAAGCGGTTGTCCTCGCACGAGGTCTGACGAACGAAGGAGCGGTAGTCGGCGTTGGGGTCGGCCACGGTGCGGGCGCGTACGACGGCCTCGGGAATCGCGGCGCGGGTCGTCGATCCGTACAGGGTCTGGAACCGGGCGCGCGTATAGGGGGTGTCTGGCGTGAGCGCCACGGAGGTGCAGGTGAAGGCCCGGCCCTCGCGGCGGTAATCGACGCGGCCGTCGATCGAGGCGCGGCCCGGCCGGGCGGACCATGCGAAGTCATCGGCGCGGAAGGCGCTGGACGAAGGGCCCGGGCCCGGGCCCGGGCCGCCCGGCGACACGGTTTCACACGCCGCCAGGGAGGCGGCCACGGCGGCGATGACGATCAGGTGACGGGCAGACATGGCTCTCTCCGTGGACGCGCGGGTCGAACGTCGCGATCAGACGCTCAACGCCGGCATAAGGTCAAGGTTGCGAGGCGTTCGGCTGTGGGCCAAAAGCGCGCATCAACCCGGCGCAGACCGGGTATAGGGATCGCTCATGACAGTCACGTTTGACGATATTCTGGCGGCGCGCGACCGCATCGCCGGCCAGGTGGACCGGACGCCCACGCGCTATTCCCGCCGGCTGTCGCAGCTGACCGGGGCCGAAATCTGGATCAAGTTCGACAATCTGCATTTCACCGGCAGCTTCAAGGAGCGGGGGGCCCTGAACCGGCTGCTGCAGCTGACGCCGGATGAGCGCAAACGCGGCGTGGTGGCGGCCTCGGCGGGCAACCACGCCCAGGCGCTGGCGTATCACGGGGCCCGGCTGGGCGTGCCGGTGACCATCGTCATGCCCGAGGGCACCCCCTTCGTGAAGGCGGACGGCACCCGGGCCCACGGCGCGACCGTGGTGATCAAGGGCCTGGACTTCACCGGTTCGACCGAAGAGGCGCACCGCCTGCGCGACGCAGAGGGCATGGTCTTCGTCTCGGCCTTCGACGACGAGGGCATCATCGCCGGCCAGGGCGTCTGCGGCCTGGAATTCATGGAGGACGCGCCCGATCTCGACGCGCTGATCATTCCGATCGGCGGCGGCGGATTGATCGCCGGCACAGCCATCGCGGCCAAGGCGATGAAGCCCTCGATCCGCATCTTCGGCGTCGAGGCCGCCATGTATCCGTCCTATACGGCGCGGCGCGAGGGCCGCCCGTCCGTATGCGGCGGCCAGACCATCGCCGAGGGGATCGCCATCAAGGCCGTGGGCGAGATCCCCTTCGCCCTGGCCGATCCGCTGATCGAGGACGTGCTGGTCGTCGACGAGGCCGATTTCGAGAAGGGCGTCGCCTTTCTGGCCATGATGGAAAAGACGGTGGCCGAGGGCGCCGGCGCCGGCGGGCTGGCGGCTCTGCTGGCCTGGCCCGACAAGTTCAGGGGCCTGAAGGTGGGCATCGAGCTGACCGGTGGAAACATCGATTCGCGCATGCTGGCCGTTGTCCTGAACCGCGAACTGGTGCGTGAGAAGAAGATGGTGGTCTACCGCATCCTGGGCGACGACCGGCCCGGCATGCTGTCGAAGATGAGCGCCGTCATCGGGGGCGCGGGCGGCAATATCATCGATGTGGTGCACAACCGGCTGGCGCTCGACGTGCCGGCCAAGGGCGCGGAGTTCGACATCATGGTCGAGACGCGCGGCGAAACCCACGCCAACGAGATCAGACTTGGACTGGAAGAGGCGGGCTATGCATTACGGATGGGCTAGGGGCGTCGCGGCGCTGTCGATGGCGGCGCTGCTGGCCGGGCCTCTGGCCGCCTGCAATCGCGAACCGGCCACGCCGGACGAAAGCGCGGCGCAGAATCTGCGCGCCGCCGAGTTCTTCCTGTCGTCGAACGCCAGGGCCGAGGGCGTCAAATCCCTGCCATCGGGCGTGCAGTACAAGGTGATCCGGTCCGGCCCGCCCGGCGGCGAGACGCCGGACCGCAACGATCTGGTCCGGGTCGACTACGAGGGCACGCTGACGGACGGCACGGTGTTCGACAGCTCGTTCCAGTCGGGCCAGCCCGCGGTGTTCACGGTCGGCGACGTCGTGCCGGGCTGGACCGAGGCGTTGCAGCACATGCGGGTCGGCGACGAATGGCTGGTCTATGTGCCGCCGGCGCAGGGTTATGGCGAGCAGGGCCGGCCGGGCATTCCGGCCAATGCGGTGATGGTGTTCCGGATCAAGCTGCTGGACATCGCCCGGGCCCCGGGCGGCGAACGCGGCGGCGCGGTCGCCCAGGGCTAGATGTGATTCTCCCTCCCTCTTGCGGGGAGGGTGGTCGCGCAGCGACCGGGTGGGGAGGGCTGGCGACGCGAGCCCTGGATGTTTTGCCGAGCCGCCCCCACCCGGCTTCGGCTTCGCCTCAGCCACCCTCCCCACAAGGGGGAGGGAGAAGCGCCGCGTCCGCCGCCATCAACCGTGACAGCGCCCATTCGGCGGCGTCGCGCACCACGGGGTCCGGGTCGTCCAGCAGCCGTTCCGCCGACGGGATCAGCTCCGGGTCGGCGCTGTTGCCGATGGCGTACAGGACGTTGCGGACGAAGCGGTCGCGTCCGATCCGCTTGACCGGGCTTTTCGAAAACAGGGTCCGGAAGCCCTCGTCGTCCAGCGCGGCCAGATCGGCGAGCCGGGGCGAGACCAGGGCCTCGCGCGCCTGGACCCGGGCTTCGTTCGAGGCCGCGGCGAACTTGTTCCACGGACAGACGGCCAGACAGTCGTCGCAGCCGTAGATTCGGCTGCCTGTCGCCACGCGGAATTCGTCCGGCCAAGGCCCCACGAACTCGATGGTCAGGTAGGACAGGCAGCGCCGTGCGTCGAGCTGGAAGGGCGCCGGGAAGGCGTTGGTAGGGCAGGCATCGAGGCAGGCCGTGCAGGTTCCGCAATGCTCGCCTTCAGGAGGGTCGGGCTCAAGCTCCGCAGCGGTCAGGATGACGCCGAGGAACAGCCAGTTGCCGTGAGCGCGGCTGAGCAGGTTCGTGTGTTTCCCCTGCCAGCCCAGTCCGGCCCGCTGGGCGAGCGGTTTCTCCATCAGGGGCGCGGTGTCGACGAAGACCTTAACCTCCTCGCCGGTCCGGGCGGCGATCTGGCCGGCGAGGGTCTTCAGCCGGCCCTTGATGACCTCGTGATAGTCGTCGCCGCGCGCATAGACCGAAATATAGCCAGCCGACCGGTCGGCCATCTCGGGCAGGGGGTCGGTCTCTGGACCGTAGTTGAGGCCCAGCACGATCGCCGTCCGGGCCCCCTCCCACATGGCGGTCGGATGGGCGCGTCGCGCCAGCGTCGTCTCCATCCAGCCCATGTCGCCGTGACGGCCCGCCTGGACGAAATGCGCCAGTCGTTCCCCCGCGGTCCACGGCGCCGAGGCCGAGGCGAAACGGCAGGCGTCGAAGCCCAGGACGGCGGCGCGCTCGCGGATGAATATCTTGAGGCGATCGCTCAACGAGCTCGATCCAGTTTGTGGTGAAGAGTGCCAGTGAGCGAGAGGTGAGCCGATATATGGGCTGGCGGCGCAAGGCGCGCTCACCTCTCGCTCACTAGCACCCTTCACCCGCACCCCGCACCCGGGGAGCGGTCAGAAGTCGAGGTCGGCGTACCAGGTGGATGCAGCCACGCCCGGGAAACGGTCGGCCAGCAGGGGCCGGAAGCAGGGGCGGGACTTCAGCTTCATGTACCAGGTCTTCAGACCCGGCCAGTTCGCCCAGGAGACTTCGCCGAAATAGTCGAGCACCGACAGATGGGCGGCGGCGATGAAGTCAGCCTGGCCGATGCGGCGTCCGGACAGGGCGTCGCGTCCCGCCAGCAGGTCCTCAAGCATGGCGAGATGGGATTTCAGCGCGTCTCGTCCGGCGCGCAGGGCGCGGGCTTCGGGCGGACCGAGGCGCAGGAGGGGCTTTTCCATCCGCTCGTGCAGCAGGACGGCGTTGACCTCGTCGGTGAAGCGGCGGTCGAACCAGGCGACCAGACGGCGCGTCTCGGCGCGCTCGGCGGGATCGGTCGGCATCAGAAAGGGCTCGCGGGAGACGTCTTCGAGCCAGCCGAAGATGGCGGCGGGTTCGCACAGCGTCAGGGACCGGCTGTCTTCCGTGACCTGAAGCACGGGGGGCATGCCCGACGGGTTCAACCCGGCGACCGGGCAATCGTCCTCCCACGGGCGGACGAGCGTCTCGGTGAACGCCTTCCTGGCCTCGCCCAGCGCGAGACGCACGGCCCGGGAGCCCGGATCGAAGGCGAAATGATACAGGACGCAGGCCGACATGGGCTGTTCATGCACGCGAGGGCGTTAAGCCCGCGTTAGCCACAACCTCAAGCCCACGGGCCTTTTTTCGGCTTCGGCGAGGGGCTGCCGGCCTCGCCCGGCGTCCCGGCGAAGGCGCCGCCATGGGGTTCGGCGCGGCCGCGCGGGTCGGGGTGGATCAGGATGTCGGCCCGGGGCCAGGCCGCGAGCAACCGATTCTCGGCCTCGACGACGATGGCGTGGGCGGCCTCGAGCGTCAGGTTCGGATCGAGATCGACGTGCATCTGGATCATGACCACGGACCCCGCCATGCGGGTGCGCAGCTGATGAACGCCGGAAATTCTGGGATCGGCGAGGACGGCGGTGGTCATGGCGATGCGGTCGCTTTCGGGCAGCGCCTTGTCGACCAGATGGTCGGCCGCTGTTTTCAGCATCCCGTAGGCGCCCCAGAACAGCCAGACCGCGACGACCAGCCCGGCCGCAGCGTCCAGGCCGGGCGCGGACAGAAAGGCCCCGGAAATCACGCCGATCAGGACCACGACGTTGGCGGCCAGGTCGGCCGTGTAGTGGGCGCGGTCGGCCTCGACCGCCATCGATCCGCTGGCCTTGATGGCGCGCCCCTGCATCCAGACCAGCCAGCCGGTCAGGGCGATCGAGATCAGGATGACCAGCACGCCCCAATACCCCGCTGTCACCGGGCGGGGGTCGAAGATGCGCTGGATCGCCTCCCAGCCGATGAACAGGGCCGAGGCGAACACCAGCCCCGCCTGCACCATGGCGGCGAGGGCCTCGCCCTTGCCGTGGCCGTGGCGGTGATCCTCGTCGGGCGGGGCGGCCGCCCAGCGAACGGCGAAAAAGACGCCGAGCGAGGCCACCAGATCGAGCGCCGAGTCCGCCAGCGACGCGAGAATCGACACCGAGCCCGATGCGCCGAGAGCGAAGGCCTTGAGCGCGATCAGGAGCACGGCCACGCCCACTGACAACCGGGTGACGGCGCGGGTTGTGGAATGGGCGTCGTCGAGAGCGCTGGCGGGGGCGGGGATCGTCATCGCCGTCTTGTCGCGGAAAGGCGCGGCCCTGCCAAGACCACGCGCCGCCGGGCGTTAGCGTCATCGTCACGAAAGAACCGCATCCTTGTCGTCCGATGGGTCGGCGAGGCCGAGGGTATTCGGAGGCTGGCGTGCAGATGACGGACACAGCTCGCTGGATCGGGCGTGGCGAGGCGCTGGCCCGGCTGGGGGTCAAGTCGCAGACCCTCTATGCCTATGTCAGCCGGGGCCGGATCGCGGCCCGGCCGGATCCCGATGATTCCCGCCGCAGCCTGTACGCCGCGCAGGATATCGCCCGCATGAGCGGCGAAGCCGTCGAGGCCGAGGACTCCGCCGTCTATCGTCGCACGCCCGGGGGGGCCTCGCGGGGCGAGGCTGATGTCTGTTCCTCCCTGACGGTCATCGCCGGCGGCCGGCTGTTCTATCGCGGACTGGATGCGGTCCAGTTGGCCGAGACTGCGACCCTGGAAGATGTCGCCCGGCGGTTGTGGGATGCGCGGGCGGTCAATCCCTTCGCTGCTGTGAGACCGCGGATCGGAGCCGTTCCGGGCGGATCGGTCCGGGCGCGCCTGTTCGCGGCCCTGGCCCGCCGCGCCGAGGAGGACGCCGATCCCAAGGTGCGCTCCGTGGAGGATTTTCGCCTGGAATGCGCCCGCGTGCTGGACGAGGCGGTCGACGCCGCGGTCGGCTCTGGCCCGCGTCTGTTCCTGCATCAGCGGCTGGCCCGCAGCTGGAAGACGCCGGAACGCGACGCCCATCTGATCCGCCGCGCCCTGGCGCTGTCGGCCGATCATGAGATCAATCCCGCGGTTCTGGCCACGCGCGCCGCCGCCGGCGGCGGCGCGGCCCCCGCGGCGGCTGCTTTCGCGGGGCTCCTGACGCTGGCCGGATCGCCGACGATGGCCGAATTGACCCGGGCTTCGGACTGGATCGTCGCCGTGCGGCGACAGGCCGCGGACGCAGCGCGCCGGGCCCACGAGATGGGCCGTCTGGTCGGTTTCGACGCCCAGGAGGACTATCCGATGGGCGATCCGCGCGCCGCCGCGCTACTGGCTGCCGCCGACCTTCCGGCCGATCTGGCGCGCGCCGTGCAGGAAGGCGAGGCTGCGACGGGTCGGAAGGCGAACTTCCCCCTGGCGCTGGCGGTGATCGCCCGGCGGCTGGAGCTCCCGCGCGACGGCGCCGCCGACCTTTTCCTTATGGGCCGGCTGGCCGGCCTGCTGGGTCATGCGCTGGACCAGGCGACGAACGGCTCGCCTATCCGCGCGCGCCTGCGCTATGTGGGTCCCGAACCGGGCGCGCACTGACGACCCGATCTGTTTTTACGGGGCGTAGATGGCGGACTGGCTGGCGGCGATCATCCTGGGTCTGGTCGAAGGACTGACCGAGTTCATTCCGGTTTCGTCGACCGGCCATCTGTTGCTGACGCAGAAGCTGCTGGGCCTGACCGACCCGCGCTGGAGCTCCTTCGTTGTCCTGATCCAGCTGGGCGCCATCCTGGCGGTCGTGACCCTGTATTTCGCCCGGCTGTGGAAGGTGCTTGTCAACCTGCCGACCGATCCGAAGGCCCGCCATTTCGCCATCAGCATCCTGATCGCCTTCCTTCCCTCGGTCCTTGTGGGGGTGTTCCTCTATGATTTCATCAAGGCGGTGCTGTTCAACGTCGAGGGCGATACGGCGGTGACGGTGATCTGCGTGTCGCTGATCGTGGGCGGGTTCGGACTGCTGGCGCTGGAGCGGTTCGCGCCGCAACCGACGGCCGACGACGCCATGACCCTGTCGTGGAAGCGGTCCCTGGGCGTGGGCCTGTTCCAGTGTCTGTCGGTAATTCCCGGCGTGTCGCGTTCAGGCGCGACCATCGCCGGCGGTCTGGGTCTGGGTCTCAGCAAGCGGGCCGCCGCGGAATTCTCGTTCTTCCTGGCCATTCCGACCATGGTCGCAGCCTCGGGCTGGGACATCATCCAGAGCGGCGCGACGATCGACTGGAGCTTCGGCGGCATCATCGCCATCGGCTTTGTGGTGTCGTTTGTCAGCGGCTGGATCGTGGTCAAGGCCATGGTCGACTTCGTCGCCCGGCACGGCTTCGCCCCCTTCGCCTGGTGGCGGATCGTCGTCGGCGTGATCGGTCTGGGGCTGGTGTGGGCGGGCCTGGCCTGACTCAGGCCGCCTTCGGCTCGGCGAACTGGCCGCCGCGGCGATAGCGCCACAGATAAGACGGAGCGATGGCCTCGACGCCGGTCGGCTGGATGCCCAGCTCGGCCAGGCCCTCGGCCCCGTCGGCGACGACGTTGTCCTTCTCCAGAAGCACGACCTGATCGCGTGTCAGTGCTGGCGGGATGCCGACCATGGCGGTCAGCTGGGCCATGGAGCCGATGGCGCGGGCGGCGAAGAAGGGCAGGGGAACCAGGCCGTTCGAGCGGTAGGTCTCGCGCAGGATCAGCTTCAGCACCTCCTTGAAGGTCATGACCGCCGGACCGCCCAGTTCGAAGGTGCGGCCGGCCGCCTCGGGCAGAACCGTCGCGCGCGCGATGGCCTCGGCGACGTCGCCCACATAGACGGGCTGGAATTTCGTCTCGCCGCCGCCGATCAGCGGCAGGACCGGGGAGAATTGGGCCATGCGGGCGAACCGGTTCAGGAATCCGTCGTCGGCGCCGAAGATGATCGAGGGCCGGATCACCACCGCGTCCGGCTTGACCTCGCGCACCGCCATCTCGGCGGCGGCCTTGGACAGGGCGTAGTCGGACTCGCTCTCGGGATCGGCGCCGATGGCCGAAACCTGGACCAGCCGGCGGATGTTGGCCGCTGCGGAGGCCTCGGCGATGTTGCGCGACGCCTCGACGTGCAGGGTGTGGAAGGTTCGGCGGCCCGCTTCGTACAGGATGCCGATCAGGTTGATGGCGGCGTCCGCGCCTTGCAGCGCGCTGGCGACGTCATCGGGGTTGGTCGCGTCGCAGCGGACGGCCTGGATCTGGCCCACCGAACCGGACGTCTGCAGTTTCCAGGCGCGATCGGGACGGCGGCAGGCGACGCGGATGCGCCAGCCGCGCCGGGCGAGGTGGCGCACCAGCTGGCTGCCGACGAAGCCCGAGCCGCCAAAAATGGTGACCAGGCCGGGGGCGACTTCGCTCATCACAGGGACTCCAACAGGCGGCGGCGCGCGCGGGGCAAACCCCGTGCTGGGGCGGGGATTAGACGATGGCCGCCGGCCTCGCAACGCAAAGGCGACAAAAGCCTGTTGACCCGCTGGGGGGGCTGCCTTAAGGGTCCGCGCCTTCCGGACGGACATGCGTCAGCATGAACGTCTGGGCCCAGGTGGCGGAATTGGTAGACGCGCTGGCTTCAGGTGCCAGTGATAGAAATGTCGTGGAGGTTCGAGTCCTCTCCTGGGCACCATCTTCTGAACGGCGCCGTGTCGCAGGACACGGCGCCGTTTCTGTTTGCAGTGCTTGCGGGGTGAAAAGTGCTAGTGAGCAAGGGGTGAGCGCCAGCCGCGCCTTTCGGAACGGCAACGCTCACGTCTTGCTCACCAGCACTCTTCACTGACACAAGACGGTCCATGACAATCCACTTCCACGAAGGCGACCTGCCGAACGGCCTGGATCTGGGGCCGGAGGTCGCGATCGATTCCGAGACCATGGGCCTGCGCTTCCGCCGCGATCCGCTGTGCGTGGTCCAGCTGTCGTCCGGCGACGGAGACGCCCACGTCGTGCGCATGAACCGGCCCGGCTATGACTGCCCGAACCTGAAGCGGCTGCTGACCGATCCGGCGGTGCTGAAGCTGTTCCACTTCGGCCGGTTCGACATCGGCATGTTCCAGCTGCACCTCGGGGTCGAGACGCGGCCGGTCTACTGCACCAAGATCGCTTCCAAACTGGCCCGCACCTACACCGACCGCCACGGGCTGAAGGACGTCGTCCGCGAACTGGTCGGCGTCGACCTGTCCAAGGCCCAGCAGTCCAGCGACTGGGGCGCGGCCGAGCTGTCGCCGGCCCAGCTGGAATACGCCGCCTCCGACGTCCTCTATCTGCACGCCGCCAAGGCGCGGCTGGACGAGATGCTCGAGCGCGAGGGCCGCGCCGAACTGGCGCGCAAATGTTTCGACTTCCTGCCCAGCCGTTCGGCCCTCGATCTCGCGGGCTGGGACGAGACGGACATCTTCGCGCACACCTGATGACAGACCCCGCCGACATCCGGGACCAGGCCGACGAGGCGCGCGTCGCCGCCACGGCCAAGGCGTTCCGCGCCCGGTCGCGGCGGGTCCACCTGCTGCGCCGGATCCTGCCGGTTGCGATCATCGTCCTGGCCGGCGGCACCGTCAGCTGGATCGTGCTGCGCAGCGTGATGTCGGATGTCGAGCGCAAGGCCGGGACCAGCCGCGAGGTCCGGCTGGACAGCGCCATGTTTCACGGCCAGGACGCCGAGGGCCGCAGCTTCATGATCGGGGCGAAAAGCGCCGTGCGCGATCCGCAGACCGGTCAGTTCCGGTTGATCGGGCCGGCGCTGAGGCTGAATCTCGGAGGCCGCAAGGTCACGACCCTGACCGCGGACGGCGGGGTCTATAACGAGACCGCGAAGTCGGTCACGATCGGCCCCAATGTCCGGATTTCGGACGGTGGATCGGGGTTCACCCTCGTAACGCCCGAGGCCGTGGTGGACACCGCCACCGGCGTGGTGACGGGATCGAAGGGCGTCCAGGGCTCCGGTCCGCTTGGAACCGTCAGCGCTTCGTCCTATGTGATCTATGAACAGGGCGAACGGGTCGTGTTCAGGGGCGCGGGCGATAACAAGGTGCGCGGGACCATCAACCCCGCGAGTTCGGACAGATGAGCATGACCAGAACCCTCATGACGGCGGTGATCGCGCTCGGTCTTGCAGCCCTGCCGACGATCGGCGACGCGCAGAGCTTCCAGGGCGGCCAGCCCATCATGTGGGGCGCCGACGAGGTGTCGCGCACGCCCACGACCCTGTCGCTGCGCGGCCGGGCAGAACTGACCCAGGGCGACAACCGCATCCGGGCCGACCGCGTCGAGGGGACGATCAGCAACGGCGATCTCACCCGCGTCGAAGCGAGCGGCAATGTCTATTTCGTCACGCCGGAACAGACGATCCGCGGCGACCGCGCCACCTACACGCCGGCCAACGACACCATCATCCTGACCGGCGACGTCATTCTGACCCAGGGCCAGAATGTCATGACCGGCGGACGATTGACCTATAACACCCGCACCGAGGCGGCGCAGATGGACGGCGCCAGCGGCGGCCGCGTCCAGGGCGTCTTCTATCCCGAACGCAGCGGGAACTGAGCCTCCGGCTCGGACCTGACCTTTGGCGCGCAAGGAACTCTCAGCCCTCAATGTCAACGAGGCCCCGGTCGAGCCGGCGCCCGCGCCCGCGCGCGCCACGGGCCTGAGGGTCGAGCACATCGCCAAATCGTTCGGCCAGCGGCAGGTGGTGCGCGACGTCTCCCTGCACGTCCAGCGGGGCGAGGTCGCCGGCCTGCTGGGCCCCAACGGCGCCGGCAAGACGACCTGCTTCTACATGATCACCGGCCTGATCCCGCCCGACACCGGCTCCATCTGGCTGGACGGCGAGGACATCACGGCCCAGCCGATGTACCAGCGCGCCCGCATGGGGCTCGGCTATCTGGCGCAGGAGGCCTCGATCTTCCGCGGCATGACGGTCGAGCACAACGTCATGGCGGTGGTCGAGCTGCACCACACCGGCCGTCAGGCCATCGCCGACGAAACCTCCCGCCTGCTGGAAGAGCTGCGCATCGACCATCTGCGCCACGCCCCCGCGTCGGGCCTGTCCGGCGGCGAGCGCCGCCGCTGCGAGATCGCCCGCGCCCTGGCCGGCAAGCCCAGCTTCATGCTGCTGGACGAACCCTTCGCCGGCATCGACCCGCTGGCGATCGCCGACATCCGTCAGGTGATCCGCTATCTGGCGGGCGAGGGCATCGGCGTTCTGATCACCGACCACAATGTCCGCGAGACGCTGGAGATCATCGACCACGCCTCGATCATCTCGGGCGGCGCGGTCCTGTTCGAGGGCAAGGCCGAGGACGTGATCCGCGATCCGGAGGTGCGGCGGGTCTATCTGGGCGACATGTACGGCTAGGGACGGCGGGATCGAGGCATGCGGGTTCTGGTCGTCGGCGCCAATGGACTAATCGGCGGCCACGTCGTTGCGCGCCTGCTCGCCGAAGGTTTCCGGATCACCGGCGTCGGACGGGACGTGACGTCGGCGCGTCGCCGTGTCCCGGACGTCGCCTGGCGGTCACTGGATATGGCCTCGTCGGACGTCGGGGCATGGCTGATCGCCCTCGAAGGGGTGGCGGCCGTGGTGAACTGCGCCGGCGCTCTGCAGGACAATCCGGGCGACGACCTGGCGGGCGTCCACGTCCGAGGGCTCGCCCGCCTTACCGAAGCCTGTCAGATCGCTGGAGTCCGGCGCTTCATCCAGATCTCGGCCTCGACCATAGACCTCGGAACCGACGCCTTCAGCGCGACCAAACGGGCAGGGGACGCCGTCCTCGGGCAGACCGGGCTGGATTGGTTGATCCTGAGGCCCGGGCTGGTGCTCGCTCCCTCTGTCCATGGCGGTAGCGCCCTGCTGAGGGGACTCGCCGGGTTTCCGGGCCTCCTTCCGGCGGTCCATGCCGACTCTGCCATCCGGGTGGTGTCGGCGGAAGACCTCGCCGAGGCGGTGGTGCGCGGTCTCTCCCCCGGGGCGCCCTCCGGGCAGACGCTGGATCTGGTCTCGGCGGAGGCGGTGAGTCTGGGGATGTTGCTGGTTCGCCTCCGCGCATGGCTCGGGTTTGGCCCGGTCCCGCTGGTCGACCTGCCGCCTCCCGTGGCGCGACTCTCAGCGCACATCGCCGATGCGGCCGCCTGGCTGGGCTGGCGAAGCCCGATGCGCAGCACGGCCCTGGGGCAGCTGGCGGGCGGCGTGGACGGCCGGGCCGGCGACGCCGCCGTCCTCGGCCTCGACCTGCGTTCGCTCGAGCAAATCCTGGCCGTGCGGCCCTCGTCCGTGCAGGACCGCCGTCACGCGCGCACCTATTTCCTGTCCCCGGTCGTTCTGGCGGGGCTGTCCCTGTTCTGGCTGATTTCCGGCCTGGTCGGCCTGGCGTCGCAGGCGCAGGCGACGGCGGTGCTGACCGTGGCGGGACTGTCGCCGGAGCTGTCGCGCGGATTTGTTCTGGCGGGGGTCGGGGTCGACCTTGCCTTGGCCGTGCTGGTGCTTGTGCGGCGGACATCCCGCTGGGCGCTGGCGGGAATGATACTGGTCACGCTGGCCTATCTGGCGGGCGCGACCCTCTGGCGGCCCGACCTCTGGCTCGACCCGATGGGTCCGTTGGTCAAGACACTGCCCGCCGCCCTGCTGGCCCTGTGCGCCCTGGCCCTGCAGGAGGAGAAATGACGCTGCTGCTGGTGGTCAAGCTGGCTCATGTGATCGGAGCCGCGGTTCTGCTGGGAACGGGCGCCGGCATCGCCTTCTTCATGGTGATGGCGAACCGGACCGGGGATGCGCGCCTGATCGCCCATACCGCCGGGGTGGTCGTACTGGCCGACACCCTGTTCACGGCCACGGCCGTCGTCCTTCAGCCCCTTACGGGCCTCTGGCTGGCCAGCCTCTCGGGCTACGGACTGACGGAGTTCTGGATCCTCTGCAGCATCGGACTGTATGGGGTGACGGGGCTATTCTGGCTCCCGGTTGTCTGGATCCAGCTCAGACTAAGGATGCTGGCCCGTCAGGCGGCTGATGCGGCTGCTCCGCTGCCGCCAGCCTACCATCGTCTCTGGCGCATATGGTTCGTGTGCGGCTTTCCGGCATTTGCGGCTGTTCTGGCCATCTTCTGGCTCATGATCGCCCGACCGGCCGCCTGGCCCGCATAGACGTCCTTGGCCGGGGGATGTGCTGCCCCCGCGCCACCCCTCACTCGCCGAGGCTCAACCGGCTGATCAGGACCGCCGCCCGCTGCGACTGGCGCACCAGACTGTCCAGATCGACCCACTCCCCGTCCGCATGGGCGTTGCCCCCGGCCACGCCGAGGCCGCCCAGGGTGTCGACGTCGGCGGCCACGAAGCCGCTGTCGGCCGCGCCGCGGCGGGCGGGGTCGTATTCCGCCATCTCGGGCAGGCCGAGGTCGCGGTTGACCGCGTTCAATTGCGCCAGCAGGGCGCGGTTGCCCTCGCTGGGGGCCATCGGCGGATAGCCGCCCTCGCCGAAGACCAGCTCGGCCCCGGTCCGGGGCAGGTGGGCGTCGACGATGGTCTGCATCCCGGCCCGTATGCGGGCGTCCTGTTCGGCCGTCAGGGTGCGCAGGTCACCGCGGGCGATGGCCGTCGAGGCGACGATATTGGTCTTGCCCGAGGCGGTGACGCTGAAGCCCTCCGCATCGATGGCGGCGGGCGTCCCCCCGGCGACGACCCCGACATTGTAGGTCAGGTTCGGCTCGGGCAGTTCGCGGCGGAAGCCGTCGAGAATGCGGGCCAGCTCATAGATGGCGCCATAGCCCAGGGTATCGTTGAACACGCCGCTGGAATGGCCGGTGCGGCCCGTCGTCGTGAGGGTCCAGTTGGCCGAGCTCCGGCGGGCGATGGTGCCGAAATCCCGCTCGTTCTCGACGGCCAGATTCTCGAATTCCAGGGCGAAGGCGGCGGCCTTCCCGGCCTCGATCAAATCCCGGCGGGCGAGGGACGTCGGCGCCCCGATCCGCTCCTCGTCGCCGGTCAGGACGACGGTGACGTTGGCGTCGCCCAAGGTCCCGGCGGCCTGCATGGCGCGCAGGGCCGCGATGATGACCACCACCCCGCCCTTGTCGTCGCCGATACCCGGCCCCGTGGCGCGAGCCCCCGCCCGCTCGAAGCGCTGGAACGGATTGTCCGCCTCGAACACCGTGTCCAGATGGCCGATCAGCAGGACGTTGCGGCCCCGGCCCGAATGGGTTGCGACCAGATGGCCGGCGCGGCCGGTCTCGCCCATGTCGACCCAGCGAACCTCGAAGCCCAGCGGCTCCAGCTCGGCCCGGACCATGTCGCCGACGGCCCGCACGCCGGCGAGATTCAGCGTGCCGCTGTTCTGGTTCACCATCCGCTCCAGCAGGGCGATGTGGCGGTCGTGCTCCCGGGTGACGGTCTGCATCATGGTTCGCTCGGCGCGGCTGGGCCCGGCGTGGACGGCCGGGGGCAGGGCGAACAGGAACAGGACGGCAAGGAGCAGGCGCATGGGATCTCTCTCGCTGGGCAGGCGCCCAGCGTTTGCCGATCCATGGCGCAGAGTAAAGGTCGCGCCGGTCCGCTGGCGTTTAGAACGCCGTTAACCGGTTCGGCCACACTGTGGCCGCAGCAAGTTTCGGGCCACTCGGCCCGGCCGACGGCGACAAGGCGGGGAAAAGTGCTCGGACAAAGGCTGGAGATCAGGCAGGGGCAGGGGCTGGTCATCACGCCCCAGCTGCAGCAGGCGATCAAGCTGCTGCAACTGTCGAACCTCGAGCTGGACGCCTTCGTCGAGGCCGAGCTGGAGCGCAATCCGTTGCTGCAGCGCGAGGACGCCGAGCCGGCCGGCGAGATCGAGGCCCCGGCCGCGGCCGAAAGCCACGACTCCGCCGAGATGAGTTTCGACGAAGGCCGGGTTTCGGACGCGGACCGGACGCTCGACGCCCGCTCCGACGATGTCTACGGCGACGCCAGCCCGGGGGAGCGCACTTCGGACCGGATGGAGGACGTCGGGACGGGCGAGGCCCAGGTCGGGCTGAACGACTGGTCGCGCGCCGGCTCGGGGGGCGGCCTGCCCGACGGCGAGGGCCGCGAGCAACCCGACACCCGCGACGCCACCCTGTGGGAGCATCTGCAGGGCCAGGCCTCGCAGGCGGGATTCTCGGCGTCGGATCACGCCATCGCCCTGACCCTGATCGACGGCGTGGACGAGGGCGGCTATCTGCGCGGCGACCTGAACGAGGTCGCGGACCGGCTGGGGATCCCGCTGGACCGCGTCGAGGCCGTGCTGGCCGTCTGCCAAGGGTTCGAGCCGACCGGCGTCATGGCGCGCTCGGTGCCCGAATGCCTGAAGCTGCAGCTGATCGAGCGCAACCGCTTCGATCCGGCCATGGCCTGTCTGCTGGACAATCTCGACCTGCTGGCCAAGCGCGACCTGTCGGCGCTGAAGAAGGCCTGCGACGTCGACGCCGAGGACATGGCCGAGATGATCGCCGAGCTGAAGGCCCTGACGCCCCGCCCCGGCGCGGGCTTCGGCGGCGAACCGGCCCAGACGGTGATTCCGGACGTCCACGTGCGGGCCGATCCGGCGGGGGGATGGAAGATCGAGCTGAACGCCGACACCCTGCCGCGTCTGATCATGGACAAGCGCTATCACGGCGTCGTGGCGGCGGGCTCGCGCTCGGACGTGGAGAAGACCTTCGTCGCCGAATGCGCCGCCCAGGCCAGCTGGCTGGTCAAGTCGCTGGACCAGCGGGCGAAGACCATCCTCAAGGTCTCGTCCGAGATCGTGCGCCAGCAGGACGCCTTCCTCGCCTTCGGCGTGGAATTCCTGCGGCCGCTGAACCTGAAGACCGTCGCCGACGCCATCGGCATGCACGAATCGACCGTCAGCCGGGTCACCTCGAACAAATACGTCTCGACCCCGCGCGGGGTGTTCGAGCTGAAATTCTTCTTCACGGCGGCGATCCAGTCCTCGGACGGCGGCGCCACCCATTCGGCCGAGGCCGTGCGCCACCGAATCAAGGCCATGATCGACGGCGAGGGCCGCGACGGCGACGTTCTCAGCGACGACCGGATCGTGGAGATTCTCAAGGAGGCGGGCATCGACATCGCCCGCCGCACTGTGGCCAAATACCGCGAGGCCCTGCGCATTCCATCATCGGTCGAGCGCAAGCGGATGCTCCGGACCGGCTGAGCCGGCCGGTCGTATCTCCAGTATCACCCGCCCGTCTTCGAAATCCCTCTTTAGTCGTCGAAATCCGTCGTCGAATTCTTCGGGGCTCAAATCGCTAATTTCTCACGTCTCCATCGTCCAATTCGCCCGGTGATTTTCCGGGCTTCACCACATTTCGGTGATCGGCGTTGACACCATTCCGGTTCGGTCGCGTTCTATCGACATGCAAATCCAAGTCAGCGGCAAGCAAGTGGATGTCGGCGACGCGTTAGGCTCGCGCATCTCCCAGGAACTCGAAGACGGGATCGGCAAATATTTCGAACGCGGCGCCCAGGATGCCGAGGTCGTGGTGTCGAAGGACGGCTACGGCTTCAAGGTGGACTGCTGGGTGCGTCTGGCGTCCGGAGAGGCCATTGTCACCACCGGACTGGGCGGCGACGCCCACGGGGCGTTCTCGGATTCGCTTGAAAAGCTCGAAAAACGGGTCCGTCGCTACAAGCGGCGCCTGAAGAATCACCATGCCGGTCCCCGCGGCCTCTCGCCCGAGAAGTCGGAGAATGCGGCCCGAGACGTGGCGCGCAGCATTGTCCTGCGCAGTCCGGACGAGGTCGAGGATGAAGACTTCGGCGACGCCGGCGCGCCGGGCGAACCGCCCCCCGTCGGCATGGTCATCGCCGAGACCGAAGCGGAAATCAGGACCATCACGGTCGGTCGGGCTGTGCTGGAGCTGGATATGACCGGCTATCCGGTCGTGCTGTTCCGCAATGCGGCGCACGGCGGCATCTCGGTGGTCTATCGCCGGCCCGACGGCAATGTGGGCTGGATTGATCCGGAGCGGACGGCGAAATCGATCAATGGACACGGTTCGGTAAACGGTAGCGGCGTATAGTCTTCCCCTATGGAGGCGGGTGGTCTAAACGGCCCCCGCCCGTTCGGGATGTATGGGCAGAGTCGGGAACTCCTCATGGACATCGGTGATTTGCTGGCGGACGGCGGCGTCGTCCTGCGCAGCGGTGCGTCGTCGAAACGTCAGGCCCTGCATACGGTGGCCGAGGCCGCCGCCCAGGCGCTGGGCATGCCCGAAAACCGCGTGATGGAGGCCCTGCTGGAGCGCGAGGCCCTGGGCTCGACCGGTCTCGGTTCGGGCGTCGCGGTGCCGCACGCGCGGCTCGAAGGCGTCGAGCGGGTGACGGCGGTGTTCGTGCGCCTGGATACGCCCGTGGCCTATGGCGCGGTCGACGATCGTCCGGTCGATCTGCTGTTCGCCCTGTTCGCCCCGCCCCGGGACGGCGCCGAACATCTGCGCGCGCTGGCGGCGGTGTCGCGCGCCCTTCGGTCGCCGGAAATGCGCGAGCAACTGCGGCAGGCCCGCACCACGGATGCGATCCGCGCCCTGTTCGTCAAGGATCAGGCCCCGGCCACGGCCGCCTAGGCGTTCGCCGTTTCGCTAGTGGACCGAGACGGGCTCCAGCTCGTGGGCGACAGCCGCGGCGAAGGCGGTCTCGCGGTCCATCATCACGGCCAGCCGCTCTCCGTCGGCGGCGTGGACGGCGAACAGGGTCGCCTCGGGATCGATCTTCAGTCCCTTCGACTGCTCCGGAACCACATCAGCCAGTACGTCGGAAGCGCGGATCTCGCGCACATAAACCAGGTCGGGCGCGCCCAGGCCTTTGAAATCTTCCTTGGTCATCATCATCGGCGTCATCGAGACCGCCTCCTTGTACTGAACTAACGCCCGTCGAGGGCTTAAGGGTCCGGCTCCGAAAGCGGCGGCCGGAAAAACGCGGGCTCAGCCCGTCGTAATGGGAATGCGCCGCACTGTCGGCAGGTCTTCGGGCCGGCGCATGTCGACATGCAGCAGGCCGTGCTCCAGCCGGGCGTCCTCCACCTCCAGCCCATCCGCCAGCACGAAGCTGCGGACGAAGCCGCGGCCGGCGATGCCGCGATGCAGGAAGGCCTGGTCGGCCTTGTCGGACGGTTCGCGCTTGCCCGCGATGATCAGCTGCCGGCCTTCGAGCGTGACGGCCAGGTCGTCGGGACCGAAGCCCGCGACGGCCAGGGTGATCCGCACGGCGTGCTCGCCGCGCTGCTCGACATTGTAGGGGGGATAGCTGTCCGCGGCGGCGCGAGCGGCCCGGTCGATCATCGCCCGGGTGTGGTCGAAGCCCAGCAGGAAGGGGCTGTCGAACAGGATGGTTCGCGTCGTCATCGTCCTATGCCCCCGAAGCAGGCCTGAAGCCGTCTGCGCCCCCCGTCATCGGCGAGGCGTCGGCCTTGTCATGCAGATGGGGCAGGATCGGCCGGACTTCAACAGGGCCCGGATGGGACGAAGGCCCCGCGGTTTCCCGCGGGGCCTTCGATGGTGGAGCTTAGCGGAGTCGAACCGCTGACCTCTTGCATGCCATTAGGGTAATGTTCCTATTTCATCACGTTTCAGGCGGTCTCATCTGGTTTCAACTATCAGAAAACATTGTCAAAATGTGATTATTCGATACTATGTGAAATCCACGGAAAAGGGTAGCAAATCGCGCTTTCTGCTACCCATGCGCTACCTTTTTTGAGCGTTTTTGATGCCCAAACTGACCAAGAAACTGATTGAAAACCTGGAGCCTGCCGAGGCCGAGTTCTGCGTCTGGGATACCCAGGTCACGGGCTTCGGCGTTCGGGTCAGGCCCGGCGGCGGACGAAGCTATGTTCTCTTCTATCGGCTGGGGGGGCGGTTCCGGAAGCTCACGCTTGGCAAGGCCGATGGCGGGTACGGGCTGGACGAGGCCCGTGAACGAGCGATCGAGAAACTTCAGGATGTTCGGGATGGGATCGACCCCCAGGCCCAGAAGGTCGCGGACCGAAACGCGCTGACCGTCGCTGACCTGACAGACCTCTATCTTGAGGAGGGGCCGGCGCTGAAGCCTAACAAGAAGGAGAGCAGCTGGGAGACGAACCGCATCATGTTCGACTGTCACATCAAGCCTTTGCTTGGCCGACAACTGGCCCGCGACATCACCGCGATGGATGTGTCGCGCATGCAGCTCGACATCTCACAGGGCAAAACGGCCAGGAACGTCATGCTGGGTCATCGCCGCCGGTCGAAGGTGAGGGGCGGAAAGCGGGTCGCCGCAATGGCCGTAATCACCTTGGGGGCAGTGTACGAGTTCGCGATCAAGGCGGAATACCTCCAGAAGAATCCGACCAGGGGCGTAGAACGGTTCAAGACGGTCCGGAAGGAGCGATACCTTTCCGAGCGCGAGATCGCAGCGCTGGCCGAAGCCTTGGCGGAGTTCGAGCGCGAAGATGAGCGTTATGGTGTCATGGCCGACTCGGTGCGCCTGCTGATGCTGACGGGGTGCCGAAAGTCCGAGATCCTGACGCTCCAGTGGGACTTCGTCGACTGGACCAAGGGATGCCTGCGGCTTCCCGAGTCCAAGACAGGAGCCAAGGTCGTGCCGCTGGCCGACGACGCAATCGCGGTGCTCAAGAGACGCTGGGACGAGACCCGGAAGCCGGAGGCTTCGCGCGGTCACAACTCCGGCGATGTGACGCCGGCGATGGGCGCGGGATCGCCTTGGGTCCTGCCCGCGCTCAAGGGCGACGGTCATTTCGTTGGCCTTCCCCATCTCTGGACGAAGGTGAAGGCCAAGGCCGACATCATCCTGCACCGACGGGTCAGCGATCTTGGGGGCGATCTGCGGGAGGTTCGTTCGCTGGCGAGTGTCCGTCTGCATGATCTCAGGCACAGTTTCGCGAGCTTCGCCATTGCGGACGGCGCGCCGCTATTCCTGGTCGGGAAGGTCCTCGGTCACAAGCAGGCGCGGACGACCGAGATTTACGCTCATCTCAGCGATGACCCCCTGAAGCTCGTGGCGAACAAGACGGCGGCCCGGCTCAGCCAAGCCATGAGGTTCTAGGATCCGCCCACGCGTACCCGTACATATTGCGGTCGCGGAGAATGTAATCAGAACCTCGGACGCCAGGCCGCAAGATCCGCGGTTCCGTATCAAGGTTCGGCCCCGCTCAAGGTGTCGAGAGCGCCTATGGGTTCTGCTCTGCACCATATCCGGACATTGGCGCCGCGTCCGAAACACGACATTCGGATCGGGCGCGAAGCGGCTGAAGCCTCCGTCTACCGGACCTGTCTGGAGAGAGCCGTGGTCGAGACCCACCGCGAACGATCGGACGTGCCCCTCCGGCGTTCACGTCACCCGGACTCCTGCAAAGCGCCAACCAGACGTTCATCCGCAATCGAACCTCCCAGCGTCTTCCCATGCGCGGTGCGCCGGATCGCTGGCCGCCAATATGTTAGTGACTGCTCACTTACTTTCAGGTATCGTTCTTTTTATGACCCGCCAGAATCTCCCTGCCGCCCAGCGCCGCGATATGACCGTGGAGACGGTCGTTGACCTCGCCGCCACGAACAATCCGGCCGAGATCACGACCGGGCAGATCGCCGAGCATATGGGCCTGTCCCAAGGCGCGCTCTTCCGACACTTTCCCACCAAGGACGCCGTCTGGGGTGCGGTCATGGTCTGGACCGCTGACCAACTCACCCAGCGCCTGGACAGGGCCCTGGCGAAGGAGGAATCGCCCCTCTCCGCCCTTGAGGCGATGTTCATGGCCCATGTCGGGTTCGTCGCCGCCCGACCGGGCGTGCCCCGGATCCTGTTCGGCGAGCTGCAGCGCACGGGCGATACGGCCGCGAAGCGGGGCGCGAGAGCTTTGATGGACGGCTATCGGGTCCGCGTCATGGGGCTTGTCGAGCGCGGCAAGACCGAAGGCTCACTGCCCGCCGATCTGGATACCGAGGCCGCGGCGATGCTGTTCGTCGGCACGATCCAGGGCCTCGTGATGCAGGCCATGATAGCGGGAGATTTCGCAGACATGCGGACCATGGCCGGCCGGGTTTTCGGCATCTACCTCAGGGGCATCGGGGCGCGGACATGAAATTTTCCCTGCCGGGCAATCGCCGGACGTGGATATTGATCGCCGTCCTGGCGTCGCTGGGCGTGGCGTTCGCCTATGTGGCGCTGCGCTCCGGCCCGCTTGCGCCGGTATCGGTCACACTGGTGACGGTCGAGGAAAGGGCGATCTCCCCCTCCCTGTTCGGCATCGGCGCCGTCGAGGCGCGCTACACGCATCGCGTTGGCCCCACCACGGCGGGGCGTGTCCGCAGTCTTCTGGTGGATGTGGGGGACTCTGTCGTCGCGGGGCAGGCCCTGGCCGAAATCGATCCGATCGACCTGGATGAGCGCATCACGGCGCAACAGGGTGCAGAAGGTCGTGCGGCGGCGATGGAGCGTACGGCGCAGGCGCAACTCGCCGACGCCGATGCGCGGGCGCGGCTGGCTCGAACTCAGGCGGGGCGAGCCGAACAACTGCTCGATGGTGGCTGGATCTCCGAGGCGGCGGTCGATACGCGGCGCCAGGAATTGCAGGTGGCGGAAGCCGGGGCCGCGGCAGCCCGAGCCAATCTCGCCGCCGCTTCGCAGGACCGCGGGCGCGCCGGCGCAGAAAGCGCGGCGCTTGTTCGCCAAAGGTCCAATCTGCGCCTTGTCGCCCCCGCCGATGGTCTCGTCGTCCGCCGCGTAGCAGAACCGGGGACCACGGTTGTCGCCGGGCAGGCCGTCGTCGAAATTATCGACCCCGCGAACCTGTGGATCAACACGCGCTTCGACCAGACCCAATCGACCGGCCTCGCGCCGGGTTTGCGGGCCCGGGTGGTGCTCCGATCGCGGAGCGGAGCCCCGTTCGAAGGCCGGGTCATTCGCACCGAGCCCATGGCCGACGCGGTCACCGAGGAATTGCTGGCCAAGATCGGCTTTGAAACCGGTGAGCTGCCGCCCGTTGGAGAATTGGCGGAGGTGACCGTGACCCTGCCTCCCGCCGGGAAAAGGCCGACCGTACCCAACGCCGCCATTCATCGCGTCGAAGGCGAGACCGGCGTCTGGGTCGTCGCCGACGGCAGACTGCGGTTTCGGCCCGTCACGACCGGCGCCACCGATCTTGAGGGTACGGTCCAGGTGTTGAGCGGCCTGGAACCGGGCGAGCAGGTGGTGGCCTACAGCCAGCGCGGCCTGACCGCTCGCACCCGCATCCGCGTCGTCGATCATCTCGCTGGGGGACGGCGATGATCAGCCTGGCGGGGCGTGACATCCTTCATGACTGGGGGAAATTCGTCTTCACAGGTATCGGTCTGGGGCTGCTCATCGGCGTCACCCTGACCATGGCCGGGGTCTATCGCGGGATGGTTGATGACGCACAGGCGATGCTTGACAACAGCGGCGCGGACCTCTGGGTGGTGCAGAAGGACACGCTCGGTCCCTATGCTGAACCGTCAAGCATTCCTGACGATGTCGACCGATCGATCCGCACCATGCGCGGAGTCGAGCGGGCGGCCAACGTCACCTACCTGACCATGCAGATCGACCATGCCGGGAGCGATGTCCGGGTCATGGTGGTCGGCATCGACACCGCTTCGCCCGGCGAGCCCGGCCAGCCGCCGCATCTGGTCGCCGGTCGGCAGATCGTTCGCAGTCACTATGAGGCGGTCGCTGATGTGAAGACCGGATTTGATCTCGGCGACGTCGTGCAGGTGCGGCGCAATCGCTACACGATTGTGGGGCTGACCAGTCGCATGGTGTCGTCAGGCGGCGATCCCATGCTGTTCATCCCCCTGAAGGACGCCCAGCAGGCCCAGTTCCAGAAGGACAGCGACGCGATCGTCAGCCAGCGCGCGCGCACGGCCCAGAACCCGGCGCTCAATCCGCCCGGCAATCCCGGCGTGATCGAGGCCGTGACCGCTTCACAGGCTAACAACCCCTATGTGAACGCGGTCCTGGTGCAGGTCGAGCCGGGCTACAGCCCGGACCAGGCGGCCGAAGCCATCCGGCGCTGGCAACGACTGACCGTCTATACCCGGGCCGAGATGGAACTGATCCTGGTCGAGAAACTGATCGCCACCTCAGCGCGCCAGATCGGCATGTTCCTGGTCATCCTGGCCATCGTCAGCGCGGCGATCGTCGCCTTCATCATCTACACGCTGACCATGGGAAAGATCCGGGAGATCGCGGTGCTGAAGCTGATCGGCACGCGCAATCGGACCATCTCCTTCATGATCCTGCAGCAGGCGCTCGGACTGGGTCTGATCGGATTTGTCGTCGGCAAGATCGCCGCGACGGTCTGGGCGCCGATCTTCCCCAAATATGTGCTGTTGCTGTCGAGCGACTCGGTGCGGGGCCTCGTGGCGGTGATGGTGATCTGTGCGGTCGCCAGCCTGCTCGCCATCCGCGCCGCGCTCCGGATCGATCCTGCGGAGGCGATCGGTGGTTGACGGCATCCGCATCGAAAATCTCGTCAAGACCTATGGTGAAGGCGAGACGGCGGTCCATGCGCTCCGGGGCGTGGACATGTACGTGGCCCCCGGAGAGGTCGTCGGCCTGATCGGCCCTTCGGGATCAGGCAAGAGCACCCTGCTCAAATGCCTGGGCGCGGTGATCGAGCCGACATCAGGCCGGATGACGATCGGCGAGGAGACCATCTACGACGACGGCTGGAAAATTCCGGACCTGCGCGCCCTGCGGCGGGACCGGATCGGCTTCGTTTTCCAGGCCCCCTATCTGATCCCCTTCCTTGACGTCACCGACAATGTCGCCCTGCTGCCGATGCTGGCGGGCGTCGCCAACGCCGAGGCCCGCGCCCGCGCCAGGAAGCTGCTCACGGCCCTCGATGTCGTCCACCGCGCCAAGGCCATGCCATCGCAACTTTCGGGCGGAGAACAACAACGCGTCGCCATCGCCCGCGCGCTGGTGAGCGAGCCGCCGGTCATCCTCGCCGACGAGCCGACCGCCCCGCTCGACGGCGAGCGCGCGCTGGCGGTGATCAAGATCCTGAACGACATGGCGGCCCGCTTCCGGACCGCGATCATCATCGTCACCCATGACGAGAAGATCATTCCCACGTTCAAACGCCTCTATCACATCCGGGATGGGCAGACGCATGAGGAGATTCGCGGCGATGGACCCGCAGCCTGAGCGGGACCGAACGGTTCAATCGACCGCCACCCAGATGGCCGGCGCAGCCTGATCGAACCCGAGCAACTCAGCCAGACCAGGCGACGATTTTGTCGTCCGGCTTGATCAGGCTGTCGCCTGCGCGAGCCAGACCCGCGCGGGCATCATCACGCCTTGTGCGGTCGCGTGGCCTTTATAGAGATCTACCAGGTCACGCGCGAGCGCGTCCCGGGCCCGGGGATCGAGCGCCGCAGCCCTGTCGCGGAAGGCCATGCCCTCCAGCGCAAACGTGACCGCGTCGGCGCATGAAGCTCCCGGCCCCGCGAACGGCAGGTCCCCGCTCCAGGCGTCGAAGCCGACCTTGTCGAAACCGGCGCTCTCGAGGATATCCCTGAGGTAGGCGGGGTTCTTGAAGGCAAACGGGCCGGGTGCGTGCGGCTCCGGGCGTGGAAGATCGAGATGGCGGCGAACGACGGCGATCATGGCCGACATCCAGGGATTGTCGCGCGGCTCCGCCCAGACCGCGAGATCGATGCGTCCGCCCGGCCGGATCAGTCTGTGCAGATTGGCGAAGGCCGCATACGGGTCAGGGAAGAACATGCTGCCGAATCGGGAGATCAGGCGGTCGAACCTGACGTGGTCGCCTGAATAGACTGAGGCGTCGGCACACTCGAAGCGGACATTGACGACGCCGGCGCTGGAGGCCCGGTCCATAGCGCGGGCGATCAGCGCCGCCGAGATGTCCAGGCCGAGCGCCTCGCCATCGGGCCCGACCAGCCGACCGGCGGCGATCGTCGTCGTCCCGCCACCGCAGCCGATATCGACCACGCGCTCGCCGGGTCGCAGATCGGCCTTTTCGAGGAGAACGGGCCCCACCCGGGCGATCATGCCTTCGAAGGTGTCAATGTGCGCCAGCCAACGCGCACCCATTTCGGCCACCCCGTCTTCAGCGGGATAGGCGCCAGGAGGCGCACTCATAGTCGCAGCATCGGAATGTTCCTTCAGGTGGGTCAGAACGTAAGAACGCGCACATCCGGCGCAACGAGACGCGGCCCCATCTCAGGCGGACGTGCGACGCCCACAGACTCGATCAGCGCCATTCGATCAGACCCTCGCGACGGCAGATAGATGAACCGGCATGACACCCAGGGTCATTTCGGTTGTCACTTGGGCAGCATCCGTTGGGCGCTATTGACCAAATTGGCTGCATCGAGGCTGACAGCACCCTGACACCGGACGTTTGGAAGCGCTGCTTTGAGTCAGGAGCAGCTATCGGCGCCGAAAGTCTGAGAAGCGCCATGAGCGGACATCATCCCCTCGCCGGAAACACGACCTTCAGGGTTCAAGAGGCGTCGGAACGTCTGCTTCGCGGCCTGTGCGAGGGGCCGGCTCAACCCGTTGCTGACCCCGGCGAATTCGGCGTTACCGGGGGGTCTGGTTCTGACGTCCCCATCGGTCGAAGATCTCGACTCGTCCGCTGAGCATCACCGTGCCCAGGCTCCCGCCCACCGGAAACAGGTAGGCGCCCCGGGCGTCGGGCCTGACAGACCGCCCATCGACAGTGAGCGTCAACTGCCTGTTTGGCGGGCAGGTCTGTCGGGGTGAGCAGGCCGTCGAGACCACGTATTCGCCCCGCTCGACCCTCACGCGCGCCGAGAAGCGGCCTTCCCCGTCCGTGGTCGCGACCACAATTACCGAGCCACCGGGATTCTTGCCCAGATTGACATCGACTCCGGGGATCGGCTCGCCCGGATTGATCGCCGCCCCCGAGACCGCCAGGGCGAGGCCGATGAGGGCGATGAGTCTGAATATCGAAGTCATGTCGGGTTTCCCGCAAGGCCATGCCGGCCGCCGTTTGCGGTCGGACAACGCTGGTCACCGGGAGACCTCGCTGTCAATGCAGCCAGTCATCCAATCGCGAGCGTTCCCTGATCCGAAGGGTATGCAGGTCAAACCTGACGAGCTCCGCATCGAGCCGGGATTGGCGTTCCGCCTGAGTCTCCAGACGACGACTGTCGCTGAAGCCGTGCTCCGGGTCCTGACTAATTCAAGCCGCATTGACAGCCAGGCTCAACCGTGACCAGCCTGAGAAACCGCCGATATTCAAGCGGATACTGGAACTGTCATCATGACATCGCGAGTGGGTCTGATCGGGCTGGCCAGTCTGGCGGGCCTGGCGTTGTCGATCGGCGACGGCTCGATCCGCCCGGTGCGATGAGCATGACCGACCTGACCCTGAGCCGTCGACTGGTGTTGTCCGGCGCCACCCTCGCCGTGGCGGGCCTCGCTGCCCCGGCCATGGCCCGACCCCAGACCCGCACGGCCTTTGACGGCCTGAGAAAGACCATCGCGGTGGACCTGTTTCAGGCTACCGACGCCGTCGGCGGTTCGGTCACCGCCGAGGGCATGACCGCCATGCTGACCCAGGCCCTGGTCGAGGACGGCCGTTTTCTGGTGGTCGAGGGGGTCGGCGGGGGGATCGCGCCCAGCGCCATCGTGCGCGCAGCCGTGACCAAATATGAAGCGGCGGCGGGCGGCGGCGGGCTGAGCATCAGCGGCGGTCCGCTGGGCGGCCTGCTGGGCGGCCGGGCCAGCACCCGCAGCCAGACCGCGGTGATGGAGATCGCGCTGCGCCTGGTCGACGCCGCCACGGGACAGGTCGTCTCAACCTCCAGCGCCCAGGGGCGCGCCTCGTCGCGCACCTCGGAGGCCGGACTGGTGGAAAGCTGGGGCGGCGGGCGCCTGGGCGGCGAGATCTTCCGCGCCACCCCCATCGGCCAGGCCGGCCAGGACGCCATCATGAAGGCGGTGGATCAGATCGCCGGGGGAATGCGCCAGGTGGAATGGTCGGCCCTGGTGGTCGATGCCGCCGACAACGGCGTCTATCTGAACGCCGGGGCCGACCGCAACGTCCAGTCCGGCCTGACGCTGAGCGTCTGGCGGCCCGGCCGGACCCTGACCGATCCCGGCACCGGCGAGGTGCTGGACGTCGAGATGGCCCGCGTCGGCCGGGTCCGGGTCGAGACGGTGCGCGCCCGACTGTCCATCGCCAGCGTCATCGACGGCGAACCGCCGATGCGCGGCGACGTGCTGAAAGCGGATTAGCAGGCTCGTGAGATGACCATGACCGTCAGACCTGTCGCCATCGCCGCCATCGGCCTGTTGCTCGCGGCCTTCGGGCAAGCCACGCCGGGTACGCCGATCGTGGGCATACCCGTCGGCCTCGACGGCGATCCCGAGTGGCTC
>NZ_DATMYH010000011.1:0-62384 GCF_035561115.1 Brevundimonas sp.
GGTCATCCCTTAGAAAACCGGGGCGGCGGGGTCCAGCCATCTTCAAATCCGTTCATCCCGGCGAAAGCCGGGACCCAGTGTTTTGAGCGATCGGAGGAACCGGGTGCGCAGGCCGTCAATCCCGTCCGACAGGGTCCTGACGAAAGGACCGGGTCCCGGCTTTCGCCGGGATGAGCGGAGGGGGATGAGCGGAGGGGGATGAGCCTTTACAACAGCATTCGTTGATAATACTAACTGACCGGTCAGTTATTAGAGGCCTCCCGTGCTTCCCCTGGGCGAACCCAAATTCCGCCGTCGACCCGCCGACCGCCCGGCCGAAATCCTCGCCGCCGCGCTGGAGGTGTTCGCCGAGCGCGGCTTCCAGGCCGCGCGGCTGGAAGAGGTGGCGAAACGCGCCGGCGTGTCCAAGGGCGCGCTGTATCTGTATTTCGAGACCAAGGCCGACCTGTTCCGCGCCGTCGTCACCGACGCCATCTCGCCCAATCTGGAACGGGTGAAGATGATGGCGACGGCCGCCGTGCCGTTCGAGCAGGCCGTGCGCATGGGCGTCGGCATGCTGGCCCGCACCGTGGTGACCGACCGGCGCATCACCGGCGTGGTCAAGCTGGTCATCGCCGAGAGCCGCAACCATCCCGAACTGGCGACCATCTGGCACGAGACGGTGGTTCAGCCCGGCATCGTGCTGATGAGCGGCCTGATCGCGGCGGCCCAGGAACGCGGCGAGGTGCGGCCCGGCGATCCGCGCCTGTTCGCCTTTGGAATCATGGGGCCGATGATCCTGTCGATGGTCTGGCGCGAGACGTTCGAGCCGATCGGGGCCGAACCCGTCGATGTGGCGAAACTGGCCGACCAGCATCTGGATACGGTCCTGAGGGGGATGAAGCCATGACGCGTCCGAAATCGGGGCTGCGGCCCGTGCTGGCGCTGGGCGCGATCGCCGTCGTCGGCGTGCTGATCTGGCTGCTGTTCCTGCGCGACGGCGAGGCGCGGACGCTGACCGGCTATATCGAGGGCGAGCGGATCTATCTGGCCGCGCCGGTCTCGGGCGCGGTGGCGACGCTGTATGTACGCGAGGGCCAGCGGGTGGCGGCGGGCGGGCGCACCTTCCTGATCGATCCCGGCATCCAGCGGGCCCAGGCCGAGGGAGCGGCGGCCGCCGTCGGCGCGGCCGAGGCGCGGGCCGAGGATCTGCGCAAGGGCCAGCGGGCCGAGGAATTGTCGGTGTTCGACGCCGAGCTGCAGGCGGCGCTGGCGGCCGAGCGCGTGGCCGAGGCTGACTATGCGCGGATCGAGCCGCTGGTGCGGCGCGGCATCTATGCGCCGGCGCGGCTGGATCAGGTGCGGGCGGCGCGCGACGCGGCCCGGGCCCAGACCGCGGCGGTGCGACGGCGGCGCGAGGTCGCGACCCTCGGCGCGCGCGAGGATGCGCTGCGCCAGGCCGAACAGCAGGCGGTCCAGGCCGGGGGCGGGCTGAACGAGGCCAATGTCCGGCTGGGCCAGCTGGCCCCGCTGGCGCCCGGAGCGGCGCGGGTGGAAGAGATCTTCTACCGGCCCGGCGAATGGGCGGCGGCCAATGCGCCGATCCTGGCCCTGCTGCCGGACGGCGAGGTCAAGCTGGTCTTCTTCGTGCCCGAGGCCGAGATGGCGCGGTACCGACCCGGCCGGACGGTCAGCTTCCGCTGTGACGGCTGCGCGGCGCAGGGCAGGGCGAGGATCACCTGGGTCAGCGCCCGGCCCGAGTTCACGCCGCCGGTGCTGTACAGCAAGGGCAGCCGCGACCGGCTGGTCTATCGTGTCGAGGCCCTGCCGGCGAACGCGGCGACGCTGAACCCCGGCCTGCCGGTGGACGTGGCGCCGCTTGGAACAGGCCAATGACGGATCGGCGGAGATCGACTCCCCTCCCCCTCGAGGGGGAGGGCTTTGAAAAGGTCATCGACGTGCGCGGGCTGAACAAGTCGTTCGGGGCGCTGCATGCGGTGAAGGATTTCGGCATCACCGTGAACCGGGGCCGCATCTGCGGCTTCCTGGGACCCAACGGCGCGGGCAAGACCACGACCCTGCGCATGCTGTGCGGCCTGCTGACGCCCGACAGCGGCGAGGGGACGGTGCTGGGCTATGACGTCATGCGGCAGTCGCGGCTGATCAAGCAGCGCGTCGGCTATATGACGCAGAAATTCTCGCTCTACGAAGACCTGTCGATCGAGCAGAACCTGACCTTCATGGCCCGGGTGCACGAGCTGGACCGGCGGGGCGAGCGGGTGCAGGCGGCGCTGGACGGCCTGGGGCTGACGGCGAGGCGGGCGCAGCTGGCGGGAAACCTGTCGGGTGGCTGGAAACAGCGGCTGGCGCTGGCGGCGGCGACCCTGCACGAGCCCGACCTGCTGCTGCTGGACGAGCCGACGGCGGGCGTCGACCCCGAGGCCCGGCGCACCTTCTGGGACGAGATCCACGGACTGGCGGCGGCCGGCATGACCGTGCTGGTCTCGACCCACTACATGGACGAGGCCGAACGCTGTCACGAGATCGCCTATATCGCCGGCGGCCGGACGCTGGCGCGGGGTACAGCGGACGAGGTGATCGAGGCCTCGGGCCTGGTCACCTTCCACGCCGAGGGCCCGGGAGCCGACCGGCTGGCGGCCGAACTGCGCGGCCGGCCGGGCGTGGAGATGGCGGCGCCGTTCGGGACCACCCTGCACGTCTCAGGCCGTGACCGCGCGGCGCTGGAGGCGGCGATCCGGCCCTGGCGCAAGCCGCCGCTGGACTGGACCGAGACGCAGCCGACGCTGGAGGACGTCTTCATCCAGCTGATCCACGACCTTGAGGCGGGACAGGGGAGGGCGGCATGATCTCCCTGACCCGCACCTGGGCCGTGATGGCCAAGGAGTTCACCCAGCTGACGCGCGACCGGCTGACCTATGCGATGATCCTGCTGCTGCCGATCATCCAGCTGCTGCTGTTCGGCTATGCGATCAACGACGATCCGCGGCGCCTGCCCACGGCGGTGCTGGTGCAGGACAACGGCGGCTTCTCGCGCTCGATCCTGACCGCGATGGACAACAGCGGCTATTTCCACATCACCCTGCAGGCGCGCAGCCAGGCCGAACTGGACCGGGCCATGGCGCGGGGCCGGATCCAGTTCGCGGTGATCATTCCCGCCGACTTCACCGCGCGGGTGGTGCGGGGCGACGCCGCGCAGATCCTGGTCGAGGCGGACGCCACCGATCCGTCGGCGACCTCGGGCGCGGTGGCGGCCTTGGCCAGCCTGCCGTCGCAGGCGCTCGTCCGCGAGCTGACCGGACCGTTGGCGGCGCGCGCGCCGGGAAGGCCGCCGTTCGAGGTGGTCGTGCACCGGCGCTACAATCCCGAGGCCATTACCGCCTACAACATCGTGCCCGGGCTGCTGGGCGTGATCCTGTCGATGACCCTGGTGATGATGACCTCGCTGGGTATGGCCCGCGAGCGCGAGCGGGGCACGATGGAGAGTCTGCTGGCCACGCCGGTGCGGCCGCTGGAGGTCATGGTCGGCAAGCTGACGCCCTATGTGCTGGTCGGCGTGGTCCAGGCGGTGGTGATCCTGATCATGGCGCGGCTGCTGTTCCAGGTGCCGATGAGCGGCGGCTGGATCGCACTGGGGACGGGGCTGATGCTGTTCATCATCGGCTCCCTGTCGCTGGGTTTCCTGATCTCGACGGTGTCGAAGACCCAGTTGCAGGCGATGCAGATGAGCGTCTTCTACATGCTGCCGTCGATCCTGCTGTCGGGCTTCATGTTCCCGTTCCGGGGCATGCCGGAGTGGGCCCAGGCGATCGGCACGGCGATCCCCGTCACCCATTTCCTGCGGGTGGTGCGGGGATCGCTGCTCAAGGGCGTGGGGCTGGAGAACGCCGGCCCCAGCCTGTTCGCCCTGGCCCTGTTCGTGCTGGTGGTGGGGGCGCTGGCGATGCTGCGCTACCGGACCACGCTGGACTAGGCGGCGCTCAGGGCCACGTCGACATTGCCGCGTGTGGCGTTGGAATAGGGGCAGACCTGATGCGCCTTCTGGATCAGGTCGTCGATGACGGCCTGATCGAGGCCGTGGTCGGTGACCTTCAGGGCGATGTCGAGGTTGAAGCCCTCGCCGCGGGTGTTCTTGCCGAAGCCAACGGTGGAATGGACCCTGGTGCCGGGCCCGACCGGCGTCCCGGCCTTGCCGCTGACCAGCCGCAGGGCGCCGAGGTAGCAGGCGGCGTAGCCGGTGGCGAACAGTTGCTCCGGATTGGTCCCGGCGCCGCCCTTGCCGCCCATTTCCGGGGGGACCGACAACAGGACGTCGATCTTGCCGTCGTCGGTGGCCGAGCGGCCTTCGTCGCGGCCGCCGCCCGAGGCGACAGCGTGGGCTTTGTAGAGGACTTCCATGGGACGGCTCCTGCGCAGGGGCCTCATAGCTAGGCGCCCGGACGCGCCGCGCTAGGCCAGTCCCGCCTTCTTCAGCGTCTTGTAGGCCTTGATGACGCTCTGCAGCTTGGCCTCGGCCCCGCGGTCGCCCTGGTTCAGGTCGGGGTGGAAGCGTTTCAGCATCTCGTGATAGCGCGCCTTGATCCCGGCCTTGTTGGTGCGGGCGTCGAGGTCGAGCGTCGTCAGGGCCGCGCGCTCCAGCTTGCCAAGGCGAAGCGTGTCCTCGCCCGCGGGTCCGGCCTGTTCCTTCATGCGCCGGCCGAACAGGCCGAAGCTATCCTGCCAGCTGCCAGTCCCCTTGTTGTTGGCCGTGCCCATTTTCGAGGCGAAGGCGGCGGCCTCGCGGCTGAATTTGCCCGCCTTCATCTCCCAGGTCGGACGGCCGCCGGTCATGGCCTCGTTTTCCTTGGCCGCCCGGACTTCGCCGTCGCTCATGCCGGCGTAGAAATTCCAGCCCTTGTTGTACTCGCCCGCGTGGCGCTGGCAGAAATCATAGAAGTCGTTCAGCCGCTCGCGCGACTTGGGCGCCCGGGCCGTGGCGGGCGCGCGGCAGTCCGGCCACTGGCACGGCTTTTCGCCGGGCTTGAGGTGCAGGACGTCGGCCTCCGCCGCCTCCTCTTCGGGGCGTGGCGGTTTGATCCGCATGTCCTTGAAGCGGGGCTTGTATTCAAACTCGGATGACATCGGTGCAAGTGTAGGGTCGAATTGGTCACCAACAAGGACACACCCATGCCGGAAGGCCCGATTGCGACGATTATCCGGGAAAAACTGACGGCGGGCCTGTCTCCCGACCGGCTTGTGATCGAGGACGACAGCGCCCGGCACGCCGGACACCACCATGAAGGCGGGCTGGATGGCCAGCCCGGGGGCGAAAGCCACTTCAACCTGATCGTGGTTGCGGCGGCGTTCGAGGGCCAGGGACGGGTGCAGCGACAGCGCGCGGTCAACGATCTGCTGCGGGCCGAACTGGCCGGGCCGGTGCACGCCTTGTCGATACGGGCGCTGACGCCGGCGGAAGCGGGCGCCTGACGTTCGTCGAACATCGACCTTACAGAACCGTCATCGTTCATCTCGTCTTAGAGACTTGCCCATAGCGTTCGGCCCCGGGACTTAACGGGGCTGGGCGCGCGCATGGTGGAATCCGACGGCATCGCCAAGTCTATCACCGGCGAACCGGGCGCTGGCGAAGCCGCGCAGGCGCTGCGCGCGATTCTGCAGACCCAATACCTTCGCTATATGATCATCGGCACGTGGGCCCTGGGCCTGCTGGCCACCGTCGGCCTGAGCACCGCCGCTCTCTGGTTCGTGGGCACGGTGGCCGCCGGCGCCATCCGGGGCGCAGTCGAGAAGCGCATCAGCGACCGGGTGGGCGCTGGCTGGGGCATGGTGTTCCCCGCTGTGGCGACCGCGACTACCGCGGCATGGGCCACGGCGCCCTTGCTGGCCTGGTTCTCCGGCGCCGAATTCGGGCACTCGCTAGCCATGGCCCTGCTGGTGTCAGGCTATGTGCTGGTGTTCGCCCAGCTGCGCAGCTCGCCGCGCCAGGCCATCGTGATTTCGTCGCCCTACGGCATCGCCGGCCTGGTCATCGCCGCGAGCCTGTGGGGCACGCCGACCTTCTGGCAGTTTCTGGCCGTCGTTCCGTTCACGGGCGCAGGCCTGGTGGTGCTGGTCATGATGACCATGCTGCGGGAGGAGCGCATCCGCGCCTTCCAGGAGCATCAGGCGCATCTGATCGAGGAACTGGAAACCGCGCGCGACCGGGCCAACGCCGCCAATGACGCCAAGTCCAGCTTCCTGGGCGTCATCTCGCACGAGCTTCGCACGCCCATGAACGGAGTCCTCGGCGCCGCCCAGTTGCTGGGAGCCACCCGTCTGGAGCCCACGCAACGGGAATATCTGTCGATCATCCGCAACTCCGGCGACAATCTGCTGAGCCTGCTGAACGACATCCTGGACATGACCAAGATCGAAGCGGGCAAGATGACGTTCGAGATCGTCGACGTGTCCGTCGAGGATCTGCACAAGCGCGTGACGGGGCCCTTCCAGGCCCAGGCCGAGGCCAAGGGCCTGACCTTCGCGACCCGTTTCGAGGGCGACATTCCCTCCGTGGTCCGCGGCGACCCCCTGCGGGTCTGCCAGGTCATCCACAATCTGCTGTCGAACGCCGTGAAATTCACCGACCGCGGCGACGTCACCTATGTCGTGCGGGGGGAGCGCCTGGCCGAGGGCAGGGTCCGGTTCGACTTCGCGGTGACCGATTCCGGCGCCGGCATTTCGCCCGAAGATCTGGCGCGGCTGTTCCAGCCTTTCACCCAGGTCGACGGCTCCTCGACCCGCCGCTTCGGAGGCACCGGTCTGGGCCTGACAATCGCCCGCCGCATGGCCAACATCATGGGAGGCGACATCAGCGTGACCTCCAGCGTCGGCGCGGGCTCCACCTTCACCTTCTCGGTCGAGTCCGACGTCGTCGAATGGGCGCGTCAGGAAGCGGCTGAACCGATCCACGCCGAGGTGGACGACGGTCAGGCGCTGAACGTGCTGGTGGTCGAGGACCACCCGGTCAACCGCATGATCCTGGAGGCCTGGCTGGGCTCGGCCGGACATGCCTCGACGAGCGCCGAGAACGGCCAGATCGCCGTCTCGATCGCGCAGGACCAGACTTTCGACCTGATCATCATGGACGTGAACATGCCGGTGATGGACGGCCTGACCGCCACGCGGGCCATCCGCGCCGGCGCCGGCGCCAACCGTGAGACGCCCATCGTCGTGCTGTCCGCCTCGGCCCGCAGCGAGGACCACGCCGCGGGCCTGGACGCCGGCGCCGACGCCTACCTGAACAAGCCCATCGACTTCTCGGCCCTGGCCGATCTGATGAACCGGGTCGGCGGCGGCCGGGCCGGCGTCCGCAGCTGTATCGAGAACCCGCAGGCCGCCGCGGCCTGACGCAGGACGCCAATAGCGTTCCAAAGGCGACCGCCGTCTGAACGGCGGCTGACCAGGGACGTTCACACCCGGCTCAAGAGCCGGGGGCCAGAGTGCGGGCAGTCGAAATCCTTCGGCCGCACCTGGAGACATCTGATGAAGAAGATTCTCACCGCCGCCATCGCCGCGACGCTCGCCATGAGCTCGATCGGCGCGGCCTCCGCCGCCGAAGCCCAGTCGCGTGGCCACCATGAACATCGCCAGAATGGTCACGACGATCGCAGCGAACGTCGCGAATGGCGCCAGGATTCCCGCGAGGACCGCCGCGACGCTCGCCAGCAACGGCGCGCCTACGCTCGCTGGCAGCGGGCCGAGCGCCGCTACAGCGCCGGCCGTTACCAGGCGCCGCGCGGACATCAGACCCGCCAGTGGGCCTATGGTCAGAGCATGCCGTCTTCCTATCGCTCGGACCAGTATGTCGTGGACGACTACAGCCGCTACGGCCTGCGCGCCCCGCCCCGCGGCTATCAATACGTCCGCAGCGGCAATGACATGGTCCTGTCCAACTCGAACAACGGCCTGGTCGCCGCAGTGATCGCAAGCCTGTTCAACTGACCGGCCCGCGCCGGCGAGGACGACGCCCCGGAGGGAAACCTCCGGGGCGTTTTTCGTTTGGGTTCGAGCTGCTTACATGAGGTCCGATGCGCGCCTTCGCCGAACTGCTGGACCGACTGTCTCTGACGGCGTCGCGCAATGCGAAGCTGGTGCTGGTGCGGGACTATCTGAGGGTGACGCCCGATCCCGACCGCGGCTGGGCGCTCGCATCCCTGACCGGCGAGCTGACGTTCGACGCCGCCAAGCCGGCGATGATCCGCAAGGCCGTCGAGGCCCGGGTGGATCCGGTGCTGTTCGGCTGGTCCCACGACTATGTCGGCGACCTGGCCGAAACGGTCGCGCTGATCTGGCCTCGCGATCCCGACCACAGGCCCAATCGCGAGCCGGAACTGGGCGAGGTGGTCGAGGCCCTGCGCACCGCGAGCCGGGCCGAGGTGAAGGACCTGCTGGAGGGCTGGCTGGACGCGCTTGAGCCCAAGGGGCGCTGGGCGCTGTTGAAGCTGATGACGGGCGGCCTGCGCGTCGGCCTGTCCGCCCGCCTGGCCAAGACGGCGGCGGCGATGATGCGCCCCGGGGCCGTCCGCGAACCGCCGGATCCCGAAGGCGACGAGGCCGTAACCGCGCTCGAACCGGTCGACGCTTCGGACATCGAGGAGATCTGGCACGCGCTGGAGCCGCCCTACGCCGATCTCTTCGCATGGCTGGAGGGGCGGTCCGACCGCCCCAGCGGCGATGCTCCGGGCCGGTTCCGGCCGGTCATGCTGGCGGTCGCCATCGACGAGACGGTGGATTTCCCGCGGTTGTCGCCGGCGGACTTCGCCGCCGAATGGAAATGGGACGGCATCCGCATCCAGGCGGTGCGCGAAGGCGGTGTATCGAAACTCTACTCCCGCACCGGCGACGAGATATCGGGCGCCTTTCCCGACGTCATGGACGGGCTGGCCTTCGAGGGCGCGCTGGACGGCGAACTGGTGGTCTGGCGCGACGGAGCGGTGGCGCCCTTCGGAGACCTGCAGCAGCGGCTGAACCGCAAGACCGTGGACGCCAGGACCATGGCGGCCTTCCCGGCGGCGATCGTGGCCTATGACATTCTGGCGGAGCACGGAGAGGACCTGCGTGGGCTGCTGCTCCGGGACCGGCGGACGCGGTTGGAGGCCCTGGCCGGGCGGGGCGGGGATCGTCTGCATCTGTCGCCGCTGGTGCCCTATGCGAGCTGGGACGATCTGGCGGTCCTGCGCGCCGATCCGCCGGTGGGTGCGGCGGCCGAGGGGCTGATGCTGAAGCGATGGGACAGTCCCTACATCGCCGGGCGGCCCAAGGGGCCGTGGTTCAAGTGGAAGCGCGACCCCCACGTCATCGACGCCGTCCTGATGTACGCCCAGCGCGGACACGGGAAGCGGTCCAGCTTCTATTCCGACTACACCTTCGGCGTCTGGACCGAGGAGGGGCCGCTGACGCCCGTCGGCAAGGCCTATTTCGGCTTCACCGACGATGAGCTGAAGCAGCTGGACAAATTCGTGCGCGACCACACCGTCGAACGGTTCGGCCCGGTCCGGTCGGTGCGGGCCGAACGGGACTTCGGACTGGTGCTGGAGATCGCCTTCGAGGGGCTGAACCGGTCGACGCGGCACAAGTCCGGCGTGGCGATGCGGTTTCCGCGGGTCAGCCGCATCCGCTGGGACAAGCCTGCGCGGGAGGCGAACACCCTCGCCGATGTCATGGACCTGCTGGACGCGATCGAAAGCGGCGGCGGACGGATCGCTCAGCCGGCAGGCTGATCCCGTTCTCGCCACGACGGGTCGCGCGCATCCGTCAGGCCGCACAGCTGCAGGAAGCCGATCACCGGGACCTCGCGGCGCGGCTCGGCCTTCGCCAGAAACAGCTGCGGGGGCGCTTCGGCCCGCACCGTCAGCGGCAGCACCACCCACGACCGGGGGAAGGGGCGCACGTCGATGTGCGGATCCGCTTTCAGATGCGGGCAATACCGCAGCGAGCGGCTTGAGCAGTCCTTGTGCAGCGGCGCGATGGCGCCGGCGTCGATCAGGATCCGGTCGTCCTCGATATCGGCCGGCAGGGCCCCGCCGCGGCCGGCGGCGCGCAAGGCGCCGGCCGCGAACGGATGCGCGACCTGGGTATAGCGATCCTCCGGCGTCGTCGGCCGGCCGCACATCGGACACAGCATGTTCCGGACGGTCAGCCGCTGACGCACCGCATGGTTCTGGGAATACAGCGGCTTGCCGTGGCCGGCGTTGTCGGCCTGGACGATCGCCAGGGCGCCGTTCACCGAAGGGCAGGGCCGAACGCCCAGCACCGGCTCGCCGGTCCAGCTGGTCACCCAGGGCACGTCGACGCCGACCTTGAGGGCGGAGAGTTTCACGGACTCGCTCATACCGCCGGTTTAGAACGGCCTCCCTGGACTACGAAGCCGGAAATGCGGGGTCCGGGGTTCCAAATCGGGATCGAGGCGTTAGACCCGGCTCATGTCCTCCCTCGTCGCTCCCCTGAACGAGGCGGTCGCCGCCGGCCAGAAGGCCGCCGCGGTGGACGCCGCCATGATCGCCAAGCTGACCGACATGGCCGGCGATTTCGCGATCAACCTGACCATCGCGATCATCATCCTGATCGTCACCGTCTTCGCCTCGCGCTGGGTGTCGGGCGTGACGCGGCGGGCGCTGTCGCGGGTGCGAGGGTTCCGGCACGACCCCACGGTGCTCAGCTTCGCGGTCCAGGTGGTGCGGGTGCTGGTCTTCATCATCGGCTTCATCGCCGTGCTGCAGCGGCTCGGCGTGCAGACGACCTCGATCATCGCGGTGCTGGGCGCGGCCTCGCTGGCGGTGGGTCTGGCCCTGCAGGGCACGCTGTCCAACGTCGCGGCGGGGGTGATGCTGCTGATCCTGCGGCCCTACCGCGTCGGCGACCTGATCGACGTCGGCGGACGGGTGGGCAAGGTCCAGCGGCTGGACCTGTTCCTGACCCAGATGTCGGACGCCAACAACGTCAAGATCGTCGTGCCCAACGCCAAGGTGTTCGGCGACACCATCCTGAACCTGTCCGGCCAGAAGACGCGGCGGATGGAGCTGAAGATCGGGGTCGGCTACGGCGACAATCTGAACACGGCGCGGGACGCGCTGGTCCAGGCGGCGGCGGCGCACGAACACGTCCTTTCCGATCCCGCGCCGTGGGCGGGGGTCACGGCCTTGCTGAACAGCTCGGTCGAACTGACCCTGCAGGCGTGGACGAAGTCCGACGACTACTGGCAGGCCAAGGCCGACGTGCTTCAGGCCGCCAAGGAGGCGCTGGACGCCGCGGGCGTCGAAATCCCCTTCCCCCATCAGGTCGCGGTGCCCTATGGCGAGGACGACGAGCCCGAGGCGCCGCCGGCGCGCAAGGCTCGACGTCGGGGGAAGTCCAGCGACCCGTCGCCGGGCGACGCCCATCAGGACAGCGGCAGCGAGGGCTGAGGCGTGCGCTACGATTTCGGATCCGACAACACCGCGGGCATGGCGCCGGCGGCGCTGCAGGCGCTCATCGAGGCCAACGACGGCTTTGCGCGGGCCTATGGCGCCGACGACGTCACCGCCCGCGCCGCGGATCTGATCCGGCGCCGGCTGGATGCCGACGCCGACATTCGCTTCGTCTTTTCGGGCACGGCGGCCAACGCCATCGCCCTGTCGATGCTGGCCTGGCCGCACGAGGCGGTCCTGGCCCACCATGCGGCGCACGTCTGCACGGACGAGACCGGGGCGCCGGGCTTCTTCGGCTCGGGCGTGGGCCTGATCGGCCTGCCGGGCTTTTCGGGCAGGATCGATCCCGTGGCCCTGAACGCCGCTCTGGAAGAACCCGAGGTCGGCCATCGCCAGCCGCCGGCGGCGCTCAGCCTGACCCAGTCGACCGAATACGGCACGGTCTACACCGAGGAAGAGCTGCGTCACCTGATCGAGCCGGTGAAGCTGAAGGGCTGCGGCGTGCATATGGACGGCGCGCGGCTGGCCAATGCGGCGGCGGCGGGCTTCGATCTGACGCAGATCGCACGGCTTGGGGTGGACGTGCTGGTGTTCGGCGGGGCCAAGGCCGGGGCCAACTGCGCCGAGGCCATCGTCATGTTCGACAAGAGCCTGTCGCGCCGGATCGACAACCGGCTGAAACAGGCCGGGCAGACAGCGTCCAAGGCGCGCTTCCTGGCGGCCCCCTTCCTGGGCCTGCTGGAAACCAACGCCTGGGAGGACGGGGCCGCCCACGCCAATCTGATGGCCCAGCGGCTGGCGGCGGGCGTCGCCGCGCGCTCGCCCTTCACCCTGGCCCATCCGGTCGAGGCCAACGCCGTCTTCGTGCGCATGCCCCCCGCGGCGCACCAGCGGCTGAACGACATGGGCTGGGCCTGCTACCGGTTCGACGACGGTTCGGTGCGGTTCGTCTGTTCCTGGGCGACACAGGAAACGGCCGTGGACGAGGTCATCGAGGCGATCTCCACGCTTTAGGCGACGCGGGATGCTTGAAGCTTCACCGGGGCCTTCCTAACTTGGAACAAACCGGGACCGTGGGCCGTTCGAAGCCCGGGCGCCGGTCCGGCGTCAACAGCCAGGGGCGGACCAGATGAACGCACCATCGCGACTCCCCGAGGGGATCGCCGGGGACCTGCGCCGGTACCGCGAGGTCCGGGCGGCGATGCCCGCACTGGCGGCCGGACTGGGCGCCGAGGATCTGTCCGCCCAGTCCATGCCCGACTGCAGCCCCGGCAAATGGCATCTGGCCCACACCAGCTGGTTCTTCGAGGCCATGATCCTGGGCGAGGAGCCCGGCTACCAGCCGGTCGATCCCCGGTTCCAGACCCTGTTCAACAGCTATTACGAAGCGCTCGGCCAAAGGGTGGAGCGGTGCGACCGCGGCCTGATGACCCGGCCGTTGCTGGATGAGGTCATGGAATACCGCCGCGAGATCGACCGGCGAATGACGGCCTGGCTGGGGCAGGGGGATGCCGACCCGCGGCGTCGGTATCTGTTCACCCTGGGCCTGCATCACGACCAGCAGCATCAGGAGCTGTTCCTCATGGACCTGCTGAACCTGATGTCGCGGTCGCCGCTGGAGCCGACGGCCTACGAACGGACACCCCGATCGAGCGAGGTCGAGGCGTCGCGGGGCGGCTGGTCCAGGTTTGACGGCGGCCTGGTCGGGATCGGCCACGGCGGCGCCGGTTTCGCCTTCGACAACGAAGGGCCCGCCCATCGCGCCTGGCTGGAGCCCTACGCCCTCGCCAACGATCTGGTCACGAACGGCGACTGGATCGGCTTCATCGAGGATGGCGGCTACGCCCGCCCGGAACTGTGGCTGGCGGACGGATGGGCCGCGGTGAAGACGGAGCGCTGGAGCGCGCCCCTGTACTGGCGCGACGAAGGAGATCGCTGGACGCGGATGACCCTGGCCGGGCGGGTGAATGTCGATCCCGCCGCGCCGGTCCGTCATGTGAGCTTCTACGAGGCCGACGCCTACGCCCGCTGGGCCGGAAGGCGGCTGCCGACCGAGGCCGAGTGGGAGCATGCGGTGCGTTGCCGCCCCGACGCCTTCTCCAACGCCTTCGGCGAGGTCTGGCAATGGACCGCCAGCCCCTACGCCCCCTATGCCGGCTTCCGGCCGACCGAGGGGACAGCGTCCGAGTACAACGGCAAGTTCATGGCCAACCAGATGGTGTTGCGGGGCTCGTCCTTCGCCACGCCGCCGGGCCATGCGCGGGTCACTTACCGTAACTTCTTCTATCCGCAGCAAAGGTGGGCGTTCATGGGACTGCGACTGGCCGAGGACGCCCCGGCGCCGCTGACGCGGGAGTCCGAACCGGGAGAAACCGCCCGTTTTCGCCGCGATCTGATCGCGGGGCTGTCGCGCTCGCCCAAGGTGGCTTCGCCGAAATGGTTCTACGACGCGGAAGGTTCGCGCCTGTTCGAGGAGATCACCCGGCTGCCGGAATACTATCCGACCCGGCAGGAGGCGGCCCTGCTGCGCCGCGTGTCACCGGAATGGGCGAGACGGTTCGGACCGGAGGCGGCCCTGGTCGAGTTTGGCTCGGGGGCGAGCGAGAAGACACGCATCGTGCTGGATGCGGCGTCCGACCTGGCCGCCTATGTGCCGATCGACATCAGCGCCGACGCCCTTGATGCGGCCGCCCAACGGATCGCCGACGCCTATCCGGCGCTGAAGGTTGAGCCGCTGGTCGGCGACTTCCTTCATCTGGGGGCCTTGCCGACGGGAATCGGCCGGGGCCGGCGGGTCGGCTTCTTCCCCGGTTCGACCATCGGCAATCTTGAGCCGGACGAGGCTGTCGCCTTCCTGAAGGCCGCGCGTTCGCTGCTGGGCGACGACGCCCTGTTCATCCTCGGCGTCGATCTGGTCAAGGCGCCCGAAACACTGATCGCCGCCTATGACGACGCCGCCGGGGTGACCGCCGCCTTCAACCGGAACCTGCTGGTGCGCGCCAACCGCGAGCTTGGGGCGGACTTCGATGTCGACGCCTTTGCTCACCGGGCCGTCTGGAACCCTGCGAGGTCGCGGATGGAAATGCATCTGGAGGCGACGCGCGACATGGCGGTCGGCATCAACGGCCAGACCATCAGGTTCGCACGCGGCGAAACCATCCACACCGAGAATTCGCGGAAATTCGCCGAGGAGACGGTGCGCGGGCTGGCGGACGCGGCCGGCTGGTCCGTCGCGGCGTTCGAGACGGGCGACGCGCCTGCGGTGGCGCTGGCGCTGCTGGAAGCCTGACATGAAAAAGGGACGGCGGCCTCGCGGCCGCCGTCCCTTCATTGGTCGTGACCGCCAGCTAGTCTGCGGTCGTGGCGGGCCCCCGAGCCCGGGCTCCGTGCGAGGCTTCGCCGCCTTTGCGCCCGGCCTGGGCGGCGAGGCTGCGGTCCTGGGAGAAGCTGCGCTTCTCGCTCGGTACGCTGGCGCCCCCCTTGCGGGCGATCTCGCGCTGGCGTTCCGGATCCATCGAGGCGAAGCCCCGCTTGGACACCCCGGAAGCACGTGTGGGCTGACCTTGAGCCATCTGAGGTTCCTTTCGTGGCGACGGTGGCGGTTGCTGGACTGAACCCTCCGGTCCGTGTCCGGTTCCGGTTTCCCGGTCACACAATTGCGAACGAATCACAGGGTTTGCGTCGTCACCCGCCATAGGGACGTGCGTCTCCGGGCTCGCCGCCGCCGGGATCCTGCTGCGGCATCTCCTCCGGTGCGCTGCCGGGATCGAGGTCCGGTCCCGGCGTATCCGGCGGCATGATTTCGGGCTGGCCGCCGGGGCTGTCGGGTTCGACGTAGGTCATGGCGATCTCCTCTTCTGCACAGGAAACGCCGCACGGGACCGGCCTGTTCAATCACGTTCCGGGAGCGCGACGTTTTGGCCGGAACCGGGGCGCCGGGCGGCGGGTTTGACGGGCTTGACCCACCCAGCTTGCAGGAGCCTTCCATGACCGAAACCTGGACCGGACCGACCAACGTCGAGGACATCGAGGACGATGGCGACACCCCGACGGCCGCCCTGGAACGCCGGGCCGACGTCATTCTGGAGGCTGACGAACGCCGTCGTCCGCTGCGACGGGCGATCCCCGAGGACGTGAGGCAGGCGCGCGACTGGGCCCGGGCCCGGGCGGAACGTCTGCGGGGCGCCGTCGAGGCGGAACCGGTCAAGGCGTCGCTCTACGCCCTCGGCCTGGGCGTGGTGATCGGATTGCTGGCGGCGCGTTAGGCGGGACCGGAGGCCGGGCGCGGGATGGGCGCCCGGCGCATGGCCTCATCCGAGACGAACGGATTGGTGCGGCGCTCGGCCCCGAAGGTGGAGGTCGGGCCGTGCCCCGGCACGAAGGCGACGTCGTCGCCCAGCGGCCAGAGTTTGGTGGTGATGGCGTTCAGCAGGCTGGCGTGATCGCTGCGCGGGAAGTCGGTACGGCCGATCGAGCCCTGGAACAGCACGTCCCCCACCTGGGCGAACCGGGCCGCGCGGTTGAAGAAGATCACATGGCCCGGCGTATGCCCCGGACAGTGCCAGACCTCCCAGGTCGTATCCCCCAGGGTCAGCACGTCGCCGTCGGCCAGCCATCGGGTCGGGGTGAAGCTGCGGGCGTCGGGAAGGCCGTACATCTGGCCCTGGGCCGGGATGCCGTCGATCCAGAACTGGTCGTCGGGGTGGGGGCCGATGATGTCCAGCCCCGTCTTCTCCTGCATCTCGGCCGCGCCGCCGGCGTGATCGAGGTGGCCGTGGGTGATCCAGATGGCCTCCAGCGTCAGCCCCTGCTTCGCCACGGCGGCCAGCAGGGCGTCCACCGAGGCCCCCGGATCGATGATGGCGGCCTTCAGGGTGTTGCGGCACCAGACGAGGGTGCAGTTCTGCTGCAGGGGCGTGACCGGGAAGACGGCGACGCCGATCGGGGCGGGGGAGGAGCTCATGGCGTCCAGATAGCGCGCCCCGGCCCCGACCGAAACCGTCCCCTGTTCCGCGTCTCACGTTGACCTTTGGGACCGTCATCGACATAAGGGCGGGCTTCAAAGGCGCCGCCTCGCAAGGGCGGCCCTTGTTGCTTTACCCACACAGCGCAGCGCCTGCCTGAAAGGCGCCGCCCAAGAGCGTCAGAATCCGGCCATGCAAGTTGTCGAAAAGTCCAACGAAGGTCTCAGCCGCGTGATCGCGGTGACCATTCCCGCCGCCGAGCTGAACCAGAAGCTGGACGCCAAGCTGAAGGAAGTCGCGCCGCAGATGAAGCTGAAGGGCTTCCGTCCCGGCAAGGTGCCGATGTCGCACGTCAAGAAGACCTTCGGCCGCGACCTGATGGGCGAAATCGTCAACGACGCGCTGAACACCTCGAGCCAGAAGGCCCTGGACGACGCCAAGGTGCGTCCGGCCGCCCCCGCCGAGATGAAGCTGACCTCGGACATGGACAAGGTCATCGCCGGCACGGAAGACCTGGCCTATGAAATGGCCCTGGAGGTCATGCCCGACTTCACCCCCACCGACGTCAAGAAGCTGAAGCTGGAACGCCCGACCTATGAAGCGTCGGACGCCGATCTGGACGAGGCCCTGACCGAACTGGCCGGCCAGGCCAAGTCGTATGTCGAAAAGACCGGCAAGACCGTCAAGGCCGCCGATGGCGACGAGGTCACCATCGACTTCCTCGGCAAGCTGGACGGCGAGCCCTTCGAGGGCGGCGCCGCCGAGGACACCCAGCTGGTGATCGGCTCCAACCGCTTCATCCCCGGCTTCGAAGAGCAGCTGAAGGGCGCCAAGGTCGGCGACGAGAAGGTCCTGAACGTGACCTTCCCGGCCGACTATCAGGCCGCCCATCTGGCCGGCAAGGCCGTGACCTTCGACGTCAAGGTCAAGGCCATCAAGGCCGAGGCCCCCGCCGTGGTCGATGAAGAGTTCGCCAAGCGCATCGGCATCGAGTCGCTGGACAAGCTGAAGGAACTGCTGCGCACCAATCTGAACCAGCAGTACACGGGCGCCGCCCGCTTCAAGCTGAAGCGCGCCCTGCTGGACGCCCTGGACAAGGCCCACGACTTCCCCCTGCCGCCCAAGATGGTCGAGGCCGAGTTCGACGGCATCTGGCAGCAGGTCCAGGCCGACAAGGAAGCCGGCCGCCTGCCGGAAGAGGACGCGAAGAAGTCCGAGAAGAAGCTCAAGGACGAGTACCGCAAGATCGCCGAGCGCCGCGTGCGCCTGGGGCTGGTGCTGGCCGAGATCGGCCGCGCCAACAACGTCCAGGTCACCGACCAGGAGCTGAACAACGCCATCATGAACGAGGCCCGCAACTATCCGGGTCAGGAGCGTCAGGTGCTGGACTTCTATCGCCAGAACCCCAACGCCGCCGCCCAGATGCGGGCCCCGATCTATGAGGAGAAGGTCTGCGACCTGATCTTCGACACCGCCAAGGTGACCGACACGCCGATCACCAAGGAAGAGCTGCTCAAGGAAGACGACGAGATCTGAGGCCGTCGGCTACGGGCGGCGTGCGCCGCCCGGCCTCAATTGCCGTCGAGCCTTCCCTTCAAGTTGCTAACTGCATAGCGGCAAAGTAGCGTCGGAACCGTATAGTTCCGGGCGGGAGAGAGCCGAATGTTCGCATGGTTGGCGGTGGCTTCGGCCCTGGCGATGGGCCCGTCCGCGCCGCAGGACGATCCGAATACCGATCCCGTCGCACAGCTCCCGTCGGTCATGGTCGACGGCCGGCCGCTGGCTGAACAGGCGCGATCTTTCGTGGCCGCGGCCACCGAAGGTCCGCGGCATCGTTCCCTCGCGCGTTGGGAAACGCCGATCTGCTTCGGTGTGGCCAACCTCAAGGCCGATGCCGCCCAGGCGCTCATCGACCGTATGGCGAAGGTCGCGGTGTCTCTGGGCGTCGAGACGCAGGCTCCGGGGTGCAAGCCGAACCTGCTGGTGATCGCGGCTCACGCCGCCGACGCGGAGGCCGTCGTTCGTCGGGCCATAGACCGGAGCGAGTTCGACTTCCGACCGGCTCGGGGCGGGACGGACCGGGGCCGGGCCGCGCTTGAGGCTTTTGCGTCGTCGACCGCGCCGGTTCGCTGGTGGCACGTCAGCCTGCCGGTCGAGGTGCGTACGGGCGGTCCCGCGCTGCTTCTCGATGGCGAGGGTCTTATGGGGCCCGCATTCGGAGCGCCGGGCGCCTTTGGAGAGGCCGCACCGGTGCTGACCGTCCGCGTGGACAGCCTTTCCCGCACCCGTTCGACGGTGCGGAACGACCTGATGCGCGTCATCATCGTGGTGGACGCCGATCAGGCGGCCGCGGTGCCTTTCCCGGCCCTGGCGGACTATATCGCCATGGTCGGCCTGGCGCAGATCGATCCCGAGGCCGAGGTGGGCGACGCCCCTACCATCCTGAATCTGTTCAACGCCGACGCGTCCCAGCCGACCCGGCGAATGACGGATTGGGACGCCGCCTTCCTGATCTCGCTGTACGAGGCCCGCAGCAACCCGGCCAGCCTGAACCACCAGGAGCACGACATCGGCCGGCGCCTGGCCCGTGTTCTTCAGAGCGGTGAATCCGCCGCAGACTGAGATTTGCGGCTGATCTCCGGAAAGGCGCGCCGTGCCCGTACGCTGTTCGCCGGCGTCGGCCTTGCGCCAACCGCCCGGCGACGCGATATCCTGTTCCGAGGGCGAGCGGCCGGTGAGTCGCGCCCATTGCATCCCGAGAAGGCCTGAATGCGCGATCCGATCGAAATGATGAACATGAACCTCGTCCCCATGGTGGTGGAGCAGTCCAGCCGGGGCGAGCGGGCCTTCGACATCTTCTCGCGCCTGCTGCGCGAGCGGATCATCTTCCTGACGGGTCCTTTCGAGGACTCGATGGCGTCGCTGATCTGCGCCCAGCTGCTGTTCCTTGAATCGGAGAACCCGAAGAAGGAGATCAGCATGTATATCAACAGCCCCGGCGGTCAGGTGACCTCGGCGCTCGCGATCTACGACACCATGCAATACATCCGCTCGCCGGTTTCGACCGTATGCATGGGCATGGCCGCCTCGGCCGGTTCCCTGATCCTCGCCGCCGGCGCCGCCGGCCAGCGCGTGGCCCTGCCGAACGCCCGCATCATGGTGCACCAGCCCTCGGGCGGCTTCCGCGGCCAGGCGTCGGACGTCGAGCGTCACGCCGAGGACATCCGCTACACCAAGCGCCGCCTGAACGAGATCTATGTGCATCACACCGGCCGGACCTATGAGGAAGTCGAAAAGACCCTCGACCGCGACCACTTCATGAGCGCCGAGGAAGCCAAGGCCTGGGGCATCGTCGACCACGTCTACGACCGCCGCGAGCAGGCCGAGGGCGACGGCGTCAAGACGGTCTGACATGAAGGCCGGTCCGGTGGGCAGGTCGGCCGCTCTGCTGCTGGCGACTTCGGTCGTCCTGGGCGGTTGCTACCCCTACCGACTGTCGGGCGACGACGTCGTTCCGACCGACCGGCGGCTGGCGGCGTCAGGCTATCGCATCAGCGCGGGCGTCGATCTGGCCGACGCCGGCCGACGGCTGGGCCTGGCGGTGACCGAAGAGACCATTGCGGCGCCGTTCGGGGCTGTCGCCCTGACCCGGTTCGAGCACGCACAGCGCCGCCCGCTGATCGTCTTCTGCGGCGGGAACATGTTCCGTCGCGAGGTGTCCGGGCAGAAGATCGTGCAGTTGCTCGCGCCGCTGGGGGACGTCTGGATCTTCGACTATCCCGGCTACGGAGACAGCTCCGGCGACGGCCGGCCGCGGGAATTCGAGGAGATGAACGCCGCGATCGCCGCGCGGGTTGACCGCGCCTTTGGCGAGGGACGGACAGGCGACCTGGCGTTCTGGGGACATTCGCTTGGGGGGACGGTCTGCGGCGATCTGGCCGGACGCAGCGCCACGCCGTCGGATGTGGTGCTGGTCGCCACCTTCCAGAGCTTCGACCAGGTGGTGCGTGCCGGAGCCGCGGCGCGGGCCGGTCCGCTGGGGAGACTGGTTCGACCGGTGATCGCTGACGACGTGCCGGGCTTTGACATCGCACGCGCGTTGGACGGGTACGACGGGACGGCAATCGTTGTCGGGGCGCGGAACGACGCCACTGTCCCCTGGGAGGCCTCGTCGCGACTGGAGCGGGCCCTCAGGCGCCAGGGCGTGGCTACGCAGCTGATCGTCCTGGCGTCCGGAGATCATTCGCTCATGCACGAGGAGCCGGGGCTGGTCGCGCGGATCGGCCAAGCGCTTCGGGATGCCGAATTCGGCGACTAGCGTCCGCGGCGCTGTGATAGGGATCTGCCCATGCAGACGCGTGACAACAGCGGGACCGTCGAGGTCGACGGCGACATCTATCACTGGGAGCTTCGGCGACAGCCCCGGCCCCTGAGCGGCGGAAAGTGGGAGGGCGTCGCCGTGACCCTGCGGCTGGCCGACTTCAAGCGCGAGGCTGTCGTCCAGTTCCCGCCGCCCCTGCGCCCGAACGGGCGGCCGGACACCGAGAAGCAGTTCGTCAACACTGACCATATCCGCAACGCCGTGGCGGCGGTGATCGAAGCCGGCTGGAGCCCCACCTCGCGCGGCAAGGCTGTCGTTTTCGACGTGGACGCCGAGGGTCGCTGACGGCCGGACTCAGCCCTTGAACCGCCGGAACCCGGCCTCGTCGGCGATCGCCAGCATCTCTGTGTCTCCGGTGGTGTCGCCATAGGCCGCCGCCAGTTTCATATCCTCGCCAAAGGTCGCCCGTAGCCGGCGGACCTTCTCCTCGCCCCGGCAGTTGGGGCCAGCGAAGGCGCCCGTCACCCGATCATGGCCGTCGAACACCAGCGGGGTGCCGAGCAGGGCCTCCGCGCCGAGCCGGTGGGCGAACGGGGCCACCGTGGTCTCGGGGCTGGCGGTGACGATCACCCGATAGGCGCCCCTCTGCCCCCAGTCCTTCCAGCAGGCGAGGGCGTCGTAGCGGAGGAAGCCGGGCCAGACCTGACCGGCGAAGGCCTCGGCGTCGGCCTCCAGCTGCGCGCGCGGCGTGCCCTTCAGGAACTCCCGCACCGAGGCGGCCTTGAGCCGGCCCCGGTCGCGGTCGCCGGCATAGGCGGCCAGATCCGGGGCCATCCGCGTCAGGCCGAGGAACCAGCCGCCGGCGCCGGCCCGCCAGCGCAGGAACCGGGTGAAACTGTCGCGAACCGTCAGGGTGCCGTCGAAATCGAAGGCGACGATGGCCTGATCCTTGCGAGGCGGCTGGTGAAACAGGCCTGGACTTCCCATGTCAGACATTCGCCGCGATCTCCCCCGACAGTGAACCGTCCGCTTCGGACTCCGGCCACGCTTGGCCGGGGTTGTGGAGGGCGTCTGGATGGGTGATTGTCAATTTTTGAAGACCTTTGCGCCCATTGTCCGGGAATCAACGCGAAGGATGCGCGTTAGCCCCATATCGGGGTGAACCGCGGGAGTGAGAAGGCTCGATGACCAAAGCCGCCGGCACAGACGCCAAAAGCACGCTCTACTGCTCGTTCTGCGGGAAGAGCCAGCATGAGGTGCGCAAGCTCATCGCCGGGCCGACCGTGTTCATCTGCGATGAATGCGTCGAACTGTGCATGGATATCATCCGTGAAGAGCACAAAATCTCGTTCTCCAAGGCCAAGGACGGTGTGCCGTCGCCCAAGGAGATCCGCGAGGTCCTTGACGACTATGTGATCGGCCAGAGCCACGCCAAGAAGGTGCTGAGCGTCGCCGTTCACAACCACTACAAGCGCCTGAACCACGCGACGAAGAACAACGACGTCGAGCTGGCCAAGTCGAACATCATGCTGATCGGGCCGACCGGCTCGGGCAAGACGCTGCTGGCCCAGACGCTGGCGCGCATCATCGACGTGCCCTTCACCATGGCCGACGCCACCACCCTGACCGAGGCCGGTTATGTGGGCGAGGACGTCGAGAACATCATCCTCAAGCTGCTGCAGTCCTCCGACTACAACGTCGAGCGGGCCCAGCGCGGCATCGTCTACATCGACGAGATCGACAAGATTTCGCGCAAGTCGGACAATCCCTCGATCACCCGCGACGTCTCGGGCGAGGGCGTGCAGCAGGCCCTGCTGAAGATCATGGAAGGCACCGTCGCCTCCGTGCCCCCGCAGGGCGGCCGCAAGCACCCGCAGCAGGAGTTCCTGCAGGTCGACACCGCCAACATCCTGTTCATCGTCGGCGGCGCCTTCGCCGGCCTCGAGAAGGTGATCGCGGCGCGCGGCGACGGGGCCTCGATCGGTTTCGGCGCCAAGGTCAAGGAAATCGACGAGCGCCGCACGGGCGACATCCTCAAGGGCGTCGAGCCGGACGACCTGATGCGTTTCGGCCTGATCCCCGAGTTCATCGGCCGTCTGCCCGTTCTGGCGACGCTGGAGGACCTGGACGAGGAAGCCCTGGTCACCATCCTGACCGAGCCCAAGAACGCCCTGGTCAAACAGTACAAGCGCCTGTTCGAGATGGAGAACGTCGATCTGACGTTCACCGACGACGCCCTGATCGCCGTGGCCAAGAAGGCCATCACCCGCAAGACCGGCGCCCGCGGCCTGCGTTCCATCCTGGAAGGCATCCTGCTGGAGACGATGTTCGAACTGCCCACCTTCGAGGGCGTCGAGGAAGTCGTCGTCAACGCCGAGGTGATCGAGGGCAAGGCCCAGCCGCTACTGATCTATTCGGAAACCAAGTCCAAGAAGGCCGCGCCCGACAGCGCCGCCTGACCGTCCTTCCGACATGAATGAGGGCGGGTCCGGACGGGCCCGCCCTTTTCTGTGCCCGCCATGGTGCGTCCGGGCCACAACTGCCCCCGGTTGGATCTTGCCCTGATCGCCGGGCCGGCGCATCGGCCATGCTGACAGCCGGAGAACTGTGGGCCCGCCGTGCGGGTTGGGCCCTTGTGGATGGAAACCGGCGGCGTCTACCAGCGACGCTTGAACCCGGCGTCGGCAGAACCACATACTCACTCGAAGGCCGCCGAATGGCGGGCCGAGTCGAAACGGGAAGCACAGCCGCTTCCGACGCCGACGCGGCGGGTCCGAGATCAACGAGGACCCCGCTAGAGAGTACGCATCATGTCCGAGACCAAAACCCTGCCCGTCCTGCCGCTGAGAGACATCGTCGTCTTTCCGCACATGGTCGTGCCGCTGTTCGTGGGACGCGAGAAGTCGGTCAAGGCGCTCGACGAGATCATGAAGGGTGAAAAGCAGATCCTGCTGGCGACCCAGAAGAACAGCGTCGATGACGACCCCGCCGCGGACGCGATCTATCCGATCGGCGTCCTGGCCACGGTCCTGCAACTGCTCAAACTGCCTGACGGCACCGTCAAGGTGCTGGTCGAGGGCAAGAGCCGCGCCCGCCTGACCAAATTCACGGACCGCACGGAGTATTTCGAGGCCGAGGCCGTCGAGATCGCCGACGATCCGGGCGAGCCGGCGCAGTCGGAAGCCCTGCTGCGCGCCGTGATCGAGCAGTTCGAAAACTATGTGAAGCTGAACAAGAAGGTGCCGCCCGAGGCGCTCAGCTCCATCCCCCAGATCACCGACCCGTCCAAGCTGGCGGACTCGGTGGCCGCCCATCTGTCGGTCAAGATCGCCGACAAGCAGGGCCTGCTGGAGACCATCGCCGTGCCGTCTCGCCTGGAGAAGGTCTACGGCCTGATGGAGGGCGAGATTTCCGTCCTCCAGGTCGAGAAGAAGATCCGCTCGCGTGTGAAGCGCCAGATGGAGAAGACCCAGCGCGAATATTATCTGAACGAGCAGATGAAGGCGATCCAGCGCGAGCTGGGCGAGACCGACGACGCCCGCGACGAGATCATGGAGCTGGAGAAGCGCATCCGTAAGACGCGCCTGTCCAAGGAGGCTCGCGTCAAGGCCGAGGCCGAGGTCAAGAAGCTGCGCAACATGAGCCCGATGTCGGCGGAATCGACGGTGGTGCGGAACTACCTCGACTGGCTGCTGTCGATCCCGTGGGGCAAGGCCAAGACGAAGCCGATCGACCTCGAAAAGGCCGAGGCCATCCTCGAGGAGGACCACTACGGCCTCGAGAAGGTCAAGGAACGGATCATCGAGTATCTGGCGGTGCAGTCGCGCACCAACAGCCTGAAGGGTCCGATCCTGTGCCTCGTCGGCCCTCCGGGCGTCGGCAAGACCTCGTTGGCCAAGTCGATCGCCAAGGCCACCGGCCGGGAATACATCCGCATGTCGCTGGGCGGCGTGCGCGACGAGGCCGAGATCCGCGGCCACCGCCGGACCTACATCGGCTCCATGCCGGGCAAGATCATCCAGTCAATGAAGAAGGTGAAGACCACCAACGCCTTCATCCTGCTGGACGAGATCGACAAACTGGGCGCCGACTGGCGGGGCGATCCGTCCTCGGCCCTGCTGGAGGTGCTGGATCCGGCGCAGAACAATGCGTTCGGGGACCACTATCTGGAGGTCGACTACGACCTGTCCAACGTCATGTTCGTGACCACGGCCAACAGCCTGAACATGCCCCAGCCCCTGATGGACCGGATGGAGATCATCCGGGTCAGCGGCTACACCGAGGACGAGAAGGTCGAGATCGCCAAGCGGCACGTCCTGCCCAAGGTGACGGCCGAGAACGGGCTCAAGCCGGCCGAATTCATCGTCCCGGACAGCTCGATCCGCGACCTGATCCGCTACTACACCCGGGAAGCCGGCGTGCGGTCGCTGGAACGCGCCCTGGGCGGCCTGGCGCGCAAGTCGGTGCGTGAGATGTCGAAGAACAAGACGCTCTCGGTCACCATCGACGACGCCAAACTGGCCGAGTTCGCCGGGGTTCGTAAGTTCCGCTACGGCGAGACGGACGAGGAGGATCAGGTCGGCATCGTCACCGGCCTGGCCTGGACCGAGTTCGGCGGCGAGATCCTGACCATCGAGGCGATCAAGATGCCGGGCCGCGGCCGCATGACCGTGACCGGCAACCTCAAGGAGGTGATGAAGGAGTCCATCTCCGCCGCCGCCTCCTACGTCCGGGCCCGTTCGCTCAGCATCGGCGTCAAGCCGCCGGCGTTCGAGAAGACCGACATCCACGTGCACGTGCCCGACGGCGCGACGCCCAAGGACGGTCCCTCGGCGGGCGTGGCCATGACCGTGGCCATGGTCTCGGTCCTGACCGGCATCCCGATCCGCAAGGACATCGCCATGACCGGCGAGATCACCCTGCGCGGCCGGGTCACCGCCATCGGCGGCCTGAAGGAGAAGCTGCTTGCGGCCCTTCGCTCGGGCATCAAGACGGTGCTGATCCCGGAAGAAAACGAGAAGGACCTCGCCGACGTGCCCGACAATGTGAAGTCGGCGCTGGAGATCGTCCCGATCAAGACGGCCGACGAGGCCCTGAAATGGGCCCTGACCGGCACCCTGACCCCGGTGGAGTGGGACGAGGCGACCGATCCGTTGCCGACCGCCCCGCCGATCCAGGACGCCGGCACGGTGCCGGCGACCCACTGACGGACTGAAGCCAACTATTGAGAACCCCGGCCGGATTGTTCCGGGCGGGGTTTTCATTGGCTACAGGCGGGCAGAACATTGCGGCCTTGCATTGAGCGGGTGTTTGGCGTCCCGTTCTGCTGAAGGTCGCGCGAGTTGGGCGACCGTGGCGGTTTCCGCATCGTACAGGGCGTTCTTTCCGTCTCCACCTGAGGAGGCGTTCACGTGTCAGATCCCCACCACCTTCGCCGCGTGCAACTGATCCGAAAAGCCGCCTTGCTCTTCGCGCTCATCGCGACCTGCGCCCTCGCCGCAATCAGCAAGACCCTGGTGTCCGCCCGTTGGCTACACGACGGTGTCGAGGCGGTAGGTCTCGCCATGATCGTGATCTGCGTTGTCGGCCGCGCCTGGTGTTCGCTCTACATCGGCGGCCGCAAGAAGGCTGAGATTGTCAGCACCGGGCCTTACTCCCTGTGCCGCAATCCGCTGTATCTGTTCAGCTTCATCGGCGCCTTCGGCATGGGCGCCCAGACGGGCAGCCTTGTCATCGCCGGCCTGTTCCTCATCATCGCCGTGGCGGTCTTCTACGTCACCGTGAGACAGGAAGAGATCTGGCTGACGACCACGTTCGGCGATGAGTACCGGGCCTATTGCGCCCGCACCCCCAGGTTCTGGCCGCGGTTCTCAAGGTGGCGGGACACCGAGACGATCGAGGTTCGCCCCGTGTTCTTTCTGACGACCCTGCGGGATGGCCTGGCCTTCTTCCTGGCCATCCCGATCTTCGAGGCCCTGGAGCAGGCCCAGGCGGTGGGCTGGGTCCGCGTCCTGTTCAGCATGCCCTGACGGAGGTCAGAGGCTGTCGACCATCACCAGTTCGGCGTCGGCCTTGGCCGTGATGGTGATCTCGGCCTCGTCCTTGATGGCCGCGCCGTCGCGTGCGTTCAGCGGCACGCCATTGACCTCGACCTCGCCGACGGCGGGCACCAGATAGGCGCGGCGGCCTTCGCCGAGGCTGTAGGTCAGGCTCTCGCCCGCGTTCAGCGTCGCGCCCAGCACCCTGGCGTCGGCATTGATGGTCAGGGCCTCATCCGAGGCGTCGCCGGAAGCCAGGACCTGGAATTTTCCGGTCCGGTCCGATTTCGGGAAGGGCTTCATGCCCCAGCCCGGCCTGGCGCCTGGCTTGTCGGTCTCGATCCAGATCTGGAACAGGGTGGTGGTCTCGTCCTCGAGGTTGAACTCCGAGTGGCGCACGCCCGTGCCCGCGCTCATCACCTGGACGTCGCCGGCGCCGGTCCGGCCGCGGTTGCCCATGGAGTCCTCATGGGTGATGGCCCCGGTGCGGACGTAGGTGATGATCTCCATGTCCGAGTGCGGGTGGGGCGGAAAGCCGGACCGGGCCGCAATCTCGTCGTCGTTCCAGACGCGCAGCCGGCCCCAGCTCATGCGGGCAGGGTCATAGTAGTTGGCGAAGGAGAAATGGTGTTTGGCGTTCAGCCAGCCGTGGTTCGCGCCGCCGAGGCTGGCAAAAGGTCTGACGTCGATCATGGGGATGCTCCCGGGGTTCGAGGGTTATGAACCTCGCTGGCGCCTATATAAGCAACAGTCTCAGTAGCTGAAAGGGCTCAGCCTATCTGGGCGCGATGCCGCAGCATGGCGTCCACCAGCACGCAGGCCGCCATGGCCTCGACCACCGGCACGCCGCGCAGGGCGACGCACGGGTCGTGACGTCCCTTCGTCCGCAGGTCGGTCTCCTCGCCGTCGCGGGTGATGGTCTGGCGCGGGGTCAGGATGGAGGAGGTGGGCTTGAAGGCGATCCGGGCCGTCAGAGGCTGGCCCGTCGAGATGCCGCCCAGAACCCCCCCGGCGTGGTTGGACAGGAAGACGGGCAGGCCGTCGTCTCCCATCCGCATCTGGTCGGCGTTCTCCTCGCCCGACAGCTCGGCCGAGCCGAAGCCCGCGCCGATCTCGACGCCCTTGACCGCGTTTACCGACATCATGGCGGCGGCCAGTTCCGCGTCCAGCTTGCCATAGACGGGGGCGCCCCAGCCGGCGGGAACGCCCGTGACCTCCAGCGCCACGACCGCGCCGATGGACGAGCCGGCCTTGCGGACGCCGTCCAGATACTCTTCCCATGCCGGCACGACCGCCGTTGACGCCGCGAACAGGGCGTTGTCGTACACCGCGTCGAAATCCACGGCCTCCGGCGCGATCCTGTGCGGGCCCAGCTGGACGACTCCCGCGCGGATGCGCACGCCGTCGCCCAGCACCTTGCGCGCCACGGCGCCCGCCGCGACCCGCACGGCCGTCTCGCGCGCCGACGACCGGCCGCCGCCGCGATGATCGCGCACGCCGTATTTGGCCTGATAGGTGAAGTCGGCGTGGCCGGGCCGGAAGGCGCGGGCGATCTCGCCATAGTCCTTCGAGCGGGCGTCCTCATTGTCGATCTGGATGGCGATGGGCGTGCCGGTGGTCACGGGGCCGGCGCCATCGTCGAACACGCCCGACAGGATGCGGGCCGTGTCGCTCTCCTGCCGCTGGGTCACGAAGCGGCTGCCGCCGGGCTTGCGTCGATCCAGCCAGGGCTGAAGGTCCGCTTCGGTCAGCGGGATCAGCGGCGGGCAGCCGTCGACGACGCAGCCGATCGCCGGCCCGTGGCTCTCGCCCCAGGTGGTCACGCGGAACAGATGGCCGAAGGTGTTGTGCGACATGACCCGTCAGGCTTAGGCCGCCAGCCGGTCCGGCGTCCAGACGCGCGTGAACCGGACCAGCAGATCCTCGGCCGCCGACGGCGCGTCCTCGGACGGCTCCAGCGTCACGAACAGATGTCCCCGGGGCCGCGCGCCGCGGGCCGGCAGGCCCAGGCCCTTGAGGCGCAACCGCAGCGGCTGATGCCCGCCGACCAGCCAGGCCGAGCGCGGGCCGGCATGGGTCTGGATCTCCAGCCGCCCGCCGTCCTCCAGCAGCCGGAGGGGGACCGGGCAGGTCATGTAGAGATCGTCGCCCACCGCGCTGAGCCGTCCGTCGCCCCGCACCAGCACGGGCAGATACAGGTCGGCGCCGGCCTCGCCCGCCCCCCTGAGCCGCAGATGTTCGCCGCTGCGCAGGCCGGCGGGAACGCGCACGCGCAGCCTGCGGCGGCCCAGCCGCACCTCGACGACGCCGCCGTTCAGGGCTGCGTCCGGATCCAGGCCGACGACGGGCAGGGCGGGGGCGGCCCGCGCCGGCGCGGCGAGAGCCAGCGGGGCCGTCTCCTGCTGGATCAGGCGCCAGGCGGCGATAACCTTGCGGAACCGGTCCTCGCCGCCGCCCGGCGCATCTGGCCGCGCCGCCTTGATCGCGGTGCGGAAGGCGGCGGTCAGCGCCGCGCCTTCCGCCGGGCCGGTCAGGCCGAGCAGGGCATAGGCGTCACGGGTCGAAACGACCTCGGGGAGCGATCGGGCGCGCATGCCGCCACTAAGGCGCGACATAGAGTCAATGCCCGGTTAACCGTGACGCTCTCGCCCGACCGCGCCGGATGGACTATCTGAGCCCCATGACCGCACCCGTGATCCCGTCCAGCCCGACCCGCGAGGAATACGCCCGCGACTACGCCGCCGCCCTGGCGGCCAACGGCGACGAGACGATCTTCGAGCGGCCCGACCCGGTTTCGCTGTTCATCGACTGGCTGAACGACGCCAGGGGGACGGAACCGAACGACGCCAACGCCATGACCCTGTCCACGGTCGATGCGAGCGGGGCGCCCGACAGCCGGGTGGTCCTGCTCAAGGATGTCGATGCGGGCGGCTTCGCCTTCTATTCCAACGCCGGGAGCGACAAAGGCGGGCAATTGGCCGGCCAGCCCCGCGCGGCGCTGCTGTTTCACTGGAAATCCCTGCGCCGGCAGGTGCGGGTGCGTGGACGGGTCGAACCGGTGTCCCCGGCCGAGGCCGACGCCTATTTCGCCAGCCGGGCGCGTGAAAGCCGCATCGGGGCCTGGGCCTCGGAACAGTCGCGGCCGCTGGAAAGCCGTGAGGCGCTGGAACGGGCCGTGGCCCGCGAAACGGCGCGGTTCGAAGGCCGGGACGTGCCGCGGCCCGAACGCTGGACGGGCTGGCGCATCGTGCCGGACCAGATCGAATTCTGGCGCGACCGGCCGTTCCGCCTGCACGACCGGCTGAGGTTCGATAGGACCGGCGCGGACTGGACCCGGACCCGGCTTCAGCCCTGATCCTCAGACGCCGTAGCGGGCCAGGAAGGTCTCGACCGCGTCGGAGGCGATCTGGTCCACGGCGCGGACCGGCATGACCTCGTCCCCGGTGACCAGCGGCATGAAGAAGACGGGATGTTCGATCATTCCCATGAGCTGGCCCGCCGCCCAGGAGGTGCGCTCGATCCGGAGTTCGCCCTGCTCGACCAGTTCACGCAGGGCGTCGATCAGCACCTTGCCGAAGTCCGCCTTGCCGCGGTCGAAGGCCTGCATGGCCACGTCGCGAAACCGCGGCCGCTCGGCCATGACCAGCCGGAACACCGAGCGGATGAAGGGATCGGCCATGAATCCGGCGTAGGCGACGGCGAAACAGGTCAGCCGCGCGCGCGCGGGACCGTCGGCCATGCGAACCCGCTGCATCAGACGATGGAAATCGCCGGTGGCGTCCTCGATCACCGCGGTGAACAGCTCGGCCTTGCCGTCGAACAGGGCGTAGAGGGTCGCGGTGGAGACTCCGGCGTCGCGCGCGATCGGTTCGATCCTGGCTCCGGCGTAGCCCTCCGTGACGAAGGCCCGGCGTGCGTGCCGCAGGATCGACTCGCGCTTCGGATCCGGGAGGGGAGGGTGTTGCGCCGCCGTGGCCTGCATGAAATTCGCTGCTTGCTGGAGCGGCGAGGTTGGCCCGTCATCGGGCGGGGAGCAAGAGGGAGCGGACGGCTCCGGACAATCAGCGGTCGAGCAGGGCCACCAGCAGCGGATGGGCCAGCACCGGGGCGGCCAGCCGCACCACGGCCTGGGGATCCTCCAGACGCACCGCGGCGGTGGCGTCCGCCACGACGAAGTCGGCGTTCAGACGCGACGGTTCGGTCAGCCGTTCATGTCCGGGCCGGACGGTGGCCAGATACTGGTCGATGACCGAGTCCGCCGTGCGTCCCCGTTCGGCCTGGTCGCGCAGCAGACGGCGGATGAAGCGGATGTCGGCAGGGGTGTCGACGAAGACGCGGATATCGAACAGGCGAACCAGGTCGGGCGTGCACAGCACATGGGTGCCCTCGACGATCACGACATCCGCCGCCGCGACGGCTTCGCCGCCCGGCTCGCGCCCGTGGCGGATGAAGGAATAGACCGGCGCCGTGATGCCGCCGCCCGCCTTCAGCGCGGTCAGGTCCCGGATCATCAGGTCGTGATCGCGCGCCGCCACGTCGTCGAAGTCGAACGTGCGGGGGTCGAAGTCTGGCAGGTCCGCCGCGTCCCGATAGTAGGAATCCTCGCGCAACAGCACCGCGCTGCCGTCCGGCAGGGCCGAGACCAGGGCTTCCGCCAGGGTGCTCTTGCCGGAGCCGGAGCCGCCGGTGATGGCGATAAGAATGGACATGGGCCGCTTCTAGGACTCCGCGACCGGTTTCGCCAAGCCGGGCAGGTCTGCGGGTGACCCTGCGTCACGTTGCTTATCGACGATCACGCCGATAGCGTGACTTTAAAGCGCCTCGAAAAGCAGGCGCAGGCTTGAGGGATCGTGATGCTCGGATTGATGCAGGACTGGCCGCTGACGGTCGACAAGATCCTGGACCATGCGAAAAATTGGCACGGCCACCGCGAGGTGGTCACCCGTTCGGTCGAGGGACCGATCGTCCGCGTCACCTATGCCGAGATCCACGCCCGGGCCAAACGCGTCTCCAGCGTGCTGAAGGACTGGGACGTCAAGGTCGGGGACCGTATCGCCACCCTGGCCTGGAACAGCGGCCGCCATATGGAGGTCTGGTACGGCATCATGGGCATGGGCGCCGTCTGCCACACCCTGAATCCGCGCCTGTTTCCCGAGCAACTGGCCTACATCATCAACCACGCCGAGGATAAGATCATCTTCGTCGATCTGACCTTCATTCCCCTGCTGGAGGCCGTGCTGCCGCACTGCCCCACGGTGGAGCGGGTGGTGGTTCTGACCGACGAACTGACCATGCCGGCGACCCGGCTGCCCGGCGCAGAATGCTATGAGGCCCTGCTGGGGACGGCCTCGGAAGACGTGGCCTGGGGCGGATTTGACGAACAGACCGCTTGCGGCCTCTGCTACACTTCCGGCACGACCGGCAATCCCAAGGGGGTGCTGTACTCGCACCGCTCGAACTTCATCCATACGCTGCTGGGCATGCAGTCCACCGTCCTGGGACCGTCTCCGAAAGAGGTGATCCTGCCGGTGGTGCCGATGTTCCACGCCAACGCCTGGGGCATCGCCTTTGCGGGACCGGCCTCGGGCGCCAAGCTGGTGATGCCGGGCGCGCGCATGGACGGCGCGGCCATCTATGAGCTGATCGAGAGCGAGGGCGTCACCTTCTCGGCCGCCGTGCCGACGGTGTGGCAGGGCCTGCTGACGCATCTGCGCGAAAACAACCTGCGCATCCCGACGGTGAAAAAGGTGCTGATCGGCGGCTCGGCGGTGCCCGAAAGCCTGATCCGCGCCTTCCAGGAAGAGTTCGGCATCGAGGTGCTCCAGGGCTGGGGCATGACCGAAACCTCGCCGATCGGCACCCTGTCCAACCTGCCGCCTGAACTGCTGGCCCTGCCCTATGACGAGCAAATGAAATGGCGCGTCAAACAGGGTGTGCCGCCTCTGGGCGTCGAGCTGAAGCTGAAGAACTACGCCGGTCAGGACATGCCGCACGACGGGCACACCTATGGTCGTCTGATGATCAAGGGCCCGACCATCGCCGGCGCCTATTTCAAGGGCGAGGGGGGCGACATCCTCGACCACGAGGGCTTTTTCGATACGGGCGACGTCTCGACGATCGACGAGCACGGCTTCATGCAGATCACCGATCGCGCCAAGGACGTGATCAAGTCCGGCGGCGAGTGGATCAGCTCGATCGAGATCGAGAACATCGCCGTCGGCCATCCGAAGGTCGAACTGGCGGCCGTCATCGGCGCGGCCCACCCCAAATGGGACGAGCGGCCGGTGCTGATCGTCAAGCTGAAGTCCGGTGAGGCCCAGAACAAGCAGGAGCATCTCGACTTCCTGCACGGCAAGATCGCCAAATGGTGGATGCCCGATGACGTGGTCTTCGTGGACGACATCCCGCTGGGGGCCACGGGCAAGGTCGACAAGAAGCTGATCCGCGACCGGATGAAGGACTATCGCCTGCCGACGGCGGGGGCCTGACGCCGTGGCGCGAGCGCGGGGGCAGGTTCGGGGGCAGGGCGCGGTCGGGGCCTTGCTGGCCCTGAGCCTGGCCGCACCCCTGCTGGTGCTGGCCGCCGCGCTGGCGACCCGCTCGGGCGGCCTGTCGCCGGAGACGGGCTATGACCTGCTGACGATGCGGGTCGGCTGGTGGCTGTCGATCGTCAGCGCCACGGCCGCGCTTGCGGCGCTCGTTCTCGCGCTGCGCGATTTCCGCCGGCTGGGCCTGCTGGCCCTGGCGGCGGTCGTTGCGGGCGGAGGAACCCTGGCCGCCTATGCCTGGCACAACGGCCGTATGGCCGCCGCTCCGCCCGAGGACATCAGCACCGATCTGGTGGAGATCCCCGGCTTCGGCGATCTGAACGACGAGCGACGGGGGCGGGGGCCCCGCGCCGCCGCCGGCGTCGAGGCCTGTCCTGGCGCCTTGCCGGTGATGACCCAGGTCGCGCCCGGTTCGGCCGCCTGGGCTCTGCAACAGGCGGGCTTCACCATTCGCGGCGCCGGCGTGGCGCGGGCGGACGGCAGCCGCGAAAGCTTCTGGTTCGGCTTCGACCATGACGCCGTCATCCGTATCCGGCCCGGACGCACCGACATCCGCGTCGCCGCGCGCGACGACCGGCCTCATGGCGGCGACGCCTGCCGCATGGCGTCCCGCATCAGCGAGGCGCTCCGGACCAGCCGCTGAGCCTCAGGTCAGGGACCAGTCCGCGTCGATCGCAGCGTTCGGCCGGGCGCGCGCCCGGCCGGCGGCCTCCAGGGCGATCAGATGGGCCCAGACCGAAAGGCTGGCCGCCGGCCACAGACGGGCGTCAACAGCCGCGTAGAGGTTCGGGACGATCTCCGCGATCCGCCGGTCCCCGGCGGCCAGCCGTTCGACAATCTGGGCCTCCCGCGCCAGCCTGTGCGCCCTGTAGGCGGCCAGGAAGGGGCCCGGCCCGGTCACCGGCGCTCCGTGGGTGGGCCACAGGGTCGAGAAGCCCCGGGCGATGACCCGGTCCAGACTGTCCATATAGGCGGTCATGTCGCCGTCAGGCGGGGCCACGACCGTCGTCGACCAGCCCATCACATGGTCACCGCTGAACAGGGCGTTCTCCTCGCGAAGGACAAAGGCCATGTGGTTCGAGGCGTGACCCGGCGTGGCCAGGGCCTCCAGGGTCCATCCGTCGCCCCTGACGACCTCTCCGCCGGCCAGCACGACATCCGGCGTGAAGGTTTCGTCGTCTTCCTCATCCAGCGCCGCGGAGACGTGGATCGTTCGCGCCGGCGGCCGGGCGGCCAGGACCGGCGCGCCGACGGCGGCTGCGAAGGGGCGGGCGAGGGGCGCATGGTCGCGGTGGGTATGGGTCACCAGCACATGGCTCACGCGCCGGCCGGCCACGGCCGCCAGCAGCGCCGCCAGATGGGTCTCGTCCAGCGGTCCCGGGTCGATCACCGCCACGCCGGCTCCGGCGTCGGGCCCGCCGACGATATAGGTTCCGGTCCCGGTGAAGGTGAACGGCCCGGGATTGTTCGCGATGACCCGCTGGATCAGCGGCGAGACCGCGTCGGCCCGGCCGTATTCGAAAGGGGGCATCGAAACAAAGGGGATCATCCGCCGCGGCCCGGACCTTGCGTTAGGACTTCGTAAACCTTCTGCGGAGTGCGCATCGTGGCCGTTTCCATCGCCCTGGCTGTCTCAAATCGGCTCCAGCTCGTGGCTGCGGCCTTCCTGTGTCTCATGGCGATGCAGCTGGCCGTGGCCTCCTGTACGCCGGAACCCGCCCCCTACGCCGCGCGGGTCGCCATTCTTCGCTGATCCGTCAGAGCGGCAACCGGCTGAGATCATAGCCGGCGCCCGCCGCCGCGGCGCGCAGATCCTCCGCATCCACGCCGCGGAGCCGTTCCGCCATCGCCCATGCTGCGGCGGAACGCGTCCCCGAGCGGCAGAACATCACCGTCGGTCGACCGTCGGCCAGCAACTCCCTCACGGCGGCGGCCTGCGCGGGTCCCGGCGTCCCGGATACGGGAACCCAGCCAAAGTCCAGTCCGGCGTTCCGCGCCGCGGCTTCCATCTCGGCGGCCGTAGGCTGTCCCGGGTCCTCTCCGTCCGGACGGTTGCTGATGATCCGCTGCACGCCCGACGCGGCCAGGTCCGCCAGGACCTCCGGCGCCAGCTGCGGCGAGGTCCAGACGGTCGGCGAAAGCGGACGCGGGCCCATGCTACTGCCGCCGCACCCGCACGGCGCGGCTGTCGCCGACCGTCAGCAGGAAGCTGCCCAGGGTGGCCTTGCGCACCCGCACCGGCTGACCGGCGCGATTTCGGAAATTGACCCGGTCCGAGTCGATCTGACGCCACACGCCGCCGTCCGCCAGGCGGAAGACCCAACGGTTGTCAGCGACCTGGGAGGCGCTTTGAAGCGTGGTTTCGATCGAGTCGAGCTCGGCGACGCCCTCGCCCCCGAACAGACGGGGCAGGGTCGGCATTTCAAATCCGAACAGCTGGCGCCGGGCTTCGCCGATCTGGGCGCGATCCATGACGACCACCTCGCCTTGCCGTTCGGCGGCGTCCAGCGCGCCGACGGCGGCGTCATAGCAGGCCAGGCGCGCGGGACCGTCGGCGATGGCCCGGCAGGCCGTCAGACGGGCCAGGGTCCCGGCGCGTTCCTGCTGCGGGGCGGCGGCGGCGGCGGCGGCGGTGGAGATGGACGCGACGGCCGCAGCGGCCGCGATACTGGAAATGAACGACATGATGGGTCCTCGCCGGCTGGCCGCCAGCCCTGCGTCCTAAGTCCGACAAGTCGTTCCCAGCGTCAACCGGCACGGCTGCAACAGCCGCTGTGACCGTATCGTGGCCTAAATACGACAGTCCTGCTTCGACAGGGTTACAGCTGTGTAATTATGCTGGCGAACCGTACGGACCAGCGCATAACGTCGGGCAACTGCGGCGGGGGAATCTGTCCGTGGGAGAAGGGAATATTCCATTCTAAGGCCGCGACGCCCCGGCGACGGGAGATGTCGAACATCAGGAGACGACCTTTGAGAACCCAGAAAACCCGTAATCGGCTGCTGTCGACGACGATGATCGGCGGCTTCGCCGCCTTGGCTTTCGCCGCACCCGCCATGGCGCAAACCGCCCCGGCTCCCCAGGAAGAGACGCAGCTTGACGAAGTCGTCGTCACCGGCTCGCGCATTCCGCAGACCAACCTGGTCACCACCAGCCCCGTCACCCAGGTGACCGGCGAGGACATCGACATCGCGGGCGTGACCCGGGTCGAGGACCTGGTTTCCCAGCTGCCGCAGGCGTTCGCCGCCCAGAACTCGACCGTCTCCAACGGCGCCTCGGGCACGGCCACGGTTTCGCTGCGCAACCTCGGCTCGTCGCGCACCCTGGTGCTGATCGACGGTCGCCGGATGGGCTACGGCTCGCCGAACGACGACGCGGCCGACCTGAACCAGATCCCGGAACAACTGGTCGAGCGTGTTGAAGTCCTGACCGGCGGCGCTTCCGCCGTCTACGGTTCGGACGCCGTCGCCGGCGTCGTCAACTTCATCATGAAGAAGGACTTCGAAGGTCTGCAGATCGACGCCCAGTACGGCTTCTATCAGCACAACAACGACTATGACGGCGTGGGCAATCTCCGGAACGTCATCGCCGGTCGCGCCGCCAGCAACCCGGCGCAGTTCAGACTGCCCGACGACAACGTCTCGGACGGCGAAAGCCGCTCGCTCAACGTCATGATGGGCGTCTCCTCGCCGGACGGCCGCGGCAACATCACGGCCTACGCCGGCTACCGCAACAACAACCCGGTCCTGGGCGCCGATCGCGACTACTCCTCGTGCGCCCTGGGCGGCGAGGCGGCAGGCTCCTTCACCTGCGGTGGTTCCAGCACCGCCTTCCCGGGCCGTTTCATCTCCCTGGCGAACGGCGCTGACCTCACGGTCGCCGGCGCCGCCGGCACCGGCAACGGCACCTTCACGCCCTTCAGCGCCGCGACCGGCCAGTACAACTACGGCCCGCTGAACTACTACCAGCGCCCGGATGAGCGTTACACCCTCGGTGCGTTCGGCCACTACGAGCTCAACGACAAGGCCGAAGTCTTCGCGCAACTGATGTTCTCGGACTATCAGTCCGTGGCCCAGATCGCGCCGTCGGGCGCCTTCCTGGGACCGATCGTCCCGATCCAGTGCGACAACGCGCTGCTCTCCGCACAACAGCGCACGGCGATCGGGTGCGTGGGCCCGGTGACTTCGGTCAACATGCTGATCGGCCGCCGGAACGCTGAAGGCGGCGGTCGTCAGGACTCGCTCAACTACACGTCCTACCGCGGCGTCGTGGGCGTCCGCGGCGAGATCACCGAGGGCTGGAATTACGACGTGGCCGCGCAGTTCTCGCGTGTCCGCCTCGCCCGCACCTATCTGAACGACTTCTCGACCACCCGCATCGGCCGCGCTCTCGACGTCGTCGACGTCGGCGGCGTGCCGACCTGTCAGTCCGTCGTCGACGGCACGGACACGACCTGCGTGCCCTACGATATCTTCTCGCCGGGCGGCGTGACCGAGGCGGCTCTCGACTATCTGCAAATCCCGCTGATGCAGACCGGCGAAACCACCCAACAGGTGATCACCGCCGCCGTAACGGGCGACACGGGCTGGTCCTTCCCGACCGCATCGCGCACCGTCCAGGTCGCGTTCGGCGCCGAGTATCGCCGTGACGCACTGGGTTCGGTCACCGACAACGCCTTCGCCACCGGCGACGGCGCCGGTCAGGGCGGCCCGACGATCGGCTTCACCGGTGATACGGACGTCGCCGAAGTCTTCGGTGAAATCCAGATCCCGCTGGCCGACGATCAGCCCTGGGCCTATTCGGCCTCGATCGACGGCGCCTACCGCCGGTCCGAGTACGAGAACTTCGGCGCCGACACCTACAAGGTCGGCGTGGATTACGCCCCCGTCGAGGACATCCGTTTCCGCGCCAGCTATTCGCGCGCGGTGCGGGCGCCGAACGTGATCGAGCTGTTCACCGCGCAGGGCTTCAACCTGTTCGACCTGGACTACGATCCCTGCTCGGCTCCGGGCCGTGCGGCGGCTAACGCGGGCCCCGTCCCGGCGAGCTGCGTCGGCACGAACCCGTGGCAGGTCACGACTACCGAGCGCGACCTCGGTCTGCTCGACAGCCCGGCCGGCCAGTACAACTTCCTCCAGGGCGGCAACCCCAACCTGGAGCCGGAATCGGCCGACACCTACACGGTCGGTGTGGTTCTGACGCCGTCGTTCCTGCCGCGCTTCAACGTCTCGCTCGACTACTACAAGATCGAAGTCGACAACCTGATCGGTTCGATCGGTGCGCAGAACACGCTCGACGCCTGCTACACGGCCGGCAACGCGGTCGCCTGTTCGCTGATCGTGCGTGACGGTCCGACGGGCGCCCTGTGGCTCAACGACGGCAACGTGATCGACACCAACGTCAACATCGGCGGCGTCTCCACCTCCGGCATCGACATCAACGCGAACTATGCGGTCGATCTGGAAGACTGGGCCATGCCCGCCTACGGTTCGCTGCAGTTCTCGTTCGTCGGCACCTGGCTGGAGTCGCTGGAAACCGACACCGGTCTGGGCTTCGCCAACAGCGTCTATGACTGCGCTGGCTTCTTCGCCAACCAGTGCGGCGTGCCGAACCCCGAGTGGCGTCACCGCGCCCGGGTGACCTGGATCTCGCCCTGGGACATGAACCTCTCGGCGACCTGGCGTCACTACGGCGAAGCTGAGATCGCCGTTCTCGGAGCCGACGGAAGCATGAACAACAGCGCCGCGCGCCTCGACAAGGTTCTGGACTCCCAGAACTACCTCGACCTGGCGGCGACCTGGCAGGTGATGGACACGGTCAGCCTCCGCGCTGGCGTGAACAACGTCCTGGATAGCGATCCGCCGCTGTCCTACAGCGTCGGCACCACGGGTAACAACAACACCTACCCGCAGCTCTACGACGCGCTGGGCCGCTACGTCTTCTTCGGTGTCACGGCCAGCTTCTAAGGTCTGATCGAGGAGAAACAACTGGGGCGGCGGACCATGGTCCGCCGCCCCTTTTTCTGTCCGGATGTCCGGGTCGCTCAGCCGTTCATGCCGGGTGGGTTCTTGTTCCACTGCGTACATGGCTCGAGCGACAGCTCGATGTAGTAGGGGGTGACCTCGCCCCAGCCGCGGAACTGCCGCTGGCAGTTGTTCATCCAGTAGCCGACCTGCACCGTATAGGTGGCGTCTGAATAGTATTCGCGCTCGCGGATGTAATCCGTCGCGCTCGCAGGGGCGGCGTAGGCCGCTGACAGCGCCGTGGCCCCGATGACGGCGAGTTTCGTCAGTTTTGCAAACATCAGATAGTCCTCCGGGCGACCGAATGTCGCCTCACCGTAGATTGATGTCTCTCATTGACACGCGTCAAGGGTGTCGGGTGTCGGGTTTTCGCCGCCGCACAAAAACCATCCGGCCTGTTCAGACGTTGATGCCTGTCCATCCTCGAAATCGGATTCCCATGCTGGTCACCCTCGTCTCCGCCCTGATGCTGTCCACCCAGACGCCCGCCCCCGCCCGGGACAGCGGCGTCGTCTCCACCGCCCCGGGTGTCGAGGCCGTGGAGACCGAGCGCTTCCGCGAGGCTGTCGCCTACGCCAACCCGATGCCGCGCGGCGCGCCCGAGGGCGACTATCCGCTGGTGGCCTGGTGCGAGGCGCTGGTGAACGGCCATATCGCCCTGGGCGAGACCCTGACCAACCGCGACCCCCTGGATCTGGAAATCATCCGTCTGGGCAAGCTGGAGGCCGCCGACTTCCGCGCGGCCCTGGACGCCGCGGAGCCGCGCCAGACCGCGGCCAGCCGCGCCGCCGCCCGCGCCGCGGCGGCGGAGGCCGCCGGCAAGTGGACGCCGCTGGTCGGACAGGACGAGATTGTGCGCAGCCAGGCCTTTGGTCTGTTCTTCGGCCTGCCCGGTCGCTGCGAGCACGCCGCCCGGCGGATTCGCGAGAACATCACCACCGCCCCGGCGACGCCGGCCGAGGTCGGCGCGGAATAGGGCCCGCCGGTCAGGACCTGAGGAAACCGACCCGCCAGCCGATCAGCGCGCCGCCGGCGTCATGCTGCGGCGACCGCTCGGCCAACTCCAGCCCGGCGCGCGTCCCCCGCGCCACCAACGCGTCCAGCCCCGCCGCGTCCAGGGCCGCCCGGGTCTGGCACAGCTGCCGCTGACGCCAGGCCGCGTTGCCGGTTTCGAAGGCGTCAAGGCGCGCCAGGGCGCTGGCCGGGTCGTATGAATCCAGCCGCTCGGCCAGGTCGCGGAGATAACCGACCAGATACCGCACGGGTTCGAAGGCAGGCCGGGGATCCAGGCGCGCGGCAGCCCGGTTGACGGCCTCGCAAAAGGCCTCCGCCGCGGCCTGCCGTGTTGCGGGCGGCGCGGGCTTGAGCCGGGTGGCGAAGGCCCGCCGCGCCTGCCGGATCACGCCTCCGGTCCCCAATACCCGATCGTAGGCGGCGATCTGGTCCGCCGTCTGGCGGGTGATGGCGCTGTCCGCGTGATGGATCAGCATCAGGACCCGGCCGCCGGGTTTGAGCACGCGGGCCAGCTCGGCCAAGGCCGGTCGGGGGTCGGCGTATTCAAGTCCGAACTGGGAGGCGGCGCCGTCGAAATGAGCGGTCGGGAAGGGCAGGGACTCCAGCGCCACGCCCCCCATCAGGGCGTATCCGGCGTCCGGCCCCGGCGGCGGCGCCTCGGCGTAGTCGACCCCGACGACCTCGAACGCCTTGCCAGCCGCGGTCGCCGCCGCGGCCGCGTAGCCAGCCACCTGGCCGCTGCCCGTGGCCAGGTCCAGCAACCGGGCTCCGTCGTCGAAGCCGTTGAAATAGGCGGCCCACAGGGCCTCCGCGCCGAAGGTGACAGGGCCGGTCGGCGTGTTGACCGTCATGACCTCGGCGCGGCCGCTCAGCCAGTAGTCGCTCCAGTGCCATCCACGCCGCTTTTCCACAGGCGATGAGCTCATAGGGCGCGGTCCTGGAGACGCGGGGGTGGTCCGTCGTCGGCGGAAGACCTCCGGCGGCCGGCGGTCGGGCGATCAGGGTAGGGGAGCCGTGTTCTCTCGCCAAGAGCCGTCAGGCGGCAGGCCTGTCCCCCGGATCGTAGTTGAGGATCGGCGACAGCCACCGTTCGGCCGTCGCCACGTCCCATCCCTTGCGCCGGGCGTAGTCGGCGACCTGGTCCGGATCGATCTTGCCGACGCCGAAATAGTGGCTTTCGGCGTGCCCGAAATACAGACCTGACACTGACGCCGGGGGCGTCATGGCGAAGCTTTCGGTGATCGCCATGCCGGCGTTGTCTTCGGCCTGCAGCAGCCGGAACAGCGTCGCCTTCTCCGTATGGTCCGGCTGGGCCGGATAGCCGGGCGCGGGCCGGATGCCCCTGTAGCGTTCGGCGATCAGATCCTCGACGGTCAGGGCCTCTTCGGGCGCGTAACCCCACAGTTCGGTGCGCACCTTCTTGTGCAGGGCCTCGGCGAAGGCCTCGGCCAGACGGTCCGCCAGGGTTGTGGCCATGATGGCTGAATAGTCGTCTCCGGCGTCCTTGAACCGTTTGGCGATCTCCAGTTCGCCATGGCCCGCGGTAACGGCGAAGGCGCCGATATAGTCCCGGCCGGTTTCGGCGACGAAGTCCGACAGGGCCAGATTGGGCTTGCCGTTCGACTTTTTGATCTGCTGGCGCAGGGTATGGAAGCGGGCGATCTCGTCGGTGCGGCTCTCGTCCGCATAGACGGCGATGTCGTCGCCGACGGCGTTGGCGGGCCAGAAGCCGATCACGCCGCGGGCGGTGAACCATTTCTCGTCGATGATCCGCTTCAGCATCGCCTGGGCGTCGGCGAACAGGTCGCGCGCCGCCTGGCCCACGATCTCGTCCTCGAGGATCAGCGGATAGCGGCCGATCAGCTCCCAGCCGGCGAAGAAGGGCGTCCAGTCGATATGGTCGGCGAGGTCCTGCAGGTCCCCGTCGATGGCGCGCACGCCGAGGAAGGACGGGGCGCCGGGCAAAGGCGTCGCCGGATCGGGCCGGAAGCGGTTCTCGCGCGCGGCGGGCAGGGCGGCGCGCGCCTTGACCTCCTGGCCGCGCGCATACTGCTCGCGGATGCGGACGTATTCATCGCGCGTCGCGGCCTCGTTCCTGGCCCGTTCGGTCTTCGACAGCAGGCCGGAAACCACGCCGACGGCGCGGCTGGCGTCGATGACATAGGTGGTCGAACCGGCGCGGTAGCCGGGCTCGATCTTGACCGCCGTGTGGGTCCGGCTGGTCGTCGCCCCGCCGATCAGCAGCGGAATGTCGAAACCGCGCCGCTCCATCTCGCGCGCCACGAACACCATCTCGTCCAAGGACGGGGTGATCAGCCCCGACAGGCCGACGATATCGACCTTGTGCTCGACGGCGGCGTCGAGGATGCGGTCCGCCGGGACCATGACGCCCAGGTCGATGACCTCGTAGTTGTTACACTGCAGCACGACGCCGACGATGTTCTTGCCGATGTCGTGGACGTCGCCCTTGACCGTGGCCATCAGGATGCGGCCCGCCTGTTCCCTCGGCTTGCCGGCCTTTTCGGCCTCCATGAACGGCTCGAGATGGGCGACCGCCTGTTTCATCACACGCGCCGACTTGACCACCTGCGGCAGGAACATCTTGCCCGAGCCGAACAGGTCGCCGACCACATTCATCCCGTCCATCAGCGGACCCTCGATGACGTGCAGCGGCCGTTCGAACGACAGCCGGGCCTCCTCGGTGTCCTCGACGATCCAGTCTGTGATGCCGTTGACCAGCGCATGCTCGATCCGCTTGCCGACCGGGGCGTCGCGCCATTTCAGGTCCACGACCCGGGCCACGCCCTTGTCGCCCTTGTAGTTGGGGGCGATGTCCACCAGCCGCTCGGTGTTCGAGACATTGGTCCGCTGCGGCCGGTTCAGGATCACGTCCTCGACCGCCTCGCGCAGGGTCGGGTCGAGCGTGTCATAGACCGGCAGGTCGCCCGCGTTGACGATGCCCATGTCCATGCCCGCCTGGATGGCGTGGTACAGGAAGACGCTGTGGATCGCCCGGCGGACCGGCTCATTGCCGCGGAAGCTGAACGACACGTTCGACACCCCGCCCGAGACGCGCGCCCAGGGCAGGGTGGCCTTGATGACCTTCGTCGCCTCGATGAAGTCGACGGCGTAGTTGTCGTGCTCCTCGATCCCCGTCGCCACGGCGAAGATGTTGGGGTCGAAGATGATGTCCTCGGGCGGGAAGCCGACCTCGTCGACGAGGATGCGGTAGGCCCGGGTGCAGATTTCGACCTTGCGCGCGGCGGTGTCGGCCTGGCCCACCTCGTCGAAGGCCATGACCACCACGGCGGCGCCGTAGCGCAGGCATTTGACCGCCTGTTCGCGGAATTCGGCCTCGCCCGCCTTCATCGAGATCGAATTGACGATCGGCTTGCCCTGGACGCATTTCAGTCCGGCCTCGATCACCTCCCACTTCGAGCTGTCGATCATCACCGGCACGCGGGCGATGTCGGGCTCGGCCGCGATCAGGTTGAGGAAGGTGATCATGGCCTGCTTCGAATCCAGCAGGCCCTCGTCCATGTTGATGTCGATCACCGAGGCCCCGGCCTCGACCTGCTGACGGGCGACCGACAGGGCGGCGGCATAGTCGCCGTCGATGATCAGCTTCTTGAACTTGGCCGAGCCGGTGACGTTGGTCCGCTCGCCGACGTTGATGAATGTAGGGCGCATCAGGCGTAGGCCACCCAGCCGCGGAAGGTGAAGGCGGAATAGAACTGGCTGACGGCGGAGAAGCCCGCCTGAACCAGGAGAGCTTCGTCCTGTTCGGGCGACAGACTATGCAGCCCCTTCGATACGGCCTCGCGCCGACGGCGCGCGTCCGCTGGCGCTCCGCCGGAGGCCACCAGGTAGGCCTCCTCGCGGTCCAGCCAGAGCTCACGCGATTGCGCCTCCTGCTCGTAGCTGATGTGCATGACCACGAACGGCGCGCCGGGCTTGAGACGCCGCCGCACCTGCTTGAGCGTGTCCAGCCGCTGGTTTGCGTCGAGAAAATGCATGGTCAGCAGGCAGGCGCCGCCATCGAAGGGACCTTCCGGTGCGCTGTCGATGTATCCGGTGTGGAAAGTCACTCGATCGGTGTCGGCGCCAAGGGTCGCTCGCGCCAGATCGAGCATCGCCGGGGCCGGATCCACGCCGTCGAACGTCCAGTCCTGATGATCGTCGGCAAATACCTTGAGTTCCAGCCCGCCTCCGGCCCCGAGAACCAGAATGCGAGCGTCCGCAGGCGCACGCTCCGCAAGAAGCACCGACGCCATGCGGTGCACCGCGTCCAGCCCGGGCACGGTCCGACGGGCGTTGTCCGCGTAGTGGGTAATCGCCGCGGGATCGGCGAAGGGACTCGGGCTTTCCACGCTCACGCTACCAACTCAAAGGGTTCCAGACCCGACAGCCGCATGGCCACCGGACGTTCGGGAATCTCGCGGGTCGGCAGTTTCGACACCGCCTCCGCCGTGTGCCGGATGTGCTCCGGCGTGGTGCCGCAGCAGCCGCCGACGATGTTGACCAGACCTGACGCGGCCCATTCCTCGATGAAGTGGGCGGTCTGGTGCGGTTCCTCGTCGTACTGGCCCATGGCGTTGGGCAGGCCGGCGTTGGGATAGGCGGCGACCAGGGTGTCGGCGACCCGGCTCAGCTCTGCGATGAACGGCCGCATCAGATCGGCGCCGAGGGCGCAGTTGAAACCGATGGCGAAGGGTTTGGCGTGCCGCACGCTGTTCCAGAAGGCCTCGGCCGTCTGGCCCGACAGGGTGCGGCCCGAACGGTCGGTGATGGTGCCCGAAATCCAGATCGGCAGGGCCTCCATGCCCTCGTCCTCGAGGTCCTTGATGGCCTTGATCGCGGCCTTGCAGTTCAGCGTGTCGGTGATGGTCTCGATCAGATAGAGGTCGACGCCGCCCTCGTTCAGCGCCTTCACCTGATGGCGATAGGCGTCATAGACCTGGTCGAAGGTCACCAGCCGGGCGCCGGGATCGTTCACGTCCGACGACATCGACAGCATCTTGTTCAGCGGCCCGATCGAACCGGCGGCGAAGCGCGGCTTGTGCGGCTCCTTCGCGGTCCAGCGGTCGGCGGCGGCGCGGGCCAGTTTCGCCCCTTCCAGATTGATGTCCCACACCGACTGCGCGTCGAGCTTGTAGTCGTCCTGGGCGATCACCGTGGCCGAGAAGGTGTTGGTCTCGGAGATGTCGGCGCCGGCGGCGAAATACTGGTCGTGCAGGCCGGAGATGACGTCTGGGCGGGTGATGCACAGGATGTCGTTATTGCCCTTCATCTGCCCGTTGTGGCCGGCGAAGCGGTCGCCGCGGAAATCCTCTTCGGACAGGTCGCTGCGCTGGATCATCACGCCCCAGGCGCCGTCGAGGACCAGGATGCGCTCCTTCGCGGCCCGGTGAAGGGCGGCGATGCGTTCGGGGCGGGTCATCGTTGGGCTCCTGTGTCCGGGCTAAGCCCCTCCACCACTTCGTGGTCCCCCTCCCCATTCGCTTCGCGAACAGGGAGGAGACGGGTTGCGCCGCCTTGTCTCCTCCCCATCGGAGATGGAGACGGGAATCCCGAAGGGGTGGAGGGATAGGTCACGCAGACACCGTCTTCTGTTCACGCACGCCCAGGACCCGGCAGATCGCATAGACCAGGTCGGCGCGGTTCAGTGTGTAGAAATGGAAGTCGGCGAAGCCTTCCTCCTGCAGCCGGGCGCAGGTCTCGGCCGCGACCGAGGCGGCGATCAGCTTGCGGGTCTCGGGGTCGTCGTCCAGGCCGTCGAAATGGGCCGCCAGCCAGTCAGGCACGGCCGCGCCGCAGGCCGCAGACATCCGCTTCAGCCCGTTGAAATTGGTCACCGGCATGATCCCGGGCGACATCGGAATGGTGATCCCCGCCGCCCGCACCCGGTCGCGGAAGCGCAGGAAGGCGTCGATGTCGAAGAAGAACTGGCTGATCGCGCGCGTCGCTCCGGCGTCGACCTTGGCCTTCAGCACGTCGATGTCGTGATCCGTCGACGGGCTTTCCGGATGGCCCTCGGGATAGCAGCCGACGATGACGTCGAAGCCACCCTTCGCCGTGATGGCGGCGGTCAGTTCGGTGGCGTTGGCGTAACCGTCCGCACGCGGAACATAGGCGCCGCCGATACCATTTCCGCCCGGAGGATCGCCGCGCAGGGCCACGATGTGGCGCACGCCGGCGTCGCGATAGCCTTCGATCACCGCGTCCACATCCTCGCGGCTCGCCTCGACGCAGGTCAGGTGGGCGGCGGGGGTCAGTGATGTTTCGCCCAGGATGCGCTCGACCGTCCGGTGGGTGCGCTCCCGCGTCGAGCCGCCGGCGCCATAGGTCACCGACACGAACTCGGGCTCCAGCGGCGCCAGACGCGTCACCGCCTTCCAGAGACTGGCCTCGGCCTCGTCCGACCTGGGCGGGAAGAATTCGAACGAAACACGGGGACGCGACTGGTCCTGCCCGGCGCGCGCGACCGGGCCCAGCGGGGACAGCAACAGGGCGCGGGCCTCGGCCAGACTGCGGGGGGCGATGCTCATGCGACCTTGGCCTTGGCTGCTGCGGGCCGCTGGGCGGTCCAGATCGAGACGGTCAGACCGTCGGTGTCGGGGGGCAGGGTGATCGGCGCGCCGGGCTTCAGGCCGGCCCCGGAAAGCCAGCCCCGCATCTCGGGATCGGAGAATCCGAGACGGCGGTGCTGATGCTCTTCGCGCAGATGCTCCAGCTGGTGCGGCGCGAAGTCGACGATCAGCAGCCGGCCGCCGGGCATGACCAGCCGCGCCGCCTCGGCCACGGCCGCGGCGGGATCGGCGAGGTAGTGCAGGACCTGGTGCACCATCACCAGATCCGCGCTGTGTTCGGGCAGGCGGGTCGCGAAGATGTCGCCGTGGCGCAGTTCGACCCTGTCCAGCCCGGCCCGGGTCACATTGGCGCGGGCGATGTTGAGCATGTTCTGGCTCAGGTCCAGGCCAACGGACATCTTCGCCGACTTGCCCAGCAGGGTCAGCATCCGGCCCGAACCCGTGCCCAGGTCGACCACCCGTTCGAACGGTCCATCTCCGGCCGCCCGCGTGATCGCCGCCTCCACGGCGGTTTCGCAGACGTACAGCGAGCGGATGCGGTCCCATTGCGGGGCCACACGTTCGAAATAGGCGCTGGCGGCGGCGCCGCGATCGCGGCGGACGTCCTCCAGCCGCCGGTCGTCCGCCTCGTGGGCGGCGGCGTCCAGCAGGTCCAGCACCGTGTCGACCAGCCGGCGAGCCAGCGGATCGGAGGACAGGCGATAGAAGACCCGCGCCCCGTCAGGAAACCGTTCGATCAGCCCGGCGTCGGCCATCAGCTTCAGATGCCGGGACACGCGCGGCTGGCTCTGGTCAAGAATCCGCGACAGTTCCATCACCGACAGCTCCTCACCGGCCAGCAGGGACAGCACGCGCAGGCGCGTGGGTTCGCCCACGGCGCGCAGCGCTTCGATAGTCTGGTCGGCGGTCAACGACATAGGTTTATATAAAGATATCCTTATATGATTTGGCAAGCGAATTGCGACGCGCGACACCGGCCTGAAAAGGCGTACACTCGCCCGGTCCAGTGGAACCCGGCAGGAGATACGCCATGATCCGCATAGCTTTCGCCTCGTCCGCCGCACTCGTGGTCCTCGCCACGGCGAGCGCTGCGGGCGCCCAGACCCCGCCTCCCGGCATGGGCGGCGGCATGGGCGGGCCCCAGACCCTGGAAGCCATGCAGGCGCGCCAGGACCAGATGTTCGATCGCCTCGATGTCAACACCGACGGCATGATCACCGGCGATGAACTGGCGGTCCTGACCCGGCCGCCGATGAGCCAGGCAGGTGGGCCGCGGATGCGGTCGATGATCACCCGCGCCGACGCGGACCGGAACGCCCGCATCACGCGGGACGAGATGCGCAACGCCGCCGCCGCCCTGTTCGCCAGTCTGGACGCGGACCACGACGGGCTCGTCACCCCCACCGAGCGCGCCAGCATGATGCCCGCCCCGCCGGCGCCGCCCGCCGCCCGGATGAGGGTTCCGTCGACCGCGCCGGCCGACCCGGGCGGCATGCCTCCCGGCATGGAGCCGCCGAACGGCGGCTAGTCGGGCGTCGGCGTCTTCAACGGTTCGCCCGCGAAGGCCGCCGTCAGGTTCTGCATCAGCAGCATCAGCATGCCCTGCACGGCCTCCGTCGTCGCGCCGCCCGTGTGCGGGGTCAGGACGGTGTTCGGCACGGCCGCCCAGCGCGCGGCGTCGGTCGGTTCGTCCTCGAACACGTCCAGCGCCGCCTGACCCAGCCGCCCGTCCGTCAGCGCGGCGATCAGGGCGTCCTCGTCGACCAGCTGGCCGCGCGCGACATTGACCAGCAGGCCCTGCGGCCCCAGCGCCTCTATCACCTCGCGCGAAATCAGGCCGATGTTGCTGTCGTCCGCCTTGCAGGCCACCACCAGGATGTCGCTGTCCCGCGCCAGCTCGATCAGGGAGACGGCGCGGGGCCAGGCGGCGGTCTTCTCGCGCGGGCCCCACCATTTCACGGTCATGCGCAGCGCCTCGGCCCGGCGCGCCACGGCCTCGCCGATGCCGCCCAGACCGACGACGCCTACCTTCTGGCCGTGCAGGGACGGCGTGATCATCTTCGAATCCGCGGTCCATTCCCCGGCTCGCAGGGCGCGGTCCCCCGCCGCGATCTGCCGTCGCGCGGCCAGGATCAGGCCGATGGCGTGGTCGGCCACGTCCTCGTGGTTCACGCCCGGCGCATGGGTGACCGGCAGGCCGCGCGCCTTGCACCATTCGGTGTCGATGCGGTCATAGCCCGAGGTGAAACAGGCGATCAGCTGCAGCCTGGGCAGCTGTTCGATCAACGCCTTGTCGAGTGGAAATTCTCCGGCCACGACCAGGGCGCGGATCTCCGCCTGGGCCTCCAGCGGCGGCCCTTCCCAGAACCGGTAGACGGTCCACTGGCTTTCGAGAAAGGTCGTCAGCGGCGCCAGATGCCGCTGCATGATCAGAAGGGCGGGGCGGTCGGTCATGGGGGCACCCTAGTCCAGTCGCGCCCAATGAAAAACGGCCTCCGGATCGCTCCGGAGGCCGTATCGGGTCTAGCGCCCGAACTTCTGGAACTTGATCCGGTGCGGGATCAGGCTCTCGACGCCGAGGCGGCGCTTCTTGTCCTCTTCATAGGCTTCGAAGTTTCCTTCGAACCATTCCACGTGGCTGTCGCCCTCGAAGGCGAGGATGTGGGTGGCCAGACGATCCAGGAACCAGCGGTCGTGGGAGATGACCACGGCGCATCCGGCGAAGCCTTCCAGCGCCTCCTCGAGGTTCTGCAGCGTCTCGATGTCCAGGTCGTTGGTCGGTTCGTCGAGCAGCAGCAGGTTGCCGCCCGTGGCCAGGGTCTTGGCAAGGTGGACGCGGTTGCGCTCGCCCCCGGAGAGCTGTCCCACCTTCTTCTGCTGGTCGCCGCCCTTGAAGTTGAAGCTGCCGACATAGGCGCGGGTGTTGATCTCGCGCTTGCCGACCATCATCACGTCGGTGCCGCCCGAGATGACTTCCCAGATGGTCTTGTTGGGCTCCAGGTCGTCGCGGCTCTGGTCGACATAGGCCAGTTTGACCGTCTCGCCGACCTTGATCGTGCCGGCGTCTGGCTGTTCCTGGCCGGTGATCAGGCGGAACAGGGTCGACTTGCCGGCCCCGTTCGGCCCGATGACGCCGACGATGCCGTTGGGCGGCAGCTTGAAGGTCAGGTCCTTGAACAGCAGCTTGTCGCCATAGGCCTTTTCCAGCCCCTCGGCCTCGAGCACGACGTTGCCGAGACGCGGGCCGGGCGGGATCTGGATGACGGCGTGGGTCTGGGCGCCGCGCATGCTCTCCTGCTCGTCCACCATCCGCTCATAGGCGGCCAGACGGGCTTTCGATTTGGCCTGACGGGCCTTGGCGCCCGAGCGGACCCATTCCAGTTCGCGGGTCAGGGCGCGCTGGCGGGCTTCGGATTCCGACTGCTCCTGCACCACGCGCTTGGTCTTGGCTTCCAGCCACGAGGAATAGTTGCCCTCGTGCGGGTGGCCCTTGCCGCGGTCCAGCTCCAGCGTCCACTTGGTGACGAGGTCCAGGAAGTAGCGGTCGTGGGTCACCAGGATCACGCAGCCCGGGAAGTTCTCAAGGTGATGCTGCAGCCAAGCCACCGACTCGGCGTCCAGGTGGTTGGTCGGTTCGTCGAGCAGCAGCATGTCGGGCTTGGACAGCAGCAGCCGGGCGAGGGCCACGCGGCGCTTTTCACCGCCGGACAGGTTGGTGACCTCCCAGTCGTCGGGCGGGCAGCGCAGGGCGTCCATGGCCATTTCGATGCGGCTGTCGATGTCCCAGACGTCGCCGGCGTCGATCTTTTCCTGCAGGGCCGTCATCTCGGCCATCAGTTCGTCGGTGTATTCCTCGGCCATTTCCATGGCGATGGCGTTGAAGCGGTTGACCCACTGCTTCTCCTCGCACCAGGCCTCGACGTTCTCGCGGACGTTCAGGCTGTCGTCGAGCTGGGGCTCCTGCTCCAGATAGCCGCGCTTGACGCCGTCGGCGGCGCGGGCCTCGCCGGTGAATTCCGTGTCCAGCCCGGCCATGATCTTCAGCAGGGTCGACTTGCCCGAACCGTTGACCCCGACGACGCCGATCTTGGCGTCGTTGTAGAAGCTCAGCCAGATGTTCTCGAAGATCTTCTTGCCGCCGGGAAAGGTCTTGGTCAGACCCTGCATCTGGAAAATATATTGCTGCGCCATGAGGTGCGGTGCGCCCTGTCGTTTGGAAGTGCGGGGAGGTTGGCGCGGGATGTAGCGACCGCCGCGTCATTGAGCAAATAACTAGCGGTCCGCCGCGGCAGTTTGATGGCGGAGGCCCAGGCGCTAGGGTTCCGGAATGGCATGGGAAGGCTATCGAAAATTCCACTGGCGCATGATGCGGGTCCTGACTCGCGTCATGCTGTGGTGGTGGCTCCTTGTCGGAACCGCCGGCTTCCTTGTCGCCGTGTTTCACCCCGCTCAGGCGGATCGGCTTGAGACGGCGCTGGCGTTTGCGCTCGGCGCAGGGATCGGCGGCGGCGGGCTGCTGCTGTGGAACTACATCGACACGCTCAAGCGCCGCCTTCGTGGAAAGGATCAGCCGTAGCCGAAGGCCGGCGAAGCTGCCGGTTCGGAGACGGCGATGGTTGTCGTCTGTTTCGTTCGAATGCCGGCCAGGCGCTTGCAGCGTAGGCGACTGGCGCCTGGCCGGCTGTCCGTCTCGCCTCAGGCGCCGATGCCGCCGTCGACCAGAATGCTGGTTCCGGTGATGTAGCCGGCGCCCGGACCGGCGAGGAAGGCGACCGCCGAGGCGATCTCGTGCGGCTGACCGTAACGGCCCAGCGAAATGCCGGACAACATCCCGGGGGCGTTGGGGCCGTCGGCCGGGTTCATGTCGGTGTCGGTGGCGCCGGGCTTGACCAGATTGACCGTGATCCCCTGCGGGCCGAGCTCGCGCGAGAGGCCGAGGGTGAAGGCCTGCAGCGCCGACTTGCTGGCCGAATAGACCGTCACGCCGCCGAAGGGCACGCGATCGGCCAGGACGCTGCTGATCGAGATGATCCGGCCGCCCGCGCCGATATGGGGCAGGGCCGCCTTGGTCGTCAGTATGACGCCGCGGATGTTGACGTTCAGCAGGGCGTCGATCTCTTCGAGGGACTGGTCGGCGAACAGGGTCCCGCCTGCGATGCCGGCGTTGTTGACGAGGATGTCGAGGCCGCCCAGCCCCACGACGGCGCCTTCGACCGCCTTGCCCGGTCCGTCGGTGGAGCCGGCGTCGGCTTGGATGGCGACCGCCTTGCGGCCCAGGGCGCGCAGTTCGGCCGCGAGGGCCTCGGCGCGGTCGGCGGACTTCTCGTAGGTGATGGCGACGTCGGCGCCGTCGGCGGCCAGCTGGCGGGCGATGGCGGCGCCGATGCCGCGGCTCGCGCCCGTGACGAGGGCGCGTTTGCCGGCGAGGGGAGGGGCGGTGGTCATGGTCGGTTCTCTTTCTGTAATGATCGACACAGAAAGCCAGATGGAAAGCTTGCCTCCCTTCGTCAAGGGATTATGTATCGCTCGTTAGAAAAAGAGGTCCGAAAGACGCCATGGCCGGCCGTCCCCGCAGTTTCGATCGTGATGAAGCCCTGTCCCGCGCCCTCCAGGTGTTCTGGAGCAAGGGCTATGCGGACGCGTCCATGACCGATCTGACCGGGGCGATGGGGATCAATTCGCCCAGCCTCTACGCCGCCTTCGGCAGCAAGGAGGACCTCTTCCGCGAGGCGGTTCGCCTCTACACCGACACCGCGGGCGTCGCCCTGTGGGCCTCGATGCGCGAGGCGCGGACGGCGCGGGAGGCGATCGAGGGCCTGCTGCTGGCGACGGCCGAGGCCAACAGTCGGTACGATCGGCCCAAGGGCTGCTTGCTCGTGCTGTCGGGCGCCCACCCTGACGCCCTGCCGGACGGAGCCTGCGGCGAGGTGGCGAAAATCCGCACGGATTCGATGGCGACGATGGAGGCGCGGCTGCGGGAGGGTCAGGCGGCGGGCGAGATCGCTGCGGACGCCGACCCGGCGGCCATCGCCGCCTTCTACACCACGGTCCAGCAGGGCATGACCTTCCGCGCCCGCGAGGGCGCCACGGCCGCCGAACTGCGCGGCACGGCGCGCGCGGCCATGCTGGCCTGGGACGGTCTGGCCGGCGTCAGGCGTAGTTGAAGCTGATCGAAATCCGCTCGGCCTTCGCCGCGTTCGGCGGGACCTCGTGGCGCAGCCAGCTTTCCCACATCAGCACCGTGCCCGCCTGCGGGGCCAGATAGACGAAGGGCTTCTCGGCCTCGGGCGCGTCGGCCTGGACGCCGGGACGAGCCATCATCATCGGCAGGCGCGGGTCCTCCAGCTTCAGGGCCGAGGCGCCGTCCGGGACCTCGACATAGACGGTGCCGCTCAGGAAGGCGTGCGGATGGATGTGGCCGCTGTGTCCGCCGCCGGGCTTGAGGATGTTGACCCAAAGGCTGTCCAGCCGCGGCCTGCGCGCCAGATCGAAATTCAGCGCCTTGGCATAGAGCAGGGCGTGCCGGTCCAGATGGCGCTTCAGCTCGGCGAACTCGGGCGTCCGGTGCGGCAGATCGGCCAGCGAGCCGTAGGAGGTATAGCCGCGATAGCCATGCTCGCGGCACCAGGCCCGTCCGGCCTGATCCTCGACGGCCAGCATGCGGCAGGCGTCGGCCAGGCCGGCGTTGAAGGCGGCGAAGCCGGGGCCTGCGGCCAGCGAGGCTTCATAGACCTGGGTGACGAAGAGGGGGCGCAGGGACATGGATGGCACATATCCCTTCTCCCCCTGCGGGAGAAGGTGGCCGAGCGTAGCGAGGTCGGATGAGGGGTTTCACCGGGCTGCGCGACCCCTCATCCGTCAGCCATCGGCTGCCACCTTCTCCCGCAAGGGGAGAAGGACAAGGAGTCACCAGCCCAGCGCCGCCTCGCCCCGCAGGATCGCCTCCGCCTCGGCCGTGTGCTTTGGCCCTGACCGGTCGTGCAGCACCAGCGGCGGCAACAGCCGCAGCGGCGCCTTGCCCGTCTTGATCGCACTGACCAGCACTCGTTTGGCTGGTTCATCCGTATACGGATGAACGCCTCGTACAGCAAAGGATCCGGCCTTTTCTCCTAGCAGCGCCAGCAGATTGGCCAGCCGGTCGGCGCGGTGGATGACCACGATCCGGCCGCCCTCGCGCACCCCCTTCAGCAGGAAGTCCGTCCACGCCTTCAGGCCGTCGTCCGCCATCCACGCCGCGCGCTTGCCGGGTGCAGGCACGCGCAATGCGCCGGGGTTGTCGAAGAAGGGGGGATTGCTGACCGCCCAGTCGAACGGCTCCAGTCCCATCGCCCGGAAGCCGGCGGCCACGTCGCCCTCGACGATGGTCGCCTTTGCCCCGTTCAGCGCCGCATTCTCCCGCGCCAGCGCCGCCATGGCCGGATCGCGCTCCACCCCGGTCAGGCTGACGCCCGGCCGCCGCGCCGCGATCTGCATCAGCACCGCCCCCGCGCCGCAACCCGCTTCCAGCACCCGCTGCCCCGGCGCCGTCTCCACGGCGGCGGCCAGCAGAGCCGCGTCCATGCCCGCGCGATAGCCCTTCGCGGGCTGGCGCAGCCGGACGCGGCCGCCCAGCAGGGCGTTCTCGACGATTTCGACGCCGTCGGATTGAGATGGTGCGGCGGTCACGCGGCTTGACCCTTCATGGCCCGATCACCATTGTGCGCCGCATCGCCGCCCGGCAAGGCGGCGGCTGGATTTTCCGGCGCGATCCTCCCCCCGCGCCGCGCCGAGTGAGTTTTCCGTTGGACGCTGTCACCGTCGCCGATCCCCGCTCGAAGGGAGACGTCGAGCCGCTGGTTCGGCTGGCGAAGGGCGACATGGCGGCCGTCGACGCCCTGATCCTCGCCCGCATGCAATCCCAGGTGCCGGTGATTCCGTTGCTGGCCGACCATCTGGTCAGCGCCGGCGGCAAGCGGCTGCGTCCGCTGCTGACCGTCGCCGCCGCCCGCGCCTCGGGCGCGACGGGCGAGATCACCGCCGCGGTCAAGCTGGCCGCCGCGGTCGAGTTCATCCACACCGCCACCCTGTTGCACGACGACGTCGTGGATGGCTCGAACCTGCGCCGCGGCAAGACCGCCGCCCACCTGATCTGGGGCGCGCCGTCCAGCGTGCTGGTCGGCGACTTCCTGTTCGCCCGCGCCTTCGAGCTCATGGTCGAGATCGGCCAGATGCGCGCCCTGGGCATCCTCGCCCGGGCCTCCAGCGTCATCGCCGAGGGCGAGGTGCTGCAGCTGACACGCGCCCACGACCTGAACCTGGACCAGGAAACCTATCTGCGCATCATCTCGGCCAAGACCGCCGAGCTGTTCGCGGCCGCCGCCGAATCGGGCGCGGTCGGGGCGGGGGCGGGCGAGAAGGCGGTCGAGGCCCTTCGCGCCTATGGCCTGAACCTGGGCCTGGCCTTCCAGCTGGCCGACGACGCCCTCGACTATGGCGGTATATCCGAGGAACTGGGCAAGAACGCCGGCGACGACTTCCGCGAGGGCAAGGTGACCATGCCCCTGCTGCTGGCCGCCGCCCGCACGCGCGGCCGCGAGGACGCCTTCTGGGACCGCACCATCAACAAGGGCCAGCGCACCGAGGACGACTTCCGTCGCGCGCGAGAACTGGTCATCGGCTCGGGCGCCATCGGCGCGACCCTGGCCACGGCCCATGAATACGCCGACGCGGCCAAGGCCTCGTTGAAAGACCTTCCGGCGAACGAATGGCGGGATGCGCTGGAACAGCTGGCCGATTTCGCGGTGTCGCGGGCGGCGTGACTGCTTCTCCCTCCCCCCGGGGGAGGGTGGTCGCGCAGCGACCGGGTGGGAGCGGCCCGGCTGGACAGACGCGATACTTTTTCAGCCGGCCCCGCCCCGCCGATGCTCCGCATCGACGACCCTCCCCCGGAGGGGGAGGGAGACGGTCAGCGCAGCCCCGCGCAGAACCGCTGGATGCGGCGGCAGGCTTCTTCCAGCACCGATTCCGAGGTCGCATAGCTGATGCGGAAATAGGGGCTCAGACCGAAGGCCGATCCCTGCACCACGGCCACGCCCTCCGCGTCCAGCAGGGCGGTCGCGAACGTATCGTCGGTGTCGATCACGGTCCCGTCCCCGGTCCGCTTGCCGATCAGCCCCTCGATCGACGGATAGACGTAGAAGGCGCCCTCGGGCGTGGCGCAGCGGATGCCGGTCGCCTGGTTCAGCATCGACACGACCAGGTCGCGCCGAGCCTCGAAATGCTTCGCGCGCTCGGCGATGAAGTCCTGCTGCCCGTTCAGCGCCTCGACCGCCGCCCACTGGCTGACCGACGACGGGTTGGACGTGGTCTGCCCCGCCACCTTGCGCATCAGGTCGATCAGCGGCTTCGGTCCGCCCGCATAGCCGATGCGCCAGCCGGTCATGGCGTAGGCCTTGGACACCCCGTTCACCGTCAGCGTCCGCTCGTAGAGATCGGGCGCGACCTGGGCGATCGTCTTGTAGTCGAAGTCGCCGTAGATCAGGTGCTCGTACATGTCGTCGGTCATCACCCAGACCTGCGGATGACAGCGCAGCACGGCGGCCAGCCCCTCCAGCTCGGCGCCCGTATAGGCCGCGCCGGTCGGGTTGGACGGGCTGTTCAGGATCAGCCATTTCGTCCGCGGCGTGATCGCCGCCTCCAGCGCCTCGGGCTTCAGCTTGAAGCCGTCGGCCTCGTGCCCGACCACCGTCACCGGCTCGCCGCCGGCCAGCAGCACCATGTCGGGGTAGGACACCCAGTAGGGCGCCGGCACGATCACCTCGTCGCCGGGCGACAGGGTAGCCAGCAAGGCGTTGTAGATCACCGTCTTGCCGCCCGGGGCGACATGGATCTGGTTCACGCCATAGACCAGGCCGTTCTCACGCGCGAACTTGGCCGCCACGGCCGCCTTCAGCTCGGGAATGCCGTCCACGTCGGTGTACTTGGTCTCGCCCCGGCGGATGGCCGCGATGGCGGCCTCCTTGACGTTCTCGGGGGTGTCGAAGTCCGGCTCGCCGGCCCCCAGCCCGATCACGTCGCGGCCCTCGCGCTTCAGCTCGCGGGCGCGGGCGGTCACCGCCAGTGTGGCCGACGGCTTGACGCGGGCGAGGGCGGACGACTGCAGGCTGGACATGGCGACTCCCGTGGAAGGCGCGCATCTTTACGCAGTTGCGAAAGAGCGATCAAATGCGGACGGGACAGGCGTTACGCCGCGGCGGCGATCAAGCCGCGGATCGCGTCGGCCAGGCCGGGGGCGGCGCCGTCCTGATTGCCCAGAACGACGACCACATATCCCTTGTCGACATAGATCTCGAGCTGGCTGCTGACGCCGTCGAACTGTCCTTCATGGCCCACGATCCGCCCGGCCATGGAGCGGGTGATCATGAAGCCGCCGCCATACTCATGCGGGGGTTGGTCGGTCCAAAGCCAGGCCCGCGAGGTCTCGGAAATCAGGCGGCCGTCCTGCAAGGCCAGGGCGAAGCGGTGGAGATCGCCCACGGTGGAGAAGCCGCCCCCGGCCGGGCTCCCCCGGTAAGGTGAAAGCAGGGTGTTTTCGCGCCAGCCCAGCGGGGCGTCCGGCGCCCAAGCATATCCGGTCGCCAGGTTCGCGACAGGGTCGTCCATTGGCCAGGAGTCCGTGCTGGCCATCCCGGCGGGCTGGAAGATATGGTCGCGCACATAGGCGAAATAGTCCTGGCCCGACACGCGTTCGATCACCACCCCCGCCAGAAGCATGCCGGTGTTGCTGTAGCGATAGTCTGAACCGGGCCGGAACGCTGGCCGCTCGCCCTGGACGAGAGCCGCGTAGTCCGCCAGATTTCGAAACCTCAAGCGCGAGCTTCTCTGGAACTCCGGCCCCAGAAAACTGCCCAGACCGCTTGTATGGGTCAGGAGGTGCCGCACCGTGATGGTGCTGCTCACATCGGCCGGCAGCCACGTTTCATCGACGTATCGGCTCAGCGGATCGTCCAGCGACAAACGTCCGGCCTCCACCAACTGCATGACGGCCACGGCCGTGAACATCTTGTTCATCGAGCCGAGGTTGAACCGCGTGTCGATCGTATTCGGCGCCATGTAGCGGCGGCTGGCGAGGCCGCACGCGCCTTGAGCGAGCACGTCGGGCCCTTTCGCCACGAGGAAGGCGCCGGAAAATACGTTCGCGTTGCAGCCCCGATTCGCCAGTAAACGTGTCCGGCTCGAGAACTCCCCCGCCGAAAGGATCGGCTCCGGCATGGGAGCCCATGGCGGTGCAGGTCCCGGATCGAGGTTGGCGACTTTCTGGTCCGGACCAGCTTCCAGGTCCAGCGTGACCCCTATCAGCGCTCCGTAGAGTCGGCTGCGCAGCAGCGCCACCACGGTGTCCTCGTCGCGCATGCGCGTTTCGACCAGATCCACCCCGCCGAGCACCCTGTGCTGGGTTTCGAAGAAGCCTACGAACGCCTTGCGAGGCACGCCTTCCACCAAGGCGGCTGCCGTATGCTCATTCCGAAAAGCATCCGCCGCCTGCTGATCAGGTGCGTTCACAGCGGCGACATAGGCCGCCACGTGATTCTCAACGGCAGCGGGAACCGGCTCCTGCAAACCTGCCTGGGCGGCCGATGACAGGCCCAGGAGGGCGAAGACCGCTAGATACTTGAAGCCTGATATCGACATGGCATGCCCCCGAAGAGTCCAAGCTGAGCAGGAAGGGCGATATGTGTCATTCTCGCGGCGGAACGTGATGTTGGCGCGCGGCTCCTTGATCTCGCGGAGTCGCCTTTCAGGTGTTAACTCCGCCCCATGCGCCGCGTCCTCGACTTCATCCTCAACATGGAAGGCCGCCGCTGGCGGGCGGTGCTGGCGACGGCGTTGCTGCTCGGTGCGACGCTCGCCCTGCTGGCGATCGGCAAGAGCCAGCTGGGACTGGCGGCCGAGGAGAATCTCGAGGCCTGGCTGCAGGGCTGGTCCGGCAGTCCGTGGGCGTTCGCGGCCACGGTGATCCTGTTCATCGTCGCCGCCTTCATCGGCGCGCCCCAGTTCATCCTGATCGCCGCCTGCGTCGTCGCCTTCGGGCCGTCGCTGGGCTTCTTCTACAGCTGGGCGGCCACCATCGTTTCCGCGGGCGTCACCTACTGGCTGGGACGCGGACCGACGGCGCGGCTGGTCGATCGTTTCGGCGGGCGCACCATGGGCCGGCTCAAGGGGTTCGTCGGCAAGAACGCCTTCTACGCCAGCTTCATGATCCGCAACGTGCCCTCGGCGCCCTTCATCGTCGTCAACATGGCCTTCGGCGCGACCCGGGCGTCGTTCTGGCGCTTCCTTGCGGGCTGCGCCCTGGGCGTGCTGCCCAAGACGGCCCTGGTGTCCTTCTTCGGCGGGGCCGTAGTCTCGGCGGTCAGCGGCGACGGGGTCTGGACCTCGCTGATTCTGGCCGGCGTCGCCGTGGTCTGGCTGGGGCTGATGCTGGGCGTGCGCGAGCTGGTGAAACGGCGCGAGGCCGCCTCGGACGCCGGGGCGTAGGGGCGCCCTGCCGACATTCGGCGGCTCCTTCAGGCCACCTTAACGCTGCCGACCCATGATTGCGCTTTGTGGTTGTAGGGTCGCGTAATGGACACCGAGGCGCTGAGCCGGCAGCACCGGTCGATCATCGACAAGGCTTCGCTGCTCGGAGGCCGCTGCCGGCAGATCAGGACGCGCGAGGACGCCGATGAGGCGCGCCGCCTGATCGCGGAGGTCGACCTGGAGCTGGTCGCCCATCTGTCGATCGAGGACGCGGAGCTTTTTCCGTTGCTGATGGACGCTCGCGATGAGGGGCTGCGCCTTCTGGGCTCCGAGGCGTTCGATGACGTCGGCGGGCTGCTCGAAATCTGGTTCCGGTTCCGCGATCACTGGACCGTGACCGCCATGCTTGCCGATCCCCGGCGCTTCGCCATGGCGACGGGCGGGGTGCTGGGCGCGCTGTCTGTCCGGGTCGAGATGGAGGAGGACAGCCTGTACCCGGCCGCCGACGCCGCCGCCCGCCGCGGCGGGCGGCTCGACACCGCCGCCTGAGCGCGGTCACGGCTTCGACAGCGGCGCCTGCGGGGGCTTGTATTCGCCGTCACACACGGGCAAACGAGCCGGAAGGTCGGTCAGGCGATAACGATCAGGAGACGGTGCGTGGGGATGCGTATCGTCGGGGCGTCGCCGAAGCGGATCGAGACTGACGCACGCCCCTCCAAGGCCCGAAAGAACGGTATCCCGGACCCATGTTCTCAAGCATTTTCGGCGCGATCTCCAACGACATCGCCATCGACCTCGGCACCGCCAACACCCTGATCTACATGAAGGGCAAGGGCATCGTCCTGAACGAGCCGTCCGTGGTCGCCCTTCGCAACGTCGGCGGGCGCAAGATCGTCCACGCCGTGGGCATAGAGGCCAAGCAGATGCTGGGCCGCACCCCCGGCCACATGGAAGCCATCCGTCCCATGCGCGACGGGGTCATCGCCGACTTCGAAGTCGCCGAGGAGATGATCAAGCACTTCATCCGCAAGGTTCATAACCGCAAGGGCTTCGTGAACCCCAAGGTCATCGTCTGCGTGCCGTCGGGCGCCACCGCCGTCGAGCGCCGGGCGATCAACGACTCCTGCCTCAACGCCTCGGCCCGCCGCGTCGGCCTGATCGACGAGCCGATGGCCGCCGCGATCGGCGCCGGCCTGCCGATCCACGAACCGACCGGCTCGATGGTCGTCGACATCGGCGGCGGCACCACCGAGGTGGCCGTACTGTCCCTGTCGGGCATCGTCTATTCGCGCTCGGTCCGCGTCGGCGGCGACAAGATGGACGAGGCGATCATCTCCTACATGCGCCGCAACCATAACCTTCTGATCGGCGAGACCACCGCCGAGCGCATCAAGAAGGACATCGGCACCGCCCGCATCCCGGCCGACGGCGAAGGCCTGTCGATCGACGTCAAGGGCCGCGACCTGATGCAGGGCGTGCCCCGCGAGGTCCGCATCTCGGAACGCCAGGCCGCCGAGGCCCTGGCCGAGCCGGTGACCCAGATCGTCGAGGCCGTGAAGGTCGCACTGGAAGCCACCCCGCCCGAACTGGCCGCCGACATCGCCGACAAGGGCATCATGCTGACCGGCGGCGGCGCCCTGCTGCGCGGCCTCGACGCCGAGATCCGCGACCACACCGGCCTGCCGGTCTCGGTCGCCGACGATCCGCTGTCCTGCGTCGCCATCGGCTGCGGCCGGGTGCTCGAGCATCCGCGCTGGATGAAGGGCGTGCTAGACTCGGCCCTCTAGGGGTCAGGTCGAAACATCGCCTTGAATCCCTGTCATTGCGGGGTTCGCGCCGGTTTCCAACTGGCCCGGATTTTGCGATAGGCTGCAGACGTCGGCGGGGGGCTCCCGCTGATTCCCTCTTTCCCAGGAAGGCGCGCCGTGGCGTTTCGCGACGGACCGTTTGAGAACATCAAGGTGCCGCTGGTCTGGACCGCGGCGGTCGCCGTCGTGCTCGCCGCGATCGGCTGCATCCTGCTGCTGATCAGCGACGCCCGGGCCCAGACCTCGCCCTACCAGCCCGTCCGTTCGGGCGCCGAGGCGGTGGCCGGTCCGGTCGGCGGCGTCTTCGCCGCCCCGGTTCGCTGGTTCGGCCACGCCACCGACTATGTCGGCGGCTATTTCTTCGCCGTCTCCGAGAACCGCCGCCTCCGGCGCGAGCTGGCCGAACTGGCGCCGTGGCGCGACCAGGCCATCGCCCTCAAGAACGTCAACGCCCGCTATGAGGCCATGCTGGGCATCCGGCCCGAGCCGCCCGTGGCCATGCAGACGGCCCGCTCCATCTCCGACACCCGCGGCCCGTTCTCGCGCGCCCGCCTGATCGACGCCGGCTCGGCCAAGGGCGTCAAGGTCGGCAATCCCGTCATCAACGAGCACGGCCTGGTCGGCCGCATCGTCGGAACCTCGCCGGGGGTCAGCCGGATGGTGCTGCTGACCGACGTCGCCAGCCGCACGCCCGTGCTGGTCGACCGCACCGACGCCCGCGCCCTGCTGACCGGCGACGGCAGCGACAATCCACGGCTCGAATTCATCCGCGGCGTCGGCTCCGTCCAGGCCGGCGACCGCATCCTGTCCTCGGGCGACGGCGGCGGCTTCCCGCGCGGCGTGCCCATCGGCGTCGCCGCCAAGGGGATCGACGGCTCGTGGCGGGTCAAGCTGTTCAGCGACCGGGGGGCCATCGACTATGTTCGCGTCATGCTGTTCGAGGACTTCGGCCAGCTGATCGGGTCGGACGACCTCAACGCCCCGCCCCTGGCCGCCCTTGGCACCCTGTCCGAGGCCACGGCGGCCCAGACCGGCGCCATCGCCGATTCCGCCGCCCGCCGCGACGCCGCCCGCGACCGCGCCGAACAGTCCAGCGCCGCCGCGGCCCGCGCCGACGCCGCCGAGGCCGCCCGGCCCCGAC
>NZ_DATMYH010000012.1:0-7298 GCF_035561115.1 Brevundimonas sp.
AGCGCCTTCTGGACCGTGAAGATCGTACCCTTCACGTTGGTGTCGAAGATTTCGTCGATGTGCCCGGCGGTGATCTCTCCGAGTGGCAGCAGACTTCCCGTCCCGGCATTGGCGAAGACGATGTCGAGAGTTCCGCGCTCGACCTTCACCGCCGCATAGAGTCGGTCCAGGTCGGCCTCATCCGAGACCGAGCCCTTCACCGCGCGGGCATTGGGCCCGAGGTCGGCCACAGCGGCATCGAGCGCGTCCTGCCGGCGGCCGAAGATGAAGACGAAGGCGCCCTCCTCGATGAAGCGCCTTGCCGCGGCGCGGCCAATGCCGGTCGCGCCGCCGGTGATCACGGCGGTCTTTCCATTCAGTCTGGTCATGATTGCATCCTTCCTTGTCCGGGGTCGTCCCGAGGCGATGGAAGTGGGTCTTTCTGCGTCCGGCGTGAGTGCGACGACGCGCACATCGGTGGTGCAAAAACGATCCGGAATATCCTGCAGACCGCCTGACGGGTGTTAGATTGGTTCCAGACAGGCTTGGAAAGCCAGGCGGCGCGGCGCAAGAATGCACCATGATCGACTGGGATGACGTCCGCTATTTCCTCGCCGTCGCGCGCGGAGGCTCGGTGCGGGCGGCCGCCCAGCGCCTCGGGGTGAACCACTCGACCGTGCTGCGACGCATCGCCCAGCTGGAGGAACGGCTCGGCGCGCAGATGTTCGAAAAACTGCCTTCGGGCTATCGCCTGACGACGGCGGGCGAGGAGGTCCTTGAGCTCGCGGACCAGATGGAAGCGTCGTCACACCAGCTGGAGACGCGTGTCTTCGGGCGCGACCAGGGCGTGCGCGGACGTCTGCGGGTGACGATGGCGCCGACCGTCGCGACCCATCTGCTGATGCGGGATCTGGCCGATTTCGCGCGCCTGCATCCGGACATCGAGATGGAGATCCTGTCGTCCGGCGAGCTGGCGAACCTGACCAACCGGGAGGCCGATGTCGCGATCCGCGTCGTCTACGACCGCAAGACCCTTCCGCTAAATCTCCATGCGTTGAAGGGACCGGACGTGTTCGGCGCCGTCTACCTGTCCCGCGAGCGGCTCGCCGCGTGGCGGGCGGGGGCGGCCGATCCCGTGCGGTGGATCGTCATTAGCGCTCATGGCGTCCCGGAGTGGGTCCGCGAGGGCGAGGTTCGCACGGCGGGCGTCCCGTTCAGGACCACGGACGGCGAAGCGCAGATCGCCGCTGTCCGCCAAGGGCTCGGGATCACGACCCTGCCGTGCTTCGTCGGAGACGCCGATTCCTTGCTGGCGAGAGTTCCGGGCACCGACCTGCACATGTACGGAACGCTCTGGATTCTCACACAGGGGGAGACCCGCAAGACGAAACGCGTCCAGCTCTTCACCGAGTTCCTATCCCGCAGGCTCGACGCCCATGCGCCGCTTCTCGAAGGGACCTCCATCTCGCGTGACTGACCCCGGCGTCGGACATGGGCTCTCCGTCCACGGGCGACCGCTGGAACCTCCGCCTGGCGACGAACGACGCCGCTTCCCCATCACCCGATCAGCGACCTCGCCGCCGCCCGCGCCTCGTCCGTGATCACCGCCCCCGACAGCATCCGCGCGATCTCTTCCCGGCGGGCGTCGTCGTCCAGCGCATCCACCGTGGTGGTCGTCATCCCGCCGGCGTCGGCCTTGCGGACCTTCCAGTGGGCGTGGCCGCGGGCCGCGACCTGGGGACTGTGCGTCACGACCAGAACCTGGGCGCCGGCCGACAGACGCTGCAGGCGCGCGCCGACGGCCGAGGCCACGGCGCCGCCGACGCCCTGATCGACCTCGTCAAAGATCATCACCGGCTGGCGCTGATCCTCCCGTTCGGCAAGGGCCGCCTTCATGGCCAGGGAGAAGCGGGCGAGTTCGCCGCCCGAGGCGATGGCGTCCAGCGGGCCGAAGGCGGTGCCGGCGTTGGTGGCGATCTCGAAGCGGGTGGTCTCGACGCCCAGCGGCCCCCGGCGGCCCTCGGCCACAGGCTCGAAGGCGACGCGGAAGCGGGCGCGGTCCAGCTTCAGAGGCCCCAGCTCGGCCATGACGGCGGCGGTCAGGCGGTCGGCGGCGGCCTCGCGCGCCGAGGTCAGCAGCATGGCGGCGACGTCATAGGCCTCGCGCGCGGCCGAGGCGGCGCGTTCGGCGGCGGTGATGGCCTCGGCCCCGTCCTCGATCAGGCGCAGCCGTTCGCGGAAGCGGAGGCGCAGCGCCGGCAGGCTGTCGACCGATGTGTTCAGCTTGCGGGCGGCGGCGCGCAGGGCGAACAGACGCTCCTCGGCCTTGTCGAGGCGGCCGGGTTCGAAGTCGAACGCGTTGGCGGCGGCGTCGACGCAGGCGATGGCTTCTTCCGCCTCGACCATGGTGCGGTCGATGGCCTCGGCGGCGGCGGACAGTTTTTGCAGCAGGGGATGTTCGGGGTCCGTGCCCGCCTGCCCGGCCCGCTGGCGGGCGTGTTCGACGGCGCGCAGGGCGGCCGACAGCTTCTGGGACAGCTTGTCCCCGCCCAGCTGGGTCCGGGCGTCAGCCAGATCGCCGATAGCCTTTTCCGCCGCGCCGAGGAGGGCGCGTTCGCCGGCCAGTTCGGTCTCCTCGTCGGCGCGGGGATCCAGCTCGTCCAGTTCGGCGAGGTTCTGCGTCAGCTCCTCGGCATGGGCGGCCGCGTCGGCGGCGGCGGCCCTGAGGTCGGCGACGGTGCGTTCGGCCGTTTTCAGGCGTTCGGCGGCTCCGGCCACGCCGTCCAGCTGGGGCTGCAGGCCGCCGTAGTTGTCCAGCAGGGCGCGGTGGGTCTTCCAGTCCAGCAGGCCGACGGTCTCGTGCTGGCCGTGCACCTCGACCAGGGCCTGGCCGATCTCGCGCAGGGCGGCGACGCCGGCGGGCTGGTCGTTGACGAAGGCGCGGCTGCGGCCGTCGGCGGCCACGGTGCGGCGCAGGATCAGTTCCTCTCCCGGCGCGACCTCGAATCCGCGCGCGGCGATCATCTCCAGCAGGGCGGGGTCGTCGGGGGCGGTGAAGACGGCGGTGGCCGAGGCCTGTCTGGCCCCCGCCCGCACCAGGCCGGCGTCGGCGCGCGCGCCCAGGGCCAGGCCCAAGGCGTCGAGGATGATGGACTTGCCGGCCCCGGTCTCGCCGGTCAGCACGGTCAGGCCGCCGTCGACCTCGAGGTCGAGCGCGTCCACCAGCACGATGTCGCGGATGGAGAGGGCGGTCAGCACGGTGTGATCGCGGAGGGCGGACGATTCGTCATCGGCGTCAGTCTAGCAAAGTGCTGACGATCAATCCGTGAAACCGGCGGCTTGTCTCAGGGCGCGGTTGATGCGGGATTGCCAGCCGTCTCCCCCGGCCCGAAAGTAGTCCAGTATCTCCGCATCCAGCCGAAGCGTGACCTGCTTTTTTGCGGACGGAGAGCGAGGCCGACCCGGCGACCGCTTGAATTGCGCCAGCACATATTCCGGCAGGACATCGCGGGCCGGCCGCAGCCGGACAGCGCGTTCCGCGGTCAGTTCGGGGGTGTCCTCATCGTCGACCACGAAGTCCTGGAGGTTTTCAGAGACGCCTTTGTTGTGCGGCGTATTTCTGTTCCCGGTCATTCGCTTTCCTCAGGCTGATCGCCCGCGTGATTCCCTCTCGGACCGTGAAGGCCAGGACATGAAGACGCCCGTCCATCTCTCCGTAAAGGATCCATCGCGGCTCCCCATAGTCCCGCCGATCATCGATTTCGATGAGGGCGTCATCGATGAACATAGTCTCGGCGCGGCTCAGCGACACCCCGTGTTTGGCGAGGTTCGCCTTGTCCTTGTCGGGATCGAAGACGATCATTTATGTAGTTACATAAATGATCGTGGTCAAGTCGGCTCAGCCCGGGATGATCCGGCGCAGCCAGCTTTCGCGCTGGCCGGTCGGGGCGACGCCGGGCTGGCGGCCCTCTTCCGTCAGCAGGGCGTAGGCCTCGGCGTACCAGGGGCTGCCGGGATAGTTGAAGCCCAGCACGGCGCCGTTGCGGGTCGCCTCTTCCTTCAGGCCCAGGGTCAGATTGACCTCGACCAGCCGGTACAGGGCCTCGGGCGTGTGCGAGGTGCGCTGATAGGCTTCATTGTCGATCACCGCCTTGTAGCGGTTGATCGCCGCCAGCGGCTGGCCGGCGCGCTGGTAGTAGCGGCCGATGGCCATCTCCTTGCCCGCCAGCTGGTCGTTGACCATGTCGATCTTGACCGTGGCGTCGATGGCGTAGGACGTGCCGGGATAGCGGCGCTGCACATCCTTCAGCCCGTCCAGCGCCGCCTGGGCATAGCCCTGGTCGCGGCCCACGTCGGTGATCTGTTCGAAATTGCACAGCGCCTTCATGTAGAAGGCGTAGGGCGCGGACGGATTGCCGGGGAACAGCTGGATGAAACGATCCGAGGCGGCGATGGCCTCGGCGTAATTGTTGTTCTGATAGTAGGCGTAGATCTGCATCAGGATCGCGCGGCGCGACCATTCCGAATACGGATGCTGACGCTCGACCTCCTGGAAATAGTCGATCGCGTCGGCCCAGCGGTTGCTCTGCAGGCGCTGGTAGCCGGTGTTGTAGAGCGCCTCGACCGGGCGCTCCTCATAGGCCAGACGCGGACGATTGGGGCGGCCTGCGCAGGCCGAGATCGTCAGGGCCGAAACAGCCACGGTGGCCAGGATCAGGCCGGCGCGGAATTTGGAAGCAGGCAAGGACGACCTCAAAATGCAAGCCGGCGGGCGCGAACCCGTCGGCGCCCCCGAAAACGAGACGCGATCTCTACACCAGCAGACTTGTCTGCGCCAATGCGCGAAACAGCCCTTAAAAACGCGCGCCACGCCTTGTGGCGCAGCCATCCGCTGGTATGTAGCGCGCCAGCGCCACGGCGGCATTCTCAGCCCGGCGATGACGGCGAAAGGATGACCGGACATGAAGCTGCTCTCTGGCAACTCCAACCGGACCCTGTCCCAGGCGATCGCCGCCCACCTCGACATGCCCCTGACCAAGGCCCAGGTGAAGCGGTTCGCCGACAACGAGGTCTTCGCCGTCATCGAGGAGAACGTTCGCGGCGAGGACGTCTTCGTGCTGCAGTCGACCAGCTATCCGGCCAATGACAATCTGATGGAACTGCTGATCATGACCGATGCGCTGGTGCGCGCCTCGGCCAAGCGGATCACGGCGGTCATGCCCTATTTCGGCTATGCCCGGCAGGACCGGAAGACCGGCGGCCGCACGCCGATCTCGGCCAAGCTGGTGGCCAATATGATCACGCGGGCGGGGGCGCACCGGGTCCTGACGATGGATCTGCACGCCGGCCAGATCCAGGGCTTCTTCGACATTCCGACCGACAACCTGGTGGCCACCCCCGTGCTGGCCCAGGACATCAAGGACCACTATCCGCGCGGCGACGACCTGATGATCGTGTCGCCCGACGTCGGCGGCGTGGTCCGCGCCCGCTCGCTGGCCTCGCGCCTCAACGCCGATCTGGCCATCGTCGACAAGCGGCGCGCCCGGGCCGGCGAGAGCGAGGTCATGAACATCATCGGCGACGTCGAGGGCCGGCGCTGCATCCTGTTCGACGACATCGTCGATTCGGGCGGCACCCTTGTGAACGCGGCCCAGGCCCTGATGGACAAGGGCGCGACCGAGGTCTCGGCCTATATCAGCCACGGCGTGCTGTCGGGACCGGCCGTCCAGCGCGTGACCGACGGGCCGCTGAAGGAACTGGTCATCACCGATTCCATCGAACAGCCCCACGAGGTTTCGACCTGCGGCAAGATCCGCACCGTGTCCGTAGCCCCCCTGATCGGGGAGGCCATCCGCCGGATCGCCAACGAGGAATCGGTCTCGAAACTGTTCGACTGATCGAAAGTCGGTCGCCGGCCTGCCTCAAATTGGCCGGCAGCGCGTTCTCTGCTCCACGACGGACAGTTCGAGGAGAGTTCATGCGTTCGGCAATGATGCGCCGCGGCCCTTTGCTGGCCGCCCTGTGTGCGACCGCCGTCCTGGCGGGATGCGCCTCGGGGAAGGCCGAAGCTGAAGCCGAGGCCGCGCGTATCGCCGCCGAGGCCGCCGCCCTGGCCGCGCGAACGCCGCCGCCGATCAACCTGAACCAGGGCGTCGCCCAGGATGCGGCGGTCTATCTGGCGTTCGCGCATGAGATCGCCGCCATCCGCGGGGGTTTCGAGAATCCGGAGGCCATCCAGGCCGCCCTGCGCCAGGGCTCGGCCTATGACCCGGGCCAGATTTCGCGGGGCATGGTCGCCTATGCCTCCATCGTCGCCCTGCAATCGCCGACCTTCGTCGCGGGCGTCAACCAGTATGGCGTCAACCCGACGGGCCGGCAGAAGATGATCGCCGACATCGTGGCCGATCCGCGCACAGCCTCGTACATGCCGGGCGCGGCGGACGCGGCGGGGCTGATCATGGCCGCCCTGGACGCCGACATCGACGCGCTGAGCGCGGCCGCCAATTCGGTGGAAAACGACGCCTACGCCATCCAGGCCGACGGCCGGCGGTCATGGGCGATCGCCCACATCACCGATCGCGTGACCCGGCTGGAGGGCGCCAAGGCCCTGTCCGGCCAGACAATGCTGCCGTCAGCTGCGGAATCGGCGCGCCTGTTCGCCGCCGCCCACAGAGGCTCGGGCCTTGCCGTCCCGGGGGGGCGGAGACCCCGCCAGCCCCCCTATCCGCCCGTGGTGACGAACGCCCTGGCCCTGGCCGCCCTGGCGGCCCTCGGCGCGGCCGGCGAGGACGCGCACGCCAATACGGCCGCGCTGCAGTCGGAACCGACCAGCCGGAACTGCCTGAACGAATCCAAGCTGAACCTGTATCAGTGCCTTGCGGCGTCGCGGCCCAGTTACGAGGACATGTTCTGCGTCGGTCGCCATATCGTGCGCGACCTGGCGACCTGCACCCGCAGCGCGGCCCTGCCCCCCGCCACCATCACGGTGTCCGATCCGGTGGTGGTCAGTCCGCTTCCTCCGTCGATCGTGACCGCGCCCTTCGATCCGCCCCGGACCGCGCCCGTCTCCCCGACCCAGCAGCTGAACATCGGGACCGGCGCGCCGATCCAGCGAAGCGCGCCGCCGGGCTGAACCCGACGCCGGTCGGCCCCGCTGGCGGATTAGTGATCGGCAAACGATTCGGGGCGCGTTATAAGGGCTTCGGAGTTTCGGCGTCCCGCGAAGACGCCGCGCGTGAGCTGGGGAATTTCGCATGTTCATGGCCTATTCGCGCCGCGGCCTTTCGGCCGCCGCCGCCGTCGCCGCCCTTGTCCTGGCC
>NZ_DATMYH010000013.1:0-6461 GCF_035561115.1 Brevundimonas sp.
CGCCGGCCCAGCCCGCCGCGCCCGCCGCTCCGGCGACGCCGGCCCAGCCCGCCGCGCCCGCGACCCCGGCGGCCGCGGGCAATGTCATCGACGTCCTGACCGCGCAGGGCAATTTCACCACCCTGCTGGCCGCGCTGAACCAGGCCCAGCTGACCGACACGCTCAGATCGCGCCCGGCGGTGACCATCTTCGCCCCGACCGACGAAGCCTTCGCCGCCCTGCCCGAAGCCGAGCGCACCCGGCTGATGGACCCGGCGAACGCCCAGGAGCTGCGGAACCTGCTGCTCTATCATGTGATCGTCGCCGACGTGTCCTCGTCCCAGATCACCGGCGCCAAGGGCGGCGTCGAGACCGCCAACCGCACCCGCGTCCTGCTGGACGGCACCGGCGAAGCCTTGCGCATCGACGGGGCCCTCATCACCCGAGCCGATATCGACGCCTCCAACGGCGCCGTCTTCGTCATCGACAAGGTCCTGAACCCCGCCCAGTCCATGGCGACGGCGCCCGCCGCGGCCGCGGCTCCGGCCCCGGCCGCCGCGCCCGGGGCGACTCCCGCTCCGGCCGCGACCCCGGCTCCCGCCGCCGCACCGGTTCCGCCCGGCGCGACGGCCACCACCCGTCCGGCGACCCCCGGCACGACCGCGCCGGGCGGCCAGCCGGCTGCGACCACGACGACCATCGCCACGCCGCCGGTGCCCAACCCGACGGACGGGCAGGTGGACGCCCAGCCGGACCCGTCGCGTCCCACGCCGCCGGTCGATACGCCGGATCCGGCGGATGACGACGACGACACGCCCACGCCGCCGCCTCCAACGCCTGGCGGCTGATCCTTCGGGCGCTTGCGACCCACGGCGGCGGACCTCGTGTCCGCCGCCGTTTCGCCGTCCATTCCCGCCTTAACCGCCGGACAACCTGGGTTTGCTACGCTTCCGCCATGGAAACGCTCTCCCAGTCCCGGATCGCCGCCTTCGAGGCCGTGCTCAACCGGATCCCGGCGGAAGACCGCGCCCGGATCCACGCGCTCAAGGCCGCCGCCGCCGCGGCCGCGGAAGCCTCGGCTCCGCACTGGGACTTCGACCAGCCCGGTCATCGCGCCGAAGAAGCCCTGGCCGAAGCTTTCGGCGCGGCCCTGACCGACGACCACCGCCGCGCCCTGATCGCCGTCTGGGCGCTGGAGATGCCGGCCCGTGTCCCCGCCGCCGACCTGCCGCCCGCCGTGCTGGAGCTGTATCCGGAGTGGATCCAGCGTCTGGCCGACTTCCTGACCGCCGCCGCCGATCCCTATGACCGCGACTACTGGGCCAAGGATGTCCGCATCTCGCTGGTCCTCAGCGTGCCCGGCGCCCGCACCCAGATGATCGACCTGTCGTCGCCCATGGGTCCGGGACAGGTCCTGCGCCACGCCCGCGAGGGCTGGGGCTGGTCGGTGATCCCCGCCTACGCCGCCGCCCAGGCCTGGAAGCCGTGGCTGGAGGTGCATACCGAGGCCCGCGAACTGTCCGATTTCAACGAGGCCGGCTGGGACCGCGCCTGGGCCACGGCCGCCGAAATCTGCAAGCGCCGCCCGGAGATGGCCGGCATGCTGGGCTCAAGCTGGTTCTACGACCCGCCGCTGGAGCAGATCAGCCCGCGCCTCGCCTATCTGCGGGTCAATCCGCTGAAGCACGGCGCCTTCCTGCTGCATCAGGGACCGGGCGAGATCCACACCCAACGCGCCGCGACCTCCTCGCCGACCCGCGCCGCCCTGATCGAGAAGGGCGAATACACGGCCCGCTCGTGGATCGTCGCCTGGCCCCGCGCCGCCCTGATCCGCTGGGCCGACGCGCGCAAGGCGCAGGGATTGGCTCAGGCCGCCTGATTTTATCTCCGCCCATCCCGGCGAAAGCCGGGACCCAGTGCTTTGGGTGATGCGGCGGAGCCGGTGATCCGCGCCCGTCAGTCCTGAAACGCCGGCGTCAAGCTGGACAGAACTGGGTCCCGGCTTTCGCCGGGATGCACGGATTATAAGCGCACCACGCCCCAAGCCTCGGCCACCGGCAGGATATCAAGCCCGGCGTTCTTCGCCGCCCGCAGCACCCGGTCCAGATCATCGGGCGTGCAGCCATAATCCGTCGGCCGGTCCGACACGTCGTGGCCATAGGCGTTCAGCCAGCCTTTCGACGCCGCCGTCTCGGCCATCAGCGCCTCCAGGTCGTAGTGCGGCAGGCGCCGGCTCTCCAGCCCGATCGACTTGATCAGGGCCCTGTCCTCGCGCCCCGCATTGATTCCGTCGCGCACCCCGCGCGCCATGGCGAACCGCTGGCGCACCACCCGCTTGGCCCCCAGGGTCGCATCCCCGAACGGCCAGGCGAAGGTCGTCATCCGATGCCCGTCCAGCCGCTCGGCCACCCAGGCCGCATTGGCGTCCAGACTCAACCCGAGCGCCTCCGGATTCATGCGCAGCACGCTGGTGTGGCCGAAGGTGTGGCAGCCGACCTCGTGCCCCGCCTCATGCAGCGCCTGCAGGTGGCGCACCTCGAACTGGTCGCGGTCCATGTTGCGCCCGCCGGCCAGCCCGCCGCAGACATAGTAGGTCGCCTTGACCCCATGCTGCGCCAGCACCGGCCCGGCCTCGGTCCAGGCGGTGGCGGGAATGTCGTCGAAGCTCAGCGACAACACGCCGCGCGGCGACGCGATCGTCACCGGGTCGATGTCGAGATAGCGCGCAGCCCGCCGGCGCATCTGGTCGATTGGCTTCATGGCTACGTTATGGGGCCACGCCGCTTAAGGAAGCGTAGGCGGGGTGATCGCCTTGCCCGGCAAAGGCCGCCCGTCTAGGGTCCGCCGCCTTCTTCCCCGGACGAAAAAGCCTGCCTGTGAGCACCGAACCGCCAGAGTCCCCGCTGTCCTTCCAGGACCTGATCCTTACCCTCCACAAATACTGGGGCGATCAGGGCTGCGCGATCCTGCAGCCCTATGACATCGAGGTCGGCGCCGGCACCCTGCACCCCGCCACGGTCCTGCGCGCGCTGGGCCCGCGCCCGTGGAAGGCCGCCTACGTCCAGCCCAGCCGCCGCCCCGGTGACGGCCGCTACGGCGAAAATCCCAATAGATTACAACACTATTACCAGTACCAAGTGATCCTGAAGCCCAACCCCGAGAACCTGCAGCAGCTCTATCTCGGCTCGCTGGCGGCGATCGGGATCGATCCGAAGCTGCACGACATCCGCTTCGTCGAGGACGACTGGGAGAACCCCACCGTGGGCGCCTGGGGTCTGGGCTGGGAGGTCTGGTGCGACGGCATGGAGGTGACGCAGTTCACCTATTTCCAGGGCGTCGGCGGCATCGAGGTGGATGTCGTCTCGGGCGAGCTGACCTACGGGCTCGAGCGTCTGGCCATGTACGTCCAGGGCGTCGACAACGTCTATGATCTGAAGTTCACCAGGGAGGGCCTGACCTATGGCGAGGTGTTCCTCGAGAACGAGCGCCAGCAGTCGGAAGCCAATTTCCACGGCTATGACGTCGATGGCCTGAAGCGCCGGTTCGAGGACATGGTCACCGAGGTCTCGAACCTGCTGGCCATGAAGGGCCCGCAGAACCAGGCCCTGGTTCTTCCCGCCTACGACCAGGTCCTGAAGGCCAGCCACCTGTTCAACCTGATGGACGCCCGCGGCGCCATCGCCGTCGCCGAACGCCAGAGCTACATCGGCCGCATCCGCGATCTCTGTAAGGCCTGCGCTGTCGAATGGGTCGAGCAGGAAAGGGGGCGCGCATAATGGCCCAGCTCCTTCTCGAACTGTTCTCGGAAGAGATCCCCGCCCGCATGCAGCAGGGCGCCGCGCGCGACCTCGAACGCATGGCCGCCGAGCGGCTCAAGGCGGCCGGCCTGACCTATGAGGCCCTGACGACCTTCGCCGGCCCGCGCCGGCTGACGCTGGTGGTCGAGGGCCTGCCGGCCGCGACGCCGGACCGCGAGGAAGAGCTCAAGGGCCCGCGCACCTCGGCGCCCGAACAGGCGCTGGAGGGCTTCCTGCGCAAGACCGGCCTGACGAAGGACCAGCTGAGCGAGCGCGACGGCGTCTGGTTCGCCGTCCTCAGCCAGAAGGGCCAGCCGACCACCGCCCTGATCCCCGACATGGTCGACGCCATCGTGCGCGGCTTCCCCTGGCCCAAGTCGATGCGCTGGGGTTCCGGGACGCTGCGCTGGATTCGGCCGCTGAAGCGGATCGTGACGCTGTTCGACGGCCAAGTGGTTCCGTTCGAGATTGATGGGATCGCCTCCGGAGACCTGACCGAGGGGCACCGGTTCCTGGGCTGCGGCCGCCCGTTCGCGGTGAAGGATTTCGCCGACTATCGCGCGAAACTGGAGAGCGACTTCGTCCTGCTGGACGTCGCCGACCGCAAGCTGCGCATCCTCGACGGCGCCACGGCGGCCTGCGCGGCCAAGGGGCTGGCGCTGGTCGACGACGACGGCCTGCTGGACGAGGTGGCCGGGCTGGCTGAATGGCCGACGCCGATTCTGGGCGACATGGACCCGCAGTTCCTGACCCTGCCGCCGGAGGTGATCCGGCTGTCGATGAAGGTGCACCAGAAATATTTCGCCGTCCGCGATCCGGCGGTCCACGGCCTGGCGCCGCATTTCGTCGTGGTGGCCAATATCGAGGCGTCAGACGGCGGCGCGGCCCTGGCCGCCGGCAACAGCCGCGTCCTCTCGGCCCGCCTCGACGACGCCCGCTTCTTCTGGGACGAGGACCTGAAGACCGGCTTCGAGGCCTGGTCCAAAAAGCTGGAAGGCGTGACCTTCCACGCCAAACTCGGCACTCTGGCCGAACGCGTCGAACGCATCGCCGCCCTCGCCCGCGAGATCGCCCCGCTCGTCGGCGCCGATCCGGATCAGGCCGAGGCGGCCGCGCGTCTGGCCAAGGCCGATCTGTCCTCGGCCATGGTCGGTGAGTTCCCCGAGCTTCAGGGCGTCATGGGCGGCTACTACGCCCGCGCCTTCGGCCAGTCCGAGGCCGTCGCCGACGCGGTGCGTGATCACTACAAGCCGCAGGGCCCGGCGGACTCCGTGCCGACCGCGCCGCTGACGGTGGCCGTGGCCCTCGCCGACAAGCTGGACACCCTCGTCGGCTTCTTCGCCATCGGTGAGAAGCCGACGGGATCGAAAGATCCGTTTGCGCTGCGCCGTGCGGCGCTTGGCGTCATCCGACTGATTTTGGAGAATCGCAAACCGATCGGACTGCGTTCTGCAATCGACTCAGCCGTTGACGCTGGAATTGTTGGAGAGAGCGGTGTCGTCTCCAAACTGGCTTCCCTCAAAGAAGGGCAGCATGCCGAGGCGCACGAGCTGTTGGAAATTCACGGATTGCCGCACATGCGGACGATCTCCAGCGCCGTCGGCGTAACCGCTCAAGTCCATATTTGGCCTATCGTGTTCCCGTTCTCGAGCTTTAACCGACGTGCCTTTGAACATGCGTTCCACGAGAACAAAATTTTCGGCGGAAAATACGATCTCGTTGATAAGGGCTCAGAGCTCCTCGCCTTCTTCGCCGACCGCCTGAAGGTCCTCCTCCGCGATCAGGGCAAGCGCCACGATCTCGTCGACGCCGTCTTCGCGCTCGGCGACGACGACCTCGTCCGCATCGTGCGGCGGGTCGAGGCGCTCGACGCCTTCCTCGCCACCGACGACGGGGCCAATCTGCTGGCCGGGTACAAGCGGGCGTCCAACATCCTTAAGGCCGAGGAGAAGAAGGGGCCCGTCCCGACCGGCATGGTCAACACCGGCCTTCCCGACCAGCCCGAGGCCGAGACGACCCTGGCCTTCGCCACAGCCGCCGCCGCGACCGCCGTGGACGCGGCGCTGGAGACCGAGGACTTCGCCGCCGCCATGACGGCCCTGTCCCGCCTGCGGGCGCCGGTGGACGCCTTCTTCGACAAGGTGATGGTCAACTCCGAGGTGGCCGCGGAACGCGACAACCGCCTGAAACTGCTCGGACAGGTCCGCGCCGTCATGGGCCGGGTGGCGGACTTCGGACAGATCGCGGGCTAGAGGCCGTTCTCCTTCTCCCCTTGCGGGAGAAGGTGGCCCGCGAAGCGGGTCGGATGAGGGGTTTCGCTGCCGAGAGGGTCATCCCGGGGGTCGCTCGCTCGCCGTATCCGTTCGTGTGACCCCTCATCCGTCAGCCTTCGGCTGCCACCTTCTCCCGCAAGGGGAGAAGGGCGAGAGTCTCTGTTCGTCCGAAAAATGCGAAAACCGCTACTTTCGACCCTTTGAGGACATGCGCGTCGGCGCGTCCGGGTGTGTCGCCGCGCCTGGACGGTCGCGGCTGAGGCTCGATTGTCAAAGACCGCGCGGCGGCCCGGGGACCGACGCAGGACATTTTACGACCGCTGGAAGGGGCGCCAGGAAGAAAATTTCGCCGCAGGGTTGGGAAGGGCGAATTCAGGGGGCGAGACGGGCGGCCTGTCCGGGGCGAGAGTCC
>NZ_DATMYH010000014.1:0-9309 GCF_035561115.1 Brevundimonas sp.
GCGGGGGCGTTTGCGCCTGGGCCGCGACGGGCGCGGCGATCAGCGCAAGGGCGAAGATGAGCGGTTTCATGGTCGGGCCTCCGTCTGTTCGTCCTGCCGTCCCACCTCGGGGAGGCCGGCGCAAGTCCGGCCTGGACGGCGCCGGAACAGCAGCATCAGATTGTTGGCGGGCATCTGGATGCGCAACGTGAGCGCCAATCCCGCCGATCCGGCCGCCTCCGCGATCGCATCCCGGTCCCGCAAACCCCAGGCCGGATCGCGGCTCTTCAGGCTGGCGTCGAAAGCCGCGTTGGATGGGGCGAGCGGACTGTCCGCCTCCCGATAGGGTCCGTAAAGCGCCAGCAGCCCGCCGGGCGGCAGCGATCCGCCGGCCAGCATCATCAGCCCTTCGGTCGCCGCCCACGGGCTGATGTGGACCATGTTGATGCAGACGATCGCCTGCACCGGGTGGTCCGGCCAGGTCGCCGCGTCCAGCATGTCCACCGCCAGCGGCAGACGCAGGTTCGGCAGGTTTGCGGCGTCCGCCCGGGCTGCGATGCTGGCCCGCGCCTCTGCCGACGGATCGCTGGGCGTCCAGTCCAGACCGGGCAGGGCCGCCGCAAAGGCGACGGCGTGTTCGCCCGAACCCGCCGCGATCTCCAGCACCCGGCCCCGCGCCGGCAGATGGGCGCGCAGCACCTTCAGGATCGGCCCGGCGTTCCGCCCCGCCGCAGGCGAGACCAGGACTCCCGCCGGAGTCAGGGAATTGACATCCATCGTCTGCATGGCTGTCCGGATACCCCGCGCGCCCTCCCGCAGGGAACGGAAATATGCAGCGGCGGCCGGAGGTTCTGCTCGCGAGAGGTTGAAACGTGCATCGGTTGACGCCGCGTCCGCTTCGGTGTCATTCCGGCTGAAACATTGCGTGATGAGCCACGCAAGGGAGAGCCACGGCGGCGTCAGATCGCCGGGCGACGTTCAGGAGAGTGCGCGTGACGGACACCATTCCCGGCCTGCATCCGGCCCCCACCAACCACGCCGGCCTCGTGGCCTGGGTCGAGCAGATCGCGGGTCTGACGAAGCCCGCCCGCGTGCATTGGTGCGATGGTTCCGAGGCCGAAAAGGCGCGGATCGTCAGCGACCTGATCGACAAGGGCACGCTGAAGGAACTGGACCAGACGAAACGCCCCGGCTGCTACTACGCCGCCTCGGATCCGAAGGATGTCGCCCGCGTCGAGAGCCGCACCTTCATCTGCTCGGCCAATCAGATCGACGCCGGCCCGACCAACAACTGGGCCGACCCGGTCGAGATGCGCAGCCGTCTCAACGGCCTGTTCGACGGCTGCATGGCCGGCCGCACCATGTACGTGGTGCCGTTCTCTATGGGCCCGCTGGGCTCGAAGATCAGCGCCCTGGGCGTCGAGATCACCGACAGTGGCTATGTCGCCGTCTCGATGGGGGTCATGACCCGCATGGGCCAGCCGGTGCTGGACCTGATGGGCGAGGACGGCTTCTTCGTCCCGGCGGTGCACACCCTCGGCGCCCCGCTGGCCGAGGGCCAGGCCGACGTGCCGTGGCCGTGCAACGACGACAAATGGATCGTCCACTATCCCGAGACCCGCGAGATCTGGTCCTACGGCTCGGGCTACGGCGGCAACGCCTTGCTGGGCAAGAAATGCTACGCCCTGCGCATCGCTTCGGTCATGGCCCGCGACGAGGGCTGGCTGGCCGAGCACATGCTGATCCTCAAGCTGACCGATCCGAAGGGCCGCGCCAAATACGTCGCCGCCGCCTTCCCCTCGGCCTGCGGCAAGACCAACCTGGCCATGCTCCAGCCGAGCATCCCGGGCTGGAAGGCCGAGACCATCGGCGACGACATCGCCTGGATGCGTTTCGGGGATGACGGCCGGCTCTACGCCGTAAACCCGGAAGCCGGCTTCTTCGGCGTCGCCCCCGGCACCAGCCGCAACACCAACCAGAACGCGCTGGCGACCCTGGCGTCCAACACCATCTTCACCAACACCGCCCTGACCCCCGACAACGATATCTGGTGGGAAGGGCTGACGAAAGAGGCGCCGGACGGTCTGACCAACTGGAAGGGCCAACCCCACGACCCGGCCTCGGGCGAGCCCGCCGCTCATCCGAACGCCCGTTTCGCCGCCCCCGCCGGCCAGTGCCCGGCCATCGCGCCCGAGTGGGAAGACCCCAGCGGCGTGCCGATCGACGCCATCCTGTTCGGCGGCCGCCGCGCCTCGGCCGTGCCGCTGGTGACCGAGGCCTTCGACTGGGAGCACGGCGTCTTCATGGGCTCGTCGGTCGCCTCGGAAGGCACCGCCGCCGCCGAGAACGCCATCGGCGCCCTGCGCCGCGATCCCTTCGCCATGCTGCCGTTCTGCGGCTACAACATGGGCGACTATTTCGCCCACTGGCTCTCCATGGGCGGGCGCACCGAGGCGGGGAAACTGCCGCGCCTCTACTTCGTCAACTGGTTCCGCAAGAACGACGACGGCAAATTCGTCTGGCCGGGCTTCGGCGACAACGCCCGCGTCCTCAAGTGGATTTCCGAACGCCTGGACGGCGAGGCCGAGGCCGTCGACACTCCGGTCGGCCGCGTCCCGGCCCGGGACGCGCTGGACCTGTCGGGCCTGACCCTGTCCGACGCCGACCTGTCGACCCTGCTGGATGTCGACGCCGAGGTCTGGGCCGAGGAGGCGTCGCTGATCCCGGACTTCTACGCCCAGTTCGGGGACCGCCTGCCGCAGGCGCTGTGGGACCAGCATGCGGCGCTCACGACCCGTATCGAGGCCAACCGCGCCGCCGCCATCGCTGCGGAGTAGGCTTGCATTCCGTTCGCGGGCGGCCGATCTGGTCGCCCGTGACTTCTTCCCCGGATGTGATCGTAATCGGCGCCGGCGTGCTCGGCCTGTGCTCGGCGGCCGAGCTGGGCGCCCGCGGTCACGCTGTCACGGTCGTCGATCCCGGCGGCCCCAACGCCAGTTCCGCCGCAGCGGGCATGATTGCTCCGGCGCTGGAATCCCTGTCTGACGACTCCACGCCCGAGCGGGCCGCCTTGCTGAGGCGCGCCCGCGACCGCTGGCCGGGCTTCGCCGAAGCCTTCGGCCTGGCCCTGCACCGCGACGGCGTGGACTGGCGCGGTCCCGATATACCCGCCTCTGTCACCCGCCTCGTCGCCATGGGCTTCGCCGCCAGCCCCACGCCGACGGGGCTGACCTCGCCCGACGACTGGCGCGTCGACGTCGCGGGCGCCCTCAAGGCGCTCGCCCGGGCTCCCGGCGTCACCGTCATTCGCTCTTCCGTGGCGCGGTTGTCCGCCGATGCGCGCCGCTGGCGGGTGGAGGCCGAGGACGGGCGGACATGGTTCGCACCGACTGTCGTCCTCGCCACCGGCGTCGCCGCCCCGCTCCCGGGTTTGCCCCGCCGGGCCGCGGCCGCCGTCGCCCTCGTCGAACCCTTCCGCGGTCAGTTGACGCCGGTCGCCGCTCCGGCCCCGCCACAGACCCTGCGGACACCCGAGCTCTACATCGTCCCAACCACCAGCGGCGTGGTCATCGGAGCGACCATGGAGCGTGGGCGTCGCGATATCGAACCGGACCTGGCCGAATCGGCCAGCCGCGTGGCTGCCGGCCTCGCCCTGCTCGGCGTCGAAGGCGAGGCGGGGCCGCCTCGCGTCGGCGTCCGCGGGGCCTCTCCCGACGGCCTGCCGCTGGCCGGTCCCGCCGGGGAGCCAGGCCTGCACCTTGCCCTGGCCCCGTTCCGCAACGGCTGGCTGATGGGACCGCTCGTGGCGCAGGTCGTCGCCGACGGGATCGAGGGCAGGGCGTCCATGGCGGATGCCGCCGCCCTCGACCCGCTCAGGTTCGCCTGATCAGTCTTCCGGCAGGGTGAAACGCAGGTTGATGCTGACCCGCGACCCCTCCGCCGCGCCGTCGACGGTGCGCGGATTGATCTGGAAACGGCGCGACAGGCTCTGTGCGGCGCGGCCGAAGCCGTAGCCGTCCGGCGTCTCGCGCGTCACATTGCAGTCCGTCACGCCCCCGGTCGGCAGGACCAGACAGTTCAGCGAGGCCGAGCCCGAGACGTTGGCCTGCACCGCGCGCCTCGGATAGGCGTCCATCATCTGGTCGGCCGAGGGCTGCCGCGACCAGCTCGGGTTCCGGATCACCGGGGCGGGCTTGGCGACCGGTTCGGTGGTCGTGCTGTCGGGCGCGACAATGTCGACGAGCGTGTCGGTCGTGAAGACCGTCGTATCGCCCACGGGCTTGTCGCTGGCTTCGGTCGGCAGGGTCTCGGTCGGCGTCCGGGTAATCGGCGGATCGTTGACGTCGGGATTCGGCGCGGGCGGCGTCTTCGCCTCGACGGGCTTCGGAGGCGGAGGCCGCCGGAAGGTCATCACATCAATGATAGGCCCCTCGGGTGGCGCGACCACCGCCGGCATCTCGAAGCGCTGATAGTAGAGAGCGACGCCCAGGCCGGCGTGCGCCGCCACCACGATGCCGGTGGCGATCCAGGTCGCCCGCGAAAACCGGGGTCGTTTGCGTTCGTTGAAATCAAGCGGATGCACCAGTCCGGGTCCGCCAGCGGTCTTCATCATCATGGCCGTCACTCCCTGTCTCTCGCCGTCCCCACAGCGTCCCACGGAGAAGTTGAGCGCCGGTCTTGCGGCAAGTTTTGGACGAGCCTGGCCATGGAAACGCCACGGGATTGCACGGCCGCGGAAGTTAAGGGACTGTGGACGTTAATCTCGCCGTTAGGATTTGATTAACCACGAGCCGCCAGCGTCGTGACTCATGAACATCGGAGCGATTCCATCCTCTGGCGGAGTCGAGGCGGCCATCCGGCGCGCCTCGAACGCCACTGGCGTGGACGCCGACTTCCTGGTCCGGACGGCCCGCCGCGAAAGCGCGATGAACCCCTCCGCCAAGGCCCGGACGTCGTCGGCCGCCGGCCTGTTCCAGTTCATCGAACAGACCTGGCTCGGGACGGTGAAGGCGCACGGGGCCAAGCATGGCTACGGCCAGTACGCGGACCTCATCTATCGCGGCGGCGACGGCCGCTGGCGGGTCGAGGGCTCGGCCCGCAATGTGGTTCTGGATCTGCGCTTCGATCCGCAGGCCGCCTCGACGATGGCCGCCGAGCTGACGGCGTCCAACGCCGCCTATCTGCGCGGCCGGTCGGGCCGTGAGCCCGGCGCCGGGGACTTGTACGCCGCTCACTTCCTTGGACCGGCGGGCGCGGCCCAGCTGATGGACGCCATGGACCGGCGGCCCGGAAGCCCGGCGGCGGCGATCTTCCCGGAGGCCGCGTCGGCGAACCGCTCGATCTTCTATCGCGATGGCCGACCGGCCACCGTGGCCGAAGTTCACGCCAATCTGCAGCGCAGCGCGGGCGACGGGGCTCCGGCGGCCGCTTCCCCATCCCGTCAGACGGTTCCGGACCTGACGGAGCGGGAGCAGATGCTCGCCGCCCGTCTGGATCGACTCAAACAGGACCAGAGCCTGCTGACCCTGCTGCTGGGGCAGGACGGGGACGGCAAGAGCGGCGGCTTCGGCGGCGCCTTCGGTCCTGACGGCAAGGCAAGCATCTGATCGCGAATCCCGTGATGGTAAACCGCCCGTTAGGGATGACGGGCCGATGTTGCCCGGCAACCGCCTGGATCCGCCCATGACCGCCTATCGCGCCCGCCTGACCGAGATCGACATCCATCGCCTGATCAAGGCGACCGATGAGGACGAGCGCGCGGCTGCGGCCCACAAACTGTGCCGCAGCATGGACAAGGCGCAACTGGGCGAGGACGACCGGGCGGCGGCGCAGAAAATCCTGCGCATGCTGTCCCAGGATGCGGCCGAACTGGTCCGCCGGGCCATGGCGGTGACGCTCAAGGCCTCGGACCTGATTCCCCGGGACGTGGCGCGGCGCATGGCGGCTGACGTGGACAGCGTGGCCTTGCCGATGATCAATTTCTCGCCCGTCTTCACCGACGAGGATCTGATCGAAATCGTGCGGGCCGGATCGGCCGTGCGCCAGGTCGCCGTGGCCAGCCGTCCGAAGGTCGGGCGGGACGTGGCCGACGCGGTGGCGGAAGTCGGCTGTGAACAGGCCGTCCGGACGCTGGCGGCGAACGACAACGCCGATGTCGGCGAAGCCGCCCTGGGGCGCTGTGTCGACCGGTTCGGAACCTCGTCCGAGATCGTGGCGGCCATCGCCTGGCGTCAGGTCCTGCCGTTGACGGTGACCGAGCGGCTGGTCGAACTGGCCTCGGACGCCGTGCGCGAACACCTTGTCACCCGCCATGCCGTCGCGCCGGAAACGGCGATCCGTCTGGCCGCCTTCGCGCGTGAGCGGGCCACCGTCGATCTTGTCGATCAGGCCGCCAGCCAGGCAGACCTGCCGCAGTTCGTGGCCAGTCTGAACGCCCGCCGCGCGCTGACGCCGTCGCTTCTGCTCCGGGCCCTGGCCCGGGGGCAGATGACGCTGTTCGAACATGGCGTGGCCGAGTTGGCCGGGACGCCGCTGGTTCGCGCGTCGCTGATGATCCACGACGCCGGCCCGCTCGGCCTCAAGGCCGTTTACGACCGCGCCGGCCTGCCGCCGCGGCTGTTTCAGGCTTACCGCGCCGGGGTCGACACCTGGCGCCAGCTTCAGGCGGAAGGGGCGGATACGTCGGGCGACGAGTTCCGCCACCGGATGCTGGAGCGGTTCCTGACCCAGCGGCCAAATGCGCCGCGCGAGGATCTGGCCTATCTGATGGAGCGGCTGGACCACGATCCCCTGCCGGCCAAGGCCCGGCTCAACGCCGCCGCCTGACAGCAGAACGCCCGCCGGTCAGGCGGGCGTTGGCTTTGGTCGGGACGAGCCGGTCAGCCCAGGTGTTGGGCGACCCGGGCTTCGAGGGTTTCGGCCAGCACCTTGCCGACCGGATGATCGTCGGTCTGGATCTGGTCGCGGACCACCGCCTTGATGGCGTCGATGTGGGCGTCCAGCAGGATCACCGGCGCGGCCATGCGCTTGCCCGGGTCGTCCATCATCTTGCACAGCGAACCCGCCAGGCGGGTCACCAGCGGATACTGATAGGTCGTGCCAAGGCCCTTCAGATCGTGGGCGCGGAAATACAGCGCCTCAGCCGTCTGGGCATTGTAGCCTTCGCTGCGGATGTCGGCCTGGGCCTTGTCCAGTTTTACGATCTCGTCCTGCAGCCATTGCCCGAACTGGGACGACATGGCCTTGAGGGCGGCTTCCGCCTTGGCGATGGCGCCGGCGTCGATCCCGCCGAAGGCTCCGCCGACCTTCATCCGAAGGGTGTTGGGCGGGCGAATGACCTGGGCCGGGTTGCTCACAGCGGACTCCTGAATACGGCTAAAAGGCAGTCTGGCCCTGTGTTCCTAAAAAACGGTGCACGCCCTCAGGAAGCGAACTGTTCGGCCAGAACCCGCTCCTCGAACGAGCGTCCGGCGTCGAACAGCATGGTCAGGGCGATGTCGCGGCGCTCCCGCACCTCGACGCGTGCGACGCGGCGAACCTCGAAGCTGTCGGCCGTGGCGCTGACGGGCCGCTTGTCGGCCTCCAGGACCTCGAAACAGACCCTGGCCTGATGCGGAAGCAGGGCGCCCCGCCAGCGGCGCGGGCGGAAGGCGCTGATGGGGGTCAACGCCAGGACCCGGGAATCCAGCGGAATGATCGGCCCGTGCGCCGACAGGTTATAGGCCGTGGACCCCGCCGCCGTGGACAGCAGGCAGCCGTCGCACGACAACTCCTCCAGCCGCACCCGGCCGTCCACGCTGATGCGCAGCTTGGCGCTCTGGCGGGTTTGACGCAGCAGGGAGACCTCGTTGATCGCCAGTCCGCTGTGGACCTGACCCGCTTCGGTCCAGGCGTCCATCTGCAGCGGGTGAATTACCGCCCTGCCGGCGCCGGCCAGCCGTTCCAGCAGTCCTTCTTCCCCATAGTCATTCATCAGGAAGCCCACCGACCCGCGGTTCATGCCGAACACCGGGATGCGTCGGTCCATGACCGTGTGCAGGGTTTCCAGCATGAAGCCGTCTCCCCCAAGCGCGACGATGACCTGGGCCTGGTCGGGCTCGACCGAGCCGTAAAGGGACGTCAGTCGTTCCCGGGCGCTTTGCGCCTCGGGCCGGTCCGAAGCCACGAAGGCCAGCCGCAGGTCTGGAAGGGGGAGATCACTCACCCGCCCACGCAAGCCGAGCCGGCCGGCGAAGTCAAACGGCGGCTTTTAATTCGCGATGGCAATCGGCGATCAGCACGCGAAAGGCCCGGGCCGCCGAATTGGAGGACAGGGCGCCGCGCAGCCAGACCGCCTCGCCCCTGTCGCCCGGCAGGGACTGGTTGAGCTTGCGCAGTTCGGTCAGCAAGGTCGGGAACACCGCCCGGTCGATGCCGACCGCGGCGCAGGCGTAGTAGAGGGCTTCCGGCGTGGGGGCGTTCAGGGCGTCCCGGATGTCGCCGGCTGCAAAACCGCCCAGGGAGGCGAGGCCGTGAACGAACAGGCTCAGACGTTTCTCGCGCACGGCGCGGATGAGGAACCCGGCCCGTAGCTGGCCCGAGGACTGCAGCTTGTCGATCAGCCGCCGTTCCATCTCATCGCGATCAGCGTCGTTCTGCGGGATGTCGTCCGCGCGCGCCTGACGGATGACGCCTTCGACGGCGTCGTAGACTGCGGCGCCCATCGCCTTTTCATCGACATTGAATCGGGCCGAGATCGACTGGCGCAGGGCCGTGCCGACCCAATGGTACATCTGCTCCGCCAGGGCCTCAGTCAGGCGCGGATGACGGGTCAGCGGCGCCCGCAGGGCGGCGATGCGGCGCGAATGCTCGACCAGGCGGCGGACGCCGTCGACGCTCAGTTCGGCCGTCCGGTTGGTGGCGAGGGCGGTCAGCACCGCCGGCTCGCCGCGTTCGATCACCGCGTCCGCGACCCGGCCGCTGATCTGCGGGCGGCGGGCGATGGCGATCTGGTGCTCGAGCGACGCCTCGATCATGACGCGCAGCAGATCGTCGTCCTGCAGAATGGGACTCGCCGTCAGCACCGGACGGGCGATTTCGATCTCGTCCAGCGCCAGTACGTTCACAAGCGCAGCCGGCGCCCAGTCCGCGTGCGCCAGTTTCTCGGACAGAACCTTGCGAACCTCGCGCTCGGCCTGGCGCGCCAGGGTCAGAAAGATTTCGCCGAGGACCGGCGAGAGCTCCCCGGAGGGCGGGCTGGCGTCGCACAGCGCCACGACGCCGAGCAGAAGCCGTTGCCGCGCGTCCGGGCTGGCGTTGCGGGCCAGGGTCAGAAGCTCGCTGGCGCGAGGG
>NZ_DATMYH010000015.1:0-5704 GCF_035561115.1 Brevundimonas sp.
GCAAAAAACCATGAGGAGCGGTAAGGTTTCCGCGGGCGATGAAGATATTTTGGCGTTGCCTTCCGGGGGTCAGGCGTTAGCTTCCGCGTCATGCGGACGGGGCCGGATCGGGCAGACGGGACGTGAACGCCGGCGATTCATCCGGCGGGGCGCCCGGGCTTGCTGCCTTTATCGAGGCGGCGATTCCTTCAGTGTGGGCTCTCGAAGCCCTGCTCGTCCTCAAGCGCGACCCCGACATCGCATGGACGGCGGAAGGCCTCGTCGCCGAAATGCGCGCCAGCGCCACGCTGGTCAAGGACTGCCTGACGGTGCTCTGTCGGGCGGGTCTTGTGATGGAGCGGGAGGACGGCTTCCGTTACGCGCCCGCGTCTCCGGCGCTGGCGGTTCTGTCGGACGCATTGCAGGATGCCTATCGGGAACGGCCGGTGTCGCTCGTCAACATGATCACTTCGCGCAGGTCAGACCCGCTGAAGGGATTTGCGGATTCATTCCGGCTGGGGGGATGGAAGCCATGAGCCACTGGGGCCCATCGCTCGTTTACGGCCTGTGTCTTCTGACCAGTGCGATCTGCGCCGGCCTGCTGGTCCGGAGCTACCGGCGATCCCGCCAGCCCTTGCTGCTGTGGAGCGCGGCCTGTTTCACCCTTCTTGCCGTGAACAACCTGCTGGTCTGTCTCGACATGCTGGTGCTGCGCGAGATCGACCTCGGGGCGCCGCGCCTGGCGGCGTCCGTGCTGGCGGTGGGCGTGCTGCTGTATGGTTTCATCTGGGAGGTCGATCGATGAGCCCCGTCGTCATGATGACCGGGGCGGTGATCACGGGCAACGCCATCGCCGCCCTGTTCTTTCTCAAATTCTGGCGCCGGACCGGCGACCGCCTGTTCCTCGCCTTCGCCGCGGCCTTCCTGCTGATGGGGCTTGTGCCGCTGCTGACGGCCGTCCGGGATGTGCCGAGGGAGGAGCAGAGCGCCTTCTACCTGATCCGGCTGGCAGCCTTCCTGATCATCATCTGGGCCATCGCCGCCAAGTCGCGGGACTCATCGACGCATTGAGACGCCGCTTCGGATGGACTCAGGGGCGGCGCGGCTTCAGCGTCGGCACATGAGCGAATCGCGCCGAGAAACGCCGGAGGACGATCGTCCCGGCTTCTACGAATTCTTCGCCGGCGGCGGCATGGTCCGGGCGGGGCTGGGCGACGGCTGGCGATGCCTGTTCGCCAACGACATCGACGCCGGCAAGGGTCAGGCCTATCGCGCCAACTGGGGCGACGGGGACTTCCATCTCGGCGATATCGGCGCGGTGCTCGCAAACGGCCTGCCCGGTGCGGCCGATCTGATGTGGGGCTCGTTCCCCTGCCAGGACCTGTCGCTGGCGGGCGTGGGGGCCGGCCTTGGCGGACAGCGGTCGGGGACCTTCCACGCCTTCTGGGACGTAGCGCGGGGGCTGGCGGCCGACGGACGGGCGCCGGCGATCGTCGCGGTCGAGAATGTGTGCGGCACGCTGACGTCGCGGGGCGGACGGGATTTCGAGGTGGTCTGCCGGACCTATGTCGAGGCCGGCTATCGCTGGGGCGCCCTCGTCATCAACGCGGACCGGTTCCTGCCCCAGTCGCGGCCACGGCTTTTCGTGATCGGCATCCGGGGCGACCTGCCGCCGCCGCCGGGACTGACGGCGCCGGGCGCCCTCGAACCCTTCCATCCGGCCGCCCTACGTCGCGCCGTCGATCGCCTGCCCGAGGCTGTGCGCGTCCGGATGGTCTGGTGGCGGCTGCCCGAGCCGGATGCGCGGCCGGCGGATCTGGCGGCGTTGATCGAGGACGACCCGGTTGATGCGATCTGGAGTCCGCCCGAACGGACGGCCCGACTGCTGGCTCTGATGTCGCCGGTCCATCTGGCCAAGGTGGAGCAGGCCCGGCGCGCCGGGGGACGACGGGTCGGGGCCCTCTACCGGCGGACGCGTCAGACCGCCGACGGCGTCAGGCTGCAGCGGGCCGAGGTGCGGTTCGACCTCGCGGGCTGCCTGCGCACCCCGGCGGGCGGGTCCAGCCGCCAGACGGTTCTGGTCGTCGACCGGGGAGACGTGCGCTCGCGGCTGATGTCGGCCCGCGAGACGGCGCGGCTGATGGGGCTGGAGGACAGCTACAGGCTGCCGGCGTCCAGCAGCGCGGCCTACCGGCTGACGGGAGACGGCGTGGCCGTGCCGGTCGTGCGGCATCTGGCGGAATGGCTGTTCGAGCCGATCCTGGAGGCCTCCGCCGGCGCGCGCCGCGCAGCCTGATCCACGCCCCGGGGGCCTCTTGCCAAAGCCGCACAGCGGCGCATCATGCGGCGCAGGGGTCTGGGGAGATCATCGTGAAATATCTTGCACTAAGCCTTGTGGTTCTGGCGGCGGGGGCGGCCGCGCCGGCCGCGGCCGAGGACTGGCATCCGTTCTCGCGCAGCCAGGCCAACGTCTTCATGGCCGACATCGACAGTATCGCGGCCAACGGCGACATCACCACGGTCCGCGTCGCGACCGCGCCGAGGACCGGATCGCCGGGCGACTACAGCCATTCGGTCGAGACCTATGAAATCCAGTGCGCCACCGGCAAATGGCGCACGGCCGGAGTGGTCGAATACGGCCCCGACGGCGCAGAGGCGGACCGCTATCCGGAAGAGGGCGCGGCCTGGGAGGACGTCCGTCCGAACACCTCGCCCGACTTTCTGAACAACATCGTCTGCAAGGGCTCGCGCGCCCAGCCGCCGGTCTGGCCCAGCATCAAGGCCTTCGTCGACGCCGGACGGACCGCGGCCTAGGCGTCGACGGCCGCGTCGAGGGCGTTGGCCTGGATGAACTCGCGGCGCGGCTCGACCACGTCGCCCATCAGCTTGGCGAACAGGTCCGACGCGTCCTCCTGATGCTCGACCTGCACCTTCAGCAGGGTGCGGGCGTTGACGTCCAGCGTGGTCTCCCACAGCTGTTCCGGGTTCATCTCGCCCAGACCCTTGTAGCGCTGGATGGCGAGGCCCTTCTTGCCCGCGTCCAGCACCGCCTCGAGCAGGTCGAGCGGACCGCGGATGGTCACGGCCTTGTCCTTGCGGCGGAAGATGGCCGGCTTGTCGAACAGACCCTCGAAGGCGATCGAGCGTTCGGCCAGACGACGGGCGTCGAGCGAGCGGATCAGGGCTTCTTCCAGCACGATGCGTTCGGTCACGGCGCGGCGCACGCGTTCGAAGGCCACGGCCCCCTGGGCGCCCGGCGCGCCGGTCCAGTCGCCGTCGCCCTCCTCGGCGTAGAGGTTCAGGCGGGTGGCGGCCTTCGACGGATCGGCGGCGTCCTCGTCGAACAGGCCGGCCAGGGCCGACTGTTCGATGGCGAAGACGGGGGCGCGTTGCGACAGGCGGTCGACGCCGGCCTTGAAGGCCTTGGCCTCGCGCACCAGCGCCTGCAGGTCGAGACCGACGCGGCGCTCGCCGTTGGGCAGGTCCAGCTCGGCCTCGGACGACCCTTCCTCGATCAGGTAGGAGTCCATCTCGGACTGGTCCTTGAGGTAGCGCGACTGCTTGCCCTTGGACACTTTGTAGAGCGGCGGCTGGGCGATGTAGACGTGGCCGCGCTCGATCAGCTCGGGCATCTGGCGGTAGAAGAAGGTCAGCAGCAGGGTCCGGATGTGGGCGCCGTCGACGTCGGCGTCGGCCATCAGGATGATCTTGTGATAGCGCAGCTTGTCGGCGTTGAAGTCGTCGCGGCCGATGCCGGTGCCGAGCGCCAGGATCAGGGTGCCGATCAGCTCCGACGACAGCATCCGATCGAAGCGGGCGCGCTCGACATTGAGGATCTTGCCGCGCAGGGGCAGGACGGCCTGGTTCTCGCGGTTGCGGGCCTGTTTGGCCGAGCCGCCGGCGGAATCGCCCTCGACGATGAACAGTTCGGACTTGGCCGGATCGCGTTCCTGACAGTCGGCCAGCTTGCCGGGCAGGGACGAGATTTCCATGGCCGACTTGCGCCGGGTCAGGTCGCGGGCCTTGCGCGCGGCCTCGCGGGCGGCGGCGGCCTCGATGATCTTGGCGACCACGGCCTTGGCCTCGACCGGATGTTCCTCGAACCAGGTCGACAGGCCCTCGGAGCACAGGCCCTCGACGGCGGGGCGAACCTCGGACGAGACCAGCTTGTCCTTGGTCTGCGACGAGAATTTCGGGTCCGGCACCTTCACCGACAGGACGCAGGTCAGGCCTTCGCGGGCGTCCTCGCCCGAGACCGAGACCTTCTCCTTCTTGGCCGCCCCGGCGGCGTCGATATAGCCGCCCATGACGCGGGTCAGGCTGGCGCGGAAGGCCGACAGGTGGGTGCCCCCATCCCGCTGGGGGATGTTGTTGGTGAAGCACAGCATGGTCTCGTGGTAGCTGTCGTTCCACCAGAGGGCGAGATCGATCTCGATCCCCTCCTTCTTGCCGCGGATGACGATGACGTCCTTGAGGATGGGCGTCTTGGACTTGTCCAGGTGGCGCACGAAGGCCTCGACCCCGCCCTCGTAGTGCAGGATTTCCTCGAACGGCTCGGCCCCGCGGTGGTCCTGCAGCTTGATGACCACGCCCGAGTTGAGGAAGGCCAGCTCGCGCAGCCGGTGCTCCAGCGTCTTCAGGTCGAAGTCGATGTGGGCGAAGGTGGTGACCGAGGGGTAGAAGGTGACCTCGGTGCCCGAGAGGACGTTTCCGTTGTCGCGCAGGGGCGCGTCGCCGGTGACGCGCAGGCTCTCGACCGTGTCGCCGCGTTCGAAGCGCATCTCGTGGCGTTTGCCGTTGCGGTAGATGACCAGTTTGAGCCAGTCCGACAGTGCGTTGACGACCGAGACGCCGACGCCGTGCAGGCCGCCCGAGACCTTGTAGGAATTCTGGTCGAATTTACCGCCGGCGTGCAGCTGGGTCATGATGACCTCGGCCGCCGAGACGCCCTCGCCCTCGTGGATGTCGGTGGGGATGCCGCGGCCGTTGTCGGTCACGGTGACCGAGCCGTCGGCGTTGAGGATCACCTGGACCAGGTCGGCGTGGCCGGCCAGGGCCTCGTCGATGGCGTTGTCGACCACCTCATAGACCATGTGGTGCAGGCCCGAGCCGTCGTCGGTGTCGCCGATATACATGCCGGGCCGTTTGCGAACCGCGTCCAGTCCCTTGAGGACCTTGATGGAATCGGCGCCGTAGGCGGCCTCTTCCGCGGTGTCTTCGTTGCGCCCAAGATCGGCGGGTGGCGGGGTCTGATCGGTCATATATTCGGTCGGTGAAACGCCCTCTCGGAGGGCTTCGGAAGGCGGCGGTTCGGCCGCCTTGAACGGACGGTTTTCAGGACGCGAATCCGATCCGCGTCGAGGCCCGCAACATATAGGGATTCAGGGCGGAATTGCGAGGAAAAGCGGCGCTGGAAAAGGCGTCGCACCGTGCTGTCTCCTCCCTGTTCGCGGAGCGAAGGGGGAGGGGGACCGCGAAGCGGTGGAGGGGTATCGACCGCGCGCGAATCTGGCGCCCCTCCACCCCTTCAGGTCCCCCTCCCCATCGGCTTCGCCGACAGGGAGGAGACGGGGACCCGAGGCTTAATCCTCCGCCGCGAACCCGCCGTCCGCCACCCGCACGAACTGAGCCCGGCCGCGCAGGGGCGCGAACAGCTCCGCCTCGGTGCCGGTCATGAAGGCCTGCAGGCCGAGGGCCTCGATCTCGTCGAACAGGGCGGCGCGGC
>NZ_DATMYH010000016.1:0-16541 GCF_035561115.1 Brevundimonas sp.
GGCGGCGGCGGCCGGGTCAGGGTGACCACCACGGCGCGCGGTTCGGCCTCGGGCGAAAGAATTGTGATCGGCGGGGAAGGAGATGAGACGAGCGCCAGAAACACGACCAGGTGGGCCGACAGGCTGAGCGCGACGGCGGGACCCCAGGTCCGGATCCAGCGCCGGGACCGCACGGCGCGGCGCGACGCAGACGGGTCCGCATCGGGCGATTTTTCCGTTTGCGTCTCAAGGCTTGGCCGCACGGTGGGAACTCGACCGGCGGGTCCGGCTGCGCCCGCGCCGACCTGAAGACCACCCGCCCGCGTCAACAAGGTGGCGCCCGCAAGGCATCTCCGGACCCGGGCTTCCTACGGTCAAGCTAATGGTCAAGGTGACGCGTTTTGGCCCCGAGCCGGTCATCACTCCGCCCTCCGGGTTACGGCACCGTCACGTCCGCGCACCTATGCGGGAGCAGCGCCCCGCCAATCAGGAGACGACACTTGACCAGATCGAAACTCAGGACGGCGGCCATGACCGGCGTGGTTCTCGCGCTCGGCCTCGCGGCCAGCGGCTGCGCCAGCCACAAATTCGTGCGCGAGAATCTGGCCGTGGTCGACGAGCGGGTGACCACGGTGGACACCCGGGTGACGGGGGTCGAAGGCACCGCCGGCCAGGCGCTGGAGCGGGCGACTGCGGCCCACAAGCTGGCGGAAGGCAAATTCCTGTACGAGGTCGTGCTGTCGGACGACTCGGTGAAATTCCCCACCGACCGCCACGCCCTCTCGCCCGAGGCCGAACAGCGCCTGGCCGAACTGGCCCAGCGTCTGAAGGGCGAGAACCGCAACGTCTATCTGGAAATCCAGGGCTATACGGATGCGGTCGGCGACGCCGAATACAATGAGCAGCTGGGCGAGGCCCGGGCCGAGGCGGTGCGCCGCTCGCTGAGCCGCCAGGGCATCGCCCTGAACCGCATGGCGACCATCTCCTATGGCGAGGAAGCCCCGGTGGCGCCGAACGAAACGCCCGAAGGCCGCGCCCAGAACCGGCGCGTCGCCATCGTCGTGCTGAGCTAGGACGCCGACAGGACCCGGGGCGGCCGGACCTTCGGGCCCGGCCGCCTCCCTTGCGGCGGGAGGCGCAGTCAGACGATTGACGGCGCGCGCCCGCTCGCCTCTTGTGTCGGCCCCTTCGATCCCGAGTTGACCATGACCGACGCCCAGCCCCTCGTCTTCACCGACAATCCCCTGAACCCGCTGGAGGAGGCTCTCTACGAGGGACTGGCCGATGCTTCGCAGATGGGGCGGTTCGAGCGGGTGATGCTCGAGGCCGATCTGTACGCCGTGCCGGATCCCGAGGGTCCCGGGGGGGCGCCCGGCGACGATGGGACCAAGGTCCTGCGACACGGCGAGCAACTGATACTGCGCGGCGTAGTGCTGAACGACGGCCGCAACAGCGTGACCCTGTTCACCGATCCGAGCCGCGCGACGAAGATGTTCGGCGAGGAGGCCCGCATCCTGGCCATGCGGGGCCGCGCCCTGCTGGACATCCTGAAGGACCAGGTGGTGCTGTTGAACCCCGAGGGCGGGAAGGGCCTGCTGTTGAATCCGGATCAGATCAAGGCCGTGCTGGAGCACGAGGAGCCGCCGTCTCTCTACCCGGTTTCGGGCCGCGTCGAACTGCATGACATCGAGCCGGAAAACGAACCCGCCATGCTCACGCACCTGATCCGGGAGGCCTTCAAGGTCCCGATGGTCGAGACGGTCTGGCTGGCGCGCGCCATCTGGCCTGACATCGGCCGGATCGGCTGGTTCCTGGACATCCGCTCCGACCGGCCTGCCGACGAGATGAAGGCGCTGGCGGCGCGCGCCGTGCGCGGCCTGCAGTTCGGCGTGGAGACCCTGGACGTCTCGGTCGGCAAGCCCGGCGGCAAGCCGGGCGTCGGGCTGAAGGTGGTCTAGAACCGCACGACGGTGCGCACCGCCTGGCCGTCGGCAAGCCGGTCGAAGGCGGCGTTGATGTCCGACAAGGCGATGATCCCGGTCAGCAGGCGATCGACCGGCAGCCGGCCCTGCCGGAACAAGGCGACGTAGCGGGGGATGTCGCGGCCGGGCACGCAGGTTCCGATATAGCTGCCCTTCAGGGTGCGTTCCTCGGCGACCAGCGAGACGACGTTGACGGCCAGGACGGCCTCGGGCGGGGGCAGGCCCGCGGTGACGGTTGTCCCGCCGCGCCGGGTCATCCGCCAGGCCGAGTCGAGCGCCCGCACCGAGCCGGCCATCTCGAACGCGAAATCGGCCCCGCCGCCGGTCAGGGCGCGGACCTGTTCGACGGCGTCCGCGTCTCCGGCGTTGACCGTCTGGACGGCTCCGAGGGTGCGGGCCAGCGCCAGCTTGTCGTCGGACAGATCGACCGCGACGACCGGCGAGGCGCCGGCGGCCAGCGCGCCCAGCACCGACGACAGCCCGACTCCGCCCAGTCCGACCACCACCGCGCTCTGGCCTGCGCGAACGCCGGCCGTGTTCACCACCGCCCCGACCCCGGTCAGGACGGCGCAGCCGAACAGGGCGGCGTGCTCGAACGGCAGGTCGGCGTCGACCTTGACCAGGGAGCGGCGCGAGACGACGGCGTGGCCGGCGAAGGCCGAACAGCCGAGATGGTGATTCAGCGCGCCGTCCGCGTCGTGAATTCGGCGCCCGCCGGTCAGCAGTTCGCCCTTGCCGTTGGCGGCCGCGCCGGGTTCGCACAGGGCGGGTCGGCCTTCCGCGCACGGGTTGCAGTGGCCGCACGACGGCATGAAGACCATGACGACGTGGTCGCCGACGGCGAGATCGGCCACGCCCTCGCCCAGCGCCTCGACCACGCCTGCGGCCTCGTGGCCCAGGGCCATGGGCAGGGGACGCGGCCGGTCGCCGTTGATGACGCTCAGATCGGAATGGCACAGGCCCGCCGCCCTGACGGCGACCAGCACCTCGCCGGGTCCCGGTGGATCGAGAGTCACGGTCTCGATCGAGAGCGGGCGGCTGTCCGCATAGGGACGGGCGGCGCCTGCGATGCGGAGAACGGCGGCGGTGGTTTGCATCGAGACACGCTAGGCGCTTGACGCCGCGTCCGCCAAGCCCAAGGCTGGCCTCAAGCGCGCCCAGACGCGCAGGGAGCAAACCGCGCCCACGCAGCGAGCGACCGCGTCGCGAGCGATGGCGCACCAAGAGGGACTTCATGACGGGTACGATCGAGCGCACGAAGCGGGGCGACTATCGCCGGTTCCAGGCCATCTCCACGCGGTGGATGGACAACGACGTCTACGGCCATGTGAACAATGTGGTCTACTATTCGTGGTTCGACACGGCGGTGAACCGGCTTCTGGTGGTCAACGGCGTGCTGGACATCCATCACGGCACGACCATCGGGCTGGTGGTCGAGACGGGCTGCCGCTATTTCGCCCCGACCGCCTTTCCGGACGAGATCCAGGCGGGGGTGCGTGTGGCCCACGTCGGCACCAGCTCGGTCCGCTACGAGATCGGCCTGTTCCGCAACAACGAGGATGACGCGGCGGCGGTGGGCCATTTCGTCCACGTCTATGTCGACCGCGAGACCAAGCGGCCGGTGCCGGTGGACGAGAAGATGCGCGGTTTCCTGGAGAGTTTGAAGGCGTAGAGGGGTCCCGTCAGGAAGCTAACCCGACCTATGAGGCGAGGGGCCAGAGCCCAGCGTTCGCACCGCTTCAAACCGCGGACTTGCTCCCGTACTTCGGTGATGTGGGTTCCGAGCCACCTTACCGGCGGCGGCAAGCAGCGCTGATCAGCGAAGAACCTGGTCGCCGGCCTGGAAGAAAATCACTCGGCCTTCGCGCGTCTCGCAAACCACCTGCGGCCGCGTCGCCGATGCTGACCAAGTCAGCTTGTTATAGCTTGAATGCGTGACGCCTACACCGTCGTCGGGGTCGCCAACCAACGGGAGGCCTCGATCGGAGGCGAGCGATTGGCAGCTCGCAATCGCCGTCCGGTAAGGATCGGAGATGGTCGAACAGGAGGCCAGACCTGCCACGGCCACAGACATGGCAATAATCGAAATGCGCATTTTCGAACGATACCGACACTCCAACTCGTCTGACCAGTGGGACGGCGCAGGCGTGTGCAGGAGACCGGCCCTCAGCCTAGTCGTCCAGCCGCCCCATCAGGGCCAGGGCGCCCACGGCGGTCAGCACGCCCAGGGTGAAGGCGGCGACGATCGAGCCGGCGGCGACGGCGGTCGAGACGGTGACGGGCCGGGTCTCGTACCATTCCACGATGTCGGCCTCGTCGAGGTCGCCGTCGGCGTACAGGTCAGCGTCGTAGATGACGTCTTCGGCGGTCATGGAAACGGCTCCGGTGGCGATGCAACATGAATGTCCGCCGACGCCGGCGGTTCCTGTGTCGTGACAGCGCACGCGGCTTCGGCTAGATGCGCTGGCTCCTCCGACGCCGTCCGCGCTCATGCAGCGAGCCGCCGCGCGGCGAACGATAGCGCCCACTTCAAGAGAGCTTCATGGCCGGCCATTCCAAGTTCAAGAACATCATGCACCGCAAGGGCCGCGCCGACGCGCAGCGCTCCAAGCTGTTCTCCAAGCTGTCGCGGGACATCACCGTGGCCGCCAAGCTGGGCATGCCCGATCCGGCCATGAACCCGCGCCTGCGTCTGGCGGTCAACAACGCCAAGGCCGAAAGCCTGCCCCGCGACGTGATCCAGCGCGCCATCAACAAGGCCGCCGGCGGCGACGTCGATACGATGGAAGAGGTCCGTTACGAGGGCCGCGGCCCCGGCGGCGTCGGCATCATCGTCGAGGCCCTGACCGACAACCGCAACCGCGCCGCCTCCAACATCGGCGCGGCGTTCAAGAAGAACGGCGGGGCGCTGAGCGAGATGAACTCGGTCGCCTTCATGTGGAACCGCGTCGGCCGGATCATCTATCCCGCCGAGGCCGGCACCGAGGACGCGGTCATGGAGGCCGCCATCGAGGCCGGCGCCCAGGACGTCGAGAGCGATCTGGTCAAACCCGACATCTATGAGGACGCGCCGGGCCACACCATCTGGACGACGTTCGAGGACCTGAACGAAGTGGCCGAGGCCCTGTCGAAAATCCTCGGCGACGCCAAGTCCACGGCGCTGGTCTGGCGTCCGCAGAACGACGTCCCGGTCACCGGCGAGGCGGTCGGCACGCTGATGAAGCTGCTCGACGCGCTGGACGCCGAGGACGACGTGCAGAACGTCTATTCGAACGAGGACATTTCGGACGAAGACCTGGCGAAGTACGCGGGCTGAATGGGACCGTGGGACCCCGCGCCGCCCGGGCCTGAGACGCCCGCGCCGGAAGCGAAGCGACGCGGTTCCCGCGTCTGGATCGGTGTGCTCGTTGCTGCGGCCGTGATCATTCTCGCGAGCCTGGCCTGGTGGATGTCGAAGTCCGAATTCACGCTCCGGGAGGTGTCCTATTCGGATGACGCGGTGGACGTGGAGCTCATCGAGCCAATTCCGTCGTCCGTCGTCCAGCCTGCGCCGCCGCCCGAACCCAGGACGACCCTCGGGCCGGACGGCGAAGTGCTGAGACCGCAGGCATGGGTGAAACAGCCCGTGCCGAATTTTCCGGAACTGGCCCTGCGCCGCGGCGTCGAACAGGGCGTTGTGGTGCTTCGATGCGAGACCCTTGTCACGGGGGAATTCGGAGCGTGCGAGGTTGTGAGCGAGACCCCGCAGGGCGCCGGGTTCGGCGAGGCGGCGCTGGCGGCGACGCGTCAGGCCCGCGTCACGCCCTACAGCATCGATGGTTTCGACACCGACGGCTCCATCCAGTTCACGGTCCGTTTCCGGGCGGCGTCGGAACCGTAACGCTTCGCCGGGTCAGTCCCGGCTGAACCCCGTCAGGCGAAGCTGCGCAGTTCGTCGGTGACCCAGCCGTCGGGATGGCGGATCGGCCGGCCGGGGCGGCGGAAGCGGTGCACGACGTGCAGGGCGTCGGTAAGGTCGCTCAGCTGCTCGTCGGACAGTTCCACCGCGGCGCGCAGCACCTCGGCCTTGAGGGCCGAAAAATGTTCGGCGTCGAGACAGCGGTCTGTCGGATGGTGCATCGTCCCCTCCTTCCAGGTTGCCGGACGGGCGGCCACCCGGCCTAACGTCGGTTTCCCGACACAGGTTCCCCGAACGGCCGTCAGCGGCCTGAAGCGCAGGCCTTGACCGGCTGAAGGCTGATGCGGAACAGCGAGGCTGTCGCAACCGTTGCCATGATCATGAACATGCACGACCTGCCGGGTTTCGCCCTGCCCCTGCTGGCCGCCATCCTGGCCGGCGGCCTGATCGGGTTCGAGCGCGAGTGGCGGGGCCGGGCGGCCGGCTTCCGGACCCACATCCTCGTCTGCCTGGCCTCGGCCCTGCTGATGGAGGCGGCGGTGTCGCAGGGCTCCTGGCGGTTCGCGCCCTTGACCGGCACGGAGATCGTCAGCGATCCGACCCGGATGGCGCACGGCGTTCTGACCGGGATCGGCTTCCTGTGCGCGGGCGTGATCTTCCGCTCGGGCTTCTCGATCCACGGCCTGACCACGGCCGCGTCGCTGTGGATCACCTCGGCCATCGGTCTGCTGTTCGGCGCCGGCCTGTTCGCCCTGGGCGCCGCCGGGACGGTTCTGACGGCCGCCATACTGGTGGTGCTGAGGCTGGTGGATCTCAAGCTGCCGCGAAAACTGGTGGTGGATGCGGACGTGACGTGGCGGCGCGACGATCCTGATACGGAACGTCGTGTCGAGGCGGCGCTGGCGGACGCCGATCGCGCGCGCCGGGCCGACCGGTTCGAACTGGTTGACGACGGCGAGGGCGTGCGCCGCAGCTTCAGCCTGAAGCTGGAGGGCGAGGCGGCGCTGAAGACCCTCGCCGCCCGCTTGCGGACCATCGAAGGCGTGACCTGCTACAAGCTCGATCCGCGAAACGACTGACGGAACGACAACCGCTTGATCGCGGGATGCGGGCGAGGCTAGGCTGAAGATTCGTCAGTCTGCGGAGCGATTTACACACATGAACTGGGATCTGGTCTGGCCGGTTGCGGCGGCCATGACGGCCGGCGGGCTGATCGGCATCGAGCGCACCTGGCACGGGCATCCGGCGGGGTTCCGGACCCACATCCTCGTGTGCCTGACCTCCTGCCTGCTGATGCTGGCGGCGATGCATCAGTCGACCTGGGCCTTCACGGCCCTGCCGGGCCAGACGGTGGTGATCGATCCGACGCGGATGTCGCACGGCCTGCTGACCGGCATCGGCTTCCTGTGCGCCGGCGTGATCTTCCGCGAGGGCTTCTCGGTCCACGGCCTGACCACGGCGGCCTCGCTGTGGGTCACATCGGCGGTCGGGGTCCTGTACGGCGTCGGCATGCTGGACCTGGCCCTGATCGGATCGGCGGCGACCCTCGCGGTGCTGGCGGTGCTGCGCCTGCTGGACGCCAGGCTGCCCCACGTCGGGGTGATGGACGTGACCCTGCGCTGGAAGCGCGGCGCCGCGCCGGGCGAGAAGGTCCTGCGCGACATGTTCAGGGGCTCGGGCATGAAGGCGGTCCGCATCGGCCACGTCATCTGCCAGTCGGGGACCCAGCACGAGCACCACATGAAGGTGAAGGGCCAGATGCCGATGGATGTCGACGGACTGGTCGGCCGCCTGTCGGGTCAGAAGGGGCTGGCCGAGTTCTCGGTCATGCCGCGCGACGAATAGGCCTCAGGTGCAGAAGGCGATGGCGGCGTCGACCCACACCGCCAGCCCGTTGCGGCTCCACAGCCAGACGCCCAGCCCGAGCAGGGCGGCGACGGCGATCCCGATGAGGATGCGCGTCCTCATTCGGCGGGCTGCAGCGCGGCGGGCCGGGCCAGCGGCGCCTCCCTGACCGGCAGGTTGGCGAGGGCGGCCATGGCGGCCAGACCGATCGAGATCATCCAGATGACGGCGTAGGAGCCCGTGGCGTCGAAGGCCAGGCCCGCGGTCCAGGCCCCGAGGAAGGCCCCGACCTGATGGCTCAGGAAGACGATCCCGCCCAGGGCCGACAGATGGCGCACGCCATAGATCTGGCCGACCAGTCCGGTGGTCAGCGGCACGGTGCCCAGCCACAGGAAGCCGAAGGCCGCGGCGAAGACCAGCACGCTGGCGGGCGACAGGGGCACGATCAGGAACAGGGCGATGGCCACGCCGCGCAGGGCGTAGAGCAGGGCCAGCAGCCCCTTCTTGGAATGTTTCGACCCCCAAGCGCCCCACAGCCACGAGCCGGCGATGTTGAACAGGCCGATCAGGGCCAGGGCGCCGGCCCCGACGCTTGCCGACAGGCCTTCGTCGCGAATGTAGGCAGGCAGGTGGGTGCCCACGAAGGCGATGTGAAAGCCGCAGACGAAGAAGCCGAGGTTGATCAGCCAGAAGCTGGGGTGGCGTCCGGCCTCGGCCAGGGCCTGTTTCAGGGGCGGGCCGTCGCGGGCGTCGCTGACGGGCGGCCTGCCGGCCACGCCCAGGGCCAGCGGAATGATCAGGGCGACCAGCCCGGCCATGGCGAACAGGGTCAGCCGCCAGTCCAGTGCGTCCAGCAGGCCCTGCGCCGCCGGCACGACGAGGAACTGGCCCAGCGATCCGCCGGCCGTAACGATTCCGAAGGCGAGGGTGCGCTTGCCCGGCGGCACGGCGCGTCCCACCGCGCCCAGCACGACCACGAAGGTGACGCCCGACATGGCCAGACCCGTGAGAACGCCGAAGCCCAGCATCAGGCCGAACGCATCGGCGGCGCTCGCCGCGATCAGCAGGCCGGCGCCGTAAACCAGCGCCCCGCCCACCGCGACCCGGCCCGCTCCATACTTGTCGGCCCAGGCCCCGACGAAGGGCTGGATCAGGCCGAACAGCAGGTTCTGGGCGGCGATGACCAGGCCGAAGGTCTGGCGGTCGATCTCCAGATCCAGGCCGATCGGCCGCAGGAACAGGCCGAATGCCTGCCGTACGCCCATCGACAGGGTGACGATCAGGGCGCCCGCCAGGATCATGATCCAGGCCTTGCGCGACAGGTTGGCCTCGGTCGTGACGGCGTCAGACATGGGCTTCCACCTCGGCCAGCAGGGCGATCAGGGCGGCCTCTCGCGGCCCGAGCGTCTCGGCCACGCGGGCCTGGGCCGTGCGCCAGTGGGGCATGGCGTCGGACAGTACCTCCCGTCCGGCCGGGGTCAGCGACAGCTTCTGCCCTCGCGCGCCCTTCTCGGCCGCCGCCGCGATCCAGCCCTTCTTCACCAGCGGCTGGATGGTGCGCCAGAGCGCGCTCTTCTCGTGCGCCGTCGCTTCGGCCAGTTCGACCAGCCCGGGCCGCTCAAGGCGCGACAGGGTGCGCATGACCGAGAACTGGGTGACGGTGATTCCGACGGGGGCGAGGGCCTCGTCGTACAACCGGGTCAGGGCGCGGGACGTGCGCCGCAAACGGCCGCAGATGCAAGGGGATGCGTCTTCCATTGCATATGCAAAGCACAGGATCGTTGCATATGCAATCTCAGAAGCTGCAGACGTCCGGCCTTCCCATCGGGTGGTCCCTGGGGCCAGATGGGCGGCCAGCAGTGGGGAGGATTCGATGATCAGGGTGGCTATGGCCTTGGCGGCGTTGACGACGGCGGTTCCCGCGGCCGCCCAGGCCCCGTCCGATTCGTTGGCCTATTTCCAGCAGTTCGACCGGTTCTGTCTGGCGACCGGAGGAGATCCGGCCCGCGCCGTCGCGGCTGCGGAGGCCGAGGGCTGGATCGCTGCCCCCCAGGCGATGGTCGATGAGGCGGTGAACCCGAACGCGCCCGAAGTGGCGATCCGGCTGAGCGGGCCCGCCGACGCGGCGCCGGCGCGCCTGCTGCTCTCGGCCTCTCCACCCATGGCCGACCGGGGCGGGCTGAAGGTCCGGGTCTGTGCGATCGAGCCCGCGCCGGGCGCGGGCCTGGACGAGACCCGGCTGACGGCGCTGGTCGAGGCGCGGCTGGGCTTCACCGGCGCCATGCTGCCCGTCTGGGTGTTCTCCGGCTCCGGCCCGTTCGTCGATGAAAACGAACTGATCCTGCAGGGACGGGAGGCCATGGCCGCCCGGGCGGCGACGACCCCGATCTATATGCTGAACCTGGTGCCATCCGGGGATGGCGGCTCGGCCCTGGCCCTGCTTCGCATGGGCGACTGACCCGGCCGAGATCGGTCATTGTCCGTTAGGCATCTCTCAGGCAATAACGGAACAGATGACGAACGAAGCGACTCGCATCCTGGGACTGGACCCCGGCCTTCGCCGCACCGGCTGGGGCGTGATCGTGGCTGAAGGGTCGCGGCTGCGCTGGGTCGCGCACGGAGTGATCAGCCCGCCCGAGACCGCGCCCTTCAGCGAGCGGCTGCTCCATCTGCTGGACGCGGTGGGCGCGGTCTGCGCCGCGCATGGCTGCGACGAGGCCGCGATCGAGGAGGTGTTCGTCAACATGAACCCGTCGTCGACGCTGAAGCTGGGCCACGCCCGCGCCGCGGTCATGCTGGCCCCCGCGCGCTGCGGTCTGCCGGTGGCGGAATATTCGCCCAACCTGATCAAGAAGGCTGTGGTCGGCGCCGGCCATGCCGACAAGAGCCAGATCGCCTTCATGGTCAAACGGCTGCTCCCGTCCGCCGGAGAGGTGAAGGCCGACGCCGCCGACGCCCTCGCCGTGGCCATCACCCATGCGCAACTGCGCAAGCGCGCACTGCTGACGGCCTTGCGGGGCGCGGCATGATCGGCCGCCTCCGGGGCGTGCTGGCCGAGGTCGAGCCGGACCATTGCCTGATCGACTGCTCGGGCGTCGGCTATGTGGTGTTCTGCGGCGCGCGCACCCTGCAACGCCTGCCGGCCCCCGGGGACGAGGCGACCCTGCAGATCGAATCCACCTTCAACGCCGAAAGCGGCCCGCGGCTGTACGGCTTCCTGACCCGCGACGAGCGCCGCGCCTTCCTGACCCTCAACGGCATCCAGGGCGTCGGCCCCAAGGCGGCGCTGTCGGTGCTGGACGTCCTGCCGCCCGGCGACCTCGCGGCGGCGGTGGCGCGCGACGACAAGGCGGCCGTGGCCCGCGCCAACGGCGTCGGGCCCAAGCTGGCGCTGCGCATCGTCACCGAGCTGAAGGGCAAGCCGCTGGGCGATGTGTCCTTCACGCCTTCCGGGCCGGGCGTCCATGCCGATATCGCGCCACCCGCGCCCAGCGTCACCGGCGAAGCGGTGTCGGCCCTGCTGGGTCTGGGCGTGGCCGAGGTCAACGCCCGCCGCGCCGTGGATCAGGCCCTGATCCGCCTCGGGGAGGAGGCCGAACTGTCCGCCGTCATCCGCGCGGCGTTGCAGGAGCTGGGGCGGTGACTCCCTTCTCCGATCATCCCGGCGAAAGCCGGGACCCAGTGCCTTGGGCGCTCCGGTCCCACCGCCGATGCGCCGGCGCCAATCCCCTGCATCCTGCCTCACGAAAGAACTGGGTCCCGGCTTTCGCCGGGATGATCGGAAGACATGGGGATCGGCATGTCTGACGACCGCATCGTCTCCGGCGCACCCGTCCCCGGCGAGATCCACGACCGCGCCCTGCGGCCTCAGACCCTGTCCGAGTTCGTCGGCCAGGAGCAGGCCAAGGGCAATCTGAAGGTCTTCATCGACGCCGCGCGCGGTCGCGGCGAGGCGCTGGACCACGTCCTGCTGTTCGGCCCGCCGGGTCTCGGCAAGACCACCCTGGCGCAGATCGTGGCGCGGGAACTGGGCGTCGGCTTCCGCGCCACCTCCGGCCCCATCCTCGCCAAGGCCGGCGACCTGGCCGCCATCCTGACCAATCTCGAACCGCGCGACGTGCTGTTCATCGACGAAATCCACCGCCTCGCCCCCACGGTCGAGGAGATCCTGTACCCGGCCATGGAGGACCATGTGCTGGACCTGATCATCGGCGAGGGGCCGTCGGCCCGTTCGGTGCGGATCGATCTGGCGCCCTTCACCCTCGTCGGAGCGACGACGCGGGCGGGCCTGCTGGCCACGCCCCTGCGCGACCGGTTCGGCATTCCGCTGCGGCTCGAATTCTACACTCCGGACGAACTGGTCCGGGTCATCACGGGGGCGGCGCGCAAGATGGGCGTGGCCGTCGACGACGAGGGCGCGCGCGAGATCGCCTCGCGCTCGCGGGGCACGCCGCGCGTGGCCGGCCGCCTGCTGCGCCGGGTGCGGGACTTCGCCGGGGCCGAGGGGGCGCCGAAGATCGACCGGCTGGCCGCGGCGCGGGCCCTGGCCCGTCTGGAGGTCGACGAGGCCGGACTGGACGCCAATGATCGCCGCTTCCTCAAGGCCCTGATCGAGAATTACGGCGGCGGCCCCGTCGGCATGGACACCCTCGCCGCCGCCATCGCCGAGGCGCGCGACGCGGTCGAGGACGTGATCGAGCCCTATCTGCTGCAGCAGGGCTTCATCCAGCGCACCCCCCGCGGCCGCATGGCCTGCGCGAAGGCCTACGTCCACCTTGGCCTGGCCGAACCGCCGAAGCCCGCGGGGACCGTTCAGACCGGGCTGTTCGAATAGCCTTCGCTACTGCGGCGCCGGCGTCGGGGTCAGGCGAAAGTTCACGGCCTGGATCGTGGCGGGCCGGGTCGGCGCCAGCAGCAGACGGCCGTCGATCTGGCCCTTGTCGCAGGCCCAGCGGAAGGTTCCGGACAGCGCGCCCGTCGGCGTGATCGGAGCCTCGGTGGCGCAGGCGCCGGCGTCGGTCTTCAGCTGGGCCAGCACGACGCGCCAGTTTTCGACCGAGCGGTCCATCAGGAAATTCATCGCCAGCCCGTCCCCGGCCGCGGCCACGTCCCCCGCGGCCCAGATCCGGCCGACGTCGGCGTAGCGCTCCGCCAGCACGTCGCTGCCCGGGGTCGGGCGCACCGGGGCCAGACCGGCCCGAACCAGGGTCGCGGCGGCCTCCATCAGCGGTCCGGCCGGTCCGGCGTAGGTCCGGTTGGCGAAGGCGAACAGGCCCGTTCCCCGCTCGGGCATCAGGATCATGAAGGAGCCATAGCCGGGATAGCCGCCCCCGTGCGCCAGATAGACGCCCAGTTCGCAGTCGACGGCCGCCTGCAGGCCCATGCCGTAGGCGCTGGCCCCGGCGCAGGGCTGGCCGTCGGCGCCGGTCCGGCTGCGCGGCGAGGCGAAGTTGGAGCCCTGGGCCATTTCGCGCACGGTCGAGCGGCGGACGGGGCCAGTCTCCGGGCCGTCGCGGGCGGGCCAGGCCGACAGAAGGAATGAAATCCAGCGGGCGTAGTCCCCGGCGCTTGTCTGCACCCCGCCCATGGATCCGAACACGCCGTGCCGCATGTCCGGTTCGCGCAGCCAGGCGTCGTTCTCCCAGCGATAGCCGAGGGCGCGCCGATCCTGCGGCGAGGCGAGGATGTCGTAGCCGCTGGAGGTCATGCCCAGGGGCCGCATGATCCCGGCCTCGATATAGTCGTTGTAGGGCCGCCCGGAGACATTGGTGACGATCCGGCCCAGCAGGGCGTAGCCGAAGTTGGAATATTCGAACGCCGTCTGCGGCGCCCGGGTGAAGGGCACGCCGTCCCGGAGCATGCGCGTGAACCCGGCCTCGGTCAGGACCTGCTGACGATCGCCCCAGGGGTCGTCGGTGACAAATCCGCCGGTATGGTTCAGCAGGTCGCGGACCCGGATGCGCGGGGAATCGGCCGTGGGATAGGTCCAGGCCGCCAGTTCCGGCACATGGGTCTCGGCCAGGTCGTCGAGCGAGAGTTTGCCTTCGTCGCGCAGCTTCAGGATCGCCAGCGCCGTGAAGGCCTTGGACATGGAGGCGATGCGGAACAGGGTGTCGGGCGTCACGGCGGGGCCGTCGACGGTCCGTACGCCCGTCGTCCGCAGATGGATGATCTCGCCGTTCTGGACGACGCCGTACACCAGCCCCGGCGCATGGGCGTTCGCCTGCCAGCGGTCGAAGGCCGCATCTATGACGGGAATCGCCTCGTGAAGGCTGGCCGGCGCCGCGGCCGTAGCGGCGGGGGGCGTCTGCGCCTGAACAGGGACCGCGGCCCCCATTCCCGTGAACAGAACCGCCATGACCAGAGCGCTGCGTCGCATGATCCCCTCCCAGGTTGCGATCGAGACCTAGCATCGCGCCCGACGGCGGCCAATCCGATCCCGGGCTTCACCTCCGCGCCGAACCCCGTCATGCTCCGCGCGAAGGAGGCCGCATGGCGCGAAGGGCGATCCGAACCGACCGGCTGATCGCGGTGCTGGGCACCGCGGCGCTGCTGCTGGGCGCGGTGATCCTGTGGAAGGCGGTCGAGGCGTCGCGTCCCGGCTTCACCGAGGAAACGCCCGCCCGGCGGGTGCTGCGGCAGGCGCGCGAGCAGCTGGGCCGCACTGCGGAAATCCGCCTGCTGGACGAGGGCCGCGGCCGCGTCGTCTGCGGCTATGTCGGGCGGCGCGGCGAGAGCGCGGCGTACAGCTTCATCTCGCGGCCCAACCGGATCATGATGAGCGACGACCCCCTGGCCACCGAATTCCAGGCCATGGTGCGCGCCGACTGTCCCAACCTGCCCAAACCGCCGCCGGCGACGCCATGACGGACCAGCCCACCGCCGGCCGCTTCGAGGGGCGGGAACACCGCCTGCCGGTCCGGGTCTATTACGAGGACACCGACTTCACCGGCCTGGTCTATCACGCCAACTACGTCCGCTATTTCGAGCGGGGCCGGTCGGACTGCCTGCGGCTGATGGGCGTCGGCCACGCCGACCTGCTGGACGGCGACCAGCCCATGGCCTTCGTGGTGACGAAGATGACGCTTGGCTTCCTCAAGCCGGCGCGCATCGACGACGCCCTGATCGTGCGCACCCACTACGACGCGGTGAAGGGGCCCAGATTGCTGATCTCCCAGACGATCACGCGCGGCGACGACGTGTTGTGCCGGGCCGAGGTCGAGGTCGTCTGCATCCATATGGACGGCCGTCCGCGTCGGCCGACGCGGGCCCTGGTCGAAAAGGTCGGGCCATGGCTGGCGCGCGAAGCTTGACCGTTTCCACCGCCTGACGCGTGTAGACGGGTGACGCCGCCGCCACACCCCGCTAGACCCGGTGAAATCCGCCACACAACCGCCACGCCCGTCCGGTGCACAGGGACGGACAGACGGAAGGACGCCACTCGATGACCACCGCCGCCCCGGCCTCGATGCTGAACCCGGTCAGCCTGTTCCTTGAGGCCGATATCGTCGTGCAGGCGATCATGATCGGTCTGGCGATCGCCTCGCTGTGGTCCTGGGCCGTGATCATCGACAAGGCCGTGCGATTCTCGTCGCTGAACAGCCAGGCGGACAATTTCGAGAAGGCGGTCGGGTCCGGCCGGTCGCTGGAAGAGGTCGCCGCCCAGGCGGGCCCCGATCCGGCCCATCCCCTGCCGCGCATGCTGGTCATCGCCCTGGCCGACTGGCGCGAGGCGCGCACGCGCGGCCCCCTGACGGAGAACCAGGCCAATCTGCTGATGTCGCGGATCGACCGGGCGCTGGACAGCCTGATCGCCCGCGAGGGCCAGCGGGTCGAGAACGGCCTCGGCGTGCTGTCGGTGGTGGCGACGTCCTCGCCCTTCATTGGTCTGTTCGGCACCGTCTGGGGCATCATGAACGCCTTCGGCGCCATCGCCCTGTCCGGCAACACCAACCTGGCCACCGTGGCCCCTGCGATCTCCGAAGCCCTGTTCGCCACGGCCCTGGGTCTGGCCGCGGCCATCCCGGCCTATATCGCCTACAACAAATTCTCGATCGACGCGGGCAAGTTCACGGGCCGGCTGGAAAGCTTCGCCGACGACCTGCAGTCCGCCGTGGCGCGCCGTCTCGGCGGGTCGACCGCGCCGTCCTCGCCGCCGGTGACGCCGTCCACAGGCGACTACAGCCGTCGGGAGCTCTGAGCCATGGCTTTGGCGGGCGGCGGCGGGGGCGGACACGTCCGGGGCCGCAGACGGCCGCGCAAGCGGCCCCTGAGCGAGATCAATGTGACGCCGCTGGTCGACGTCATGCTGGTGCTGCTGATCATCTTCATGATCTCGGCGCCCCTGCTGACGACCGGGGTCGAGGTCGAACTGCCCAAGACCGAGGCCAGCGCCGTCGAGACCAACCAGGAGCCGGTGGTCGTCTCCATCGACCGCGACGGCGCCATCTTCGTCGCCGACAGCGAGGCGCCCTGGGACCAGCTGGTTCTGAGGGTGGCCCAGGAGGGCGGCGAGGGCGCGCGCGACAAGCCGGTCTTCGTCCGCGCCGACGGCCGGGCGCCCTATCAGGCCGTGGCGCGGGTCATGGCGCGGCTGTCGGGCGCCGGATTCACGAAAATGAACCTGATCACCGACACCTCCGCCCAATCTTCCGGATCAGGCGGGGGGGGCTGACGCCTTGGAACGGCCTGGCCCGGCCCTGATCGGCTCGTTTCTGGTGCATGGCGGCGTCATCGCCGCCGTGCTGGGCATCGGCCTGCTCGCGCCGAAGGCGGCGCCGCGTCCGATAATGAACGCCGTGCCAGTTTCCATTGTCTCCTCGACCATTGTGGAGGCC
>NZ_DATMYH010000017.1:0-35889 GCF_035561115.1 Brevundimonas sp.
TCGGGACCCGCCTTCGCGGAAGGCATTATGGCCAGCGGTCATGCGTACCGCACCAACAGGTCGAACACATGGCCGCACCGACCAGCTCAACAGAACGCCAGATCACCCTTGCCAACGGAGAGCCGTCCACACATGGCGCTAGCCGGCCGTCATGATGATTCTTATCAAGGTCGGAAGACCCAATCGCAGGGGCGGGTGACCTCTGTGAGTTGCTTACCGCATCTCTTAGATTTATGTATAACATTGATAGGCGGACATCTTGGGGTCGCGATCGTGGAGAGTTTCATGGGCCAGAAGGACTATGAAAAAGGGCAGCGCGACGGCTCAGCGGGCAGGTACAAGAAGCCCTTTGGCTTGCTGGATGAACTGATTGGCACCGGCGACTATGCTCGCGATAGCGCCCGTCGAAACGGCGACTATGACAAGGGTTATTCAAACGGGAAACGTAATTCGAAGAAGTGAAGGGGGATGCTGCGATGGCGACGAAACATGTCAACTCAGACAAAGGGCCCAGTTTCCAGTCCTCCAAAGGGCGGCGAGACGGAGACGCGCCCAAGGCCTCCGGCAGCTCTTCGTCTTCTGGAGGGCGGGAGCGGAATGTCGGCCACAAAGGTGGTGAAGAACATTCTCGAAACCCAAAGGGCAACCGCGGTTAGCCCGGGAGATCTTCCGGCAGAGCGGCTAGGAGTTCGGCCATGGAAATGCAGATCGAGCGTTCCGAAAAGAAGGGCTTTCTCGGACGGCAGCGGCATGTAAGCACGGTGTCAGTGGTGTTCACCGATAGCCGCTGCGCCGCGTGCACGAACTTCAGCGCGCTGCGTCGCCGGTGTTAGCGTTCAGGGCATCCCCGACCAACACTGACCACTAAGAGTAGCAGCGTTCATTGACTCACGCTCTCTGAAGGCTATCGTTGACGAAACGCTAAGGTCGCGGGCGACTACAGCGTATCGCTCTTGGCGGGGGCTTCGATGGCGGCGAACTTCATCGGCGCAAACGTTCTCGAGAGTTCAACGCTCAGCGCGATCAGAGGGCTTTCCGGCGAGGCGGAGGCCGCTCCGATACCGCCGGGACTACTCGATCGTTTTGCCGCTTTGCGCGATCGCTTGGCGGCAGAGGATTTCGCGGCGGCGCGCGCTGTAGTCGCAGAATTACGCGCCACTGTAGGCGACGATCATCAGGTACTGCTCGAACTCGGCAGGGCTTCGCTCATCGCCGAAAGCCCCCGTGACGCCGTTCAAGATCTCGAACGCGCCAAGCGGATAAACCGAGAGGATGCGGAAGTTTGGTTCTTGCTCGGTCTCGCCAAGCTGGATCTCGGTGAAGACGCGGCTGCAAAGGAAGCGTTGCTTGAGGCCGAGCGGTTGCTACCGCACGCTCATGAAGTGGCCACGGTGCTGGCAGCGATCGATGGGCGCTCCGAAACTGCGTGGCCGGTGGGGCTGAGGCGGCTGATCGAAATTCATCACGCCCATCCAGAATATCTTCCCGCAAGAGACCTTCTGGCTGATCTCTATTTGTCGAGGGCGCTCAACGGTTGGACGGAAGTTGAGGCGGACGGCGGGGGTATGTTGGTCAGCACCGCGACCAAGCTGCTGCGACTGGCTTCTGGGACGAACATCGAACCGGGGCTGTATGCGACAGAGGCGAAGCACGTGAAGACGGCTGCTGACAGTCTTCAGCGGTTGCAGGCATTTCAGATCACGGACCGAGAAATCGCGGGGCGCATCGTTGATCTCGCTGATCTCGTCAAAGCGTCAGGCGCGCGCCGGCTACATGCGACTTGGGGCGAGATCGGGATCGGCGTGCTGCTCTTGTTCGGCTTCTTTGTTGCTTTGGGAGAAAACTTCTTCTTGGCGCTGTTTGCGCTGGCGTCTGGCGCAGGCATGCTGGTCGGCAGCTTCGAACCGCAGTATCGAGCGAACAAGATCAATCTGATGCGTCGCGGCAAGACCGTCGGCGACGCGGTCATCGGTCTCGCTCAGAAAAATCAGTACACCGCGATCGCCTACAACGTGATGCTCATGGGCACCTACCCATTCATGGCGGCTTACAAGGTCTATATGAACTGGGGGCAGGGGTGGCTCGCGAAGTCCGACTTCGAGGCGTTTGACGCTTCGACCCCGACTGTCCTGGCGACTGACTCTGCGTCCGATGAGTTCGAGACAAGCGGGGACATAAGCACACCGCTGCAACCGATCGGCACGCCTGTCTCATCGCCACCGGAACCGGCCGTTCAACCGTTCTCGACCTCCAGCGCCCCGACTCTCATGCACGAAGCCCCCACTTCCCCGGTGCTCACTCTCGCTTCTTCACCGTCGACAGCCTCCCCCGCTCACACACCTATCCCAAGTCTACGCCCCGTCGGCGCCGCCCCCCCGCGCCCACCCTTCAGGCCGCCTAATCTGGCCAAATTTCGCGACAAGCTGCCGGTCGAGCTGCTCAAGTCGCCGAAGGTGATGATGGGGATCGCCGGGGCCCTGGTGGTCGGGGTGGCGGTCTATGTTCTGTTGGTAGTCAAGCCGTTTGCGGTGAGTGGTTCAGCGCAGAAAACTGAAGCCAGTGCGCTTTCGGCAGGCGCTGGCGCTCCCGCGTACGTCGACGCTCAACCGGTCTTCGCCGAGATTCCAACTCGTATTTCGGGGAGGCCTGAGGTCGTTGATACGTCGCGCTTGACGCTGAATGGCGAGACGATCGTCATTAATGGCGTGATTGGCGAGAGCGGGGTTTTTGCGAGGCAGATGTCTAGCTTCATTCAGGAGCAAGGCGGCGTTGTGACGTGCGAAGCGCTTGGTAGCGGTTTGCATCGTTGCTGGACGGGTGAGGAAGAAGATCAGGGGTTTGATCTTGCGGCAGCCGTCATCTCGAACGGCGGGGGGAGGGCAGGTCCGAACGCGCCGGCTGAGTATGTATCGATGCAGGCGACGGCGCAGTCACAACGGAGAGGGATCTGGCAATGAAGATAGGGTCAGGAACGCGCGTAGCCAAACGGCTCGCACTGATGCTCTCCGTCGCAGCTACCGTACTAGCCGCAGCCTGTTCGACGACAACGACACCCGCAGATCGCCAGATCGCCACTCAACGCCTCAACTATGTCTGGGGGGCGGAGAACCAGCTAACCAGAGGCGAGCTCAAAAATCGAACCGTCGATGGTACGCCCGCGCAGGTCCATCGCGCGGCCCGCCAGACGATGATCAGGATCGGCCTAGTGATCGATGAAATGCAGTCTCAGCCGCCCAACGTAGTCGGCGGTAACGTGTTCGCCAACGGTGGGTGGTCTTGGAATGAAGCAGTGCGGCTCTCCGAGGAACCGCGCATGCGCAGTGTGTTTGTCCAAGCGATCGGGCCCGCTGGCGCCAATCTCACACTGACGCCGACCGACGAGGTGATGACCGCTTCGGTGGTAGTCGGTTCGACGAGCGCGAATGCGACGGAAGTAAGCGTCGACTTCGCGACAGCGTCACCCGGTGTCGACTGCCGCGTCACAGCCTGTACAGCCCAAATCCCACCTATGGCCCTGCGCTCCGCCTATTATGCGTTTTGGCAGGCGTTCGACGAGGAACTTGGGGATGTCGTTGAAGAGGATCGTGCGGAGGCGGCCGCCCGTCGCCAGCGCTCGCAGCGCGCCCGTCCGCGCCCCGCGCGCCCAACTCGACCGCCCAGCGATTGGACCCCGCCCCCTAGCGGCTGGACCCCACCGCCCAGGCGTGGGAACTGAGACAAAGTCTAGCGTGTGACGCCGGAGCCAATGCCGCTGAGAGGGAGTGTCCGAACCTGGCGCCTGTCAGACGCCAAGCCACTGCAGTCCGCCGGGAAGATCACCGACGGCATAGTCCACCTGTAAAACTCGGCGATGTCTCGCCGCGGACGCCCTGTCGGACGCGTGCAAGATCGGTGTGGCATAGGTCCAGACGTCTCCCGATTCAGCCAGACACATGGTGACGCCACACTTGCTCACCACCTGTGGAACATCAGCCTCGGGGATCCGGCCAAAGCGGTGCGAGCCCGGCGCGATGAGTAATGGAGCGTTTGTCTGAGGCACAGGGTCGAGGTGGACGCGCAGCGTGAGCATGCCGGCTAGCAGTTCGAATGGAGGCTCGACATGCAGCACGCCCTGCTTGCGCGTCCAAGGCCCGAAGCCTTCGACTTCCTTTCGCTCACGCACCGCAACCACGCGGTCTTGATGCCAAGCCAATGACCAATTCGCGGACGCTGTCTTGTCGAGGAGGATCGCCCGCACCGGCCGCGCCATCTCACCTAGACTCCGCGCGGCGAGGGAGCCGATCGGGCCGTTGGTCGCGAGGAAACTCAGCAGCCCTTCAACGCCGAAAAGCCTGACGCCGGCGACGTCGCGCGCCTGGCCAGCGAGTACCTGTTCCAAAGCAGCCAGTGTCGAGCTGTCGAGTGCCTTTGGTGCTAGCTCAGCACCGTCTCGACCGAGTTCAAGTTGGGCGATCGGCGCAGGCATGCTGCTGCTTACTGCCAAGCGGCGGCGTGCTCAACGAAGGTCAGCTTTCAGGCGTGATCCCGATGTCCGGAAATGGCGCGCAGCGGACGGTCAGAAACTCAATCGGGTTCGTTCCTAGATCGTTCTCGGCGATAAGAGAGCTAATGGATCTGCTTCCAACGCCTTGGCGATCCGTTCGACGACTTTCAGCGTCGGATTACGCCGACCCCGCTCAAGTTCACCTACGTAGCTGTACGAGAGGCCGACATCGTGGGCAAAGGCCTCCAAGGTGATTCCTCTGACCTTCCGGCATTCACGCACGTTCTGTCCAAAAACCGTCGCGAGCCCCATCGGGCTAACACAACAAGCTCAGCAATTTGAGCCAGCTACTATAGTAACCATTCACGACTGGCGTGAATGAAGATCGAGATGGAGATCCAGCCTGCGCAGTGTGCATCCGCCGGCTTTGCCGCCGGTGTTTACCGCTGCAGAAGCGAATGCGGCTCGACCGCCAAACTGTCAGCGAGCCCTTCGATCACGGCCAAAGTCGGATTTCGCAGCCCTCGTTCGATCTCACCGAGGTAGCTGTAGGATAGCCCGGCGTCCTGCGCCAAAGCCTCGATCGTCATGCGTCGCCCCAGCCGAATCCGGCGAACGTTTTGACCAAATGTAGCCCGCAACTCCATCGCCACAGGCGCACGGAATTGGTCGAACAGGACCAGTCACTATAGTAACCATTCACTTCGTCGGGTAGCCTGGTGAGCAGCCAATGGGAGTGACTCTCCGGCACGGTAGTCAGACGGAGGCATGCATGTCTTACGGATCCGATCACATGCTGGATCATCGACGACTGACTGTGTCGGCGATCTACGACCGTTACGCTGCTTGGCTAAGGGCAAAGCTGGTAAGGCTATACGGGACCCAGGATGCGGAGGATCTGTTCCAGGAAACCTGGCTTCGGCTCGCGCCCTACCAGGCCGTTGGCGAGATCCGGCATCCGCAAGCGCTTCTGATGCGCATCGCCTCGAACCTGGCGGCCGATCGGTTTGCGCGGCGGGCTCGTCGGTCGCGGCATGCCGCCGATGCCAGCCAGTCTCATGGCTGTGGATTGGAAATGCCTCACCAGGCGGCCGAGGTGCTGGCGAAACAACTCGTGCTCGGATTGCCAGAGCCCCTTCGCGATGTCTTTGTGCTATCCCGGTTCGGCGGTCTGACGAACAGCCAGATCGGCGAACAGCTCGGGATCAGTCCCAAAACCGTTGAGTGGCGCATGACCAAGGCCCTGGCTCACTGCGCAGCCCAGCTTCGGCGCTAGAGATGGGGCGCACCATGACCAGCCCGAAGGTCCGGGTTGAAGCCGCGGAGACCGAGGCGGCCGCTTGGCACGCCCGTCTGGGCGTCCGCAACGTCAGCACCGCGACGATCGAGGAATTCTTCGCCTGGCGCGCGTCGCCGGCGAACGCCGAGGCCTACCGGCGGGTGGAGAAGGTCTGGGCCGACACCGGTTCGCTGGCCGACGATCCGGCGATCACGGCGGCGCTCGACGCGGCGATGTCGCGCAGGGCCGGCCGGGACCGGCCTGTCCGACTGCCGCGCACCCTGCTGGGCCTGGCCGCGGTCGGCGCGGCGGCGGCGCTGGCGATCGGAAGCTGGACGTGGATGCAGAGCCGGACCGTGTTCGCGACCGACGTGGGCGAGCAGCGGCTGGTCCAGCTCGCCGATGGATCGTCGGTGCGGCTGGACACGGCGTCGCGCATCCGGGTGCGTTTCGAGGGAGACCGTCGCCTCGTGGACCTGGAGCGCGGCCAGGCGCTCTTTACCGTCGCGCATGACCGGAGCCGGCCGTTCGTGGTCCAGGCCGGCGACGCGCGGGTGACGGCCGTGGGCACGGTGTTCGACGTGCGGCGGAACGGGACGGCGGTGAGCGTGATCCTGGTGTCCGGAGCGGTCGATGTGGCGCCGGGCGAGGGGAGGGCGGCGCAGCGGATGGCGGCCGGCCAGCACGCCCGGGTCACGCCCGGGGGGGTCGCGACCCGGATCGCCGACGTTCCGGCCGAAACCGGCTGGACGGACGGCCGGATCGTCTTCCGGGATACGCCGCTGCGCGAGGCCGTGGCGGAGGTGAACCGGTATCTGACGGCGAAGATCGAACTGGATGCGGCGGCGCTGGAGGCCGTGCCGGTCAACGGGGTGTTCCGAACGGGGGACCGGGACGCCTTCGTCTCGACAGCCTCGCGGGTGTTCGAACTGGAAGCCTCTCCGGGTCCGGACGGAACCGTGCGGCTGTCGGCGCGAAAAAATAATCGGGAAACCTCTCCGGGGTTACCCGGGGTCTGAACCGTCTCTTCTCTGACGCCGCGTGGCGTTGAGGGGAGCCTAGATATGAGTCGTTTCAGCCTTCTGTCCGGCAGTGCGCTGGCGGCCTGCGTTCTCGCCGTGAGCACGACGGCCTGCGCCCAGACCGCGCGCGAGTTCGACATTCCGCCGGGGTCGCTGCGAGATGGTCTGAACCTCTTCGCGACCCAGTCGGACCAGCAGATCCTTTTCTCCGGCGACCTGGTCGCCGGCCTGCGGACCGAAGGCCTGCGCGGGCGGTTCGCGCCGTCGGCGGCGCTGGACCGGTTGCTGGCGGGATCGGGCCTGGCGTGGTCCGAAACCCGGCCCGGCGTCATCTTCCTGCGCCGCGTCGGCGCCGGGGAGGTCGCGGAGACCGTGACCCAGCTGGACGAGGTGGTGGTCACGGGCACGCTCCTCAAATCCTCGGGCGACCTGGCCTCGCCGGTGATCACGCTGGATCGCGACGCCCTGGACCGGCGCGGGTTCGCGACCGTCGCCGAGGCCCTGACGGACCTGCCCCAGAACTATGCCGGGTCCGCGACGCCGGTGGTTCAACTGGCGGGGTCTGACCGGGGCGGCTCGAACTCGGTCTATGCGACGGGGGTGAATCTTCGCGGTCTCGGGCCGGCGTCGACGCTGGTCCTGGTCAATGGCCGCCGGCTGGCGGGCACGGGCTTTCGCGGCGAGTTCGGCGACGTGTCGGCGCTGCCTTCGGCGGCGGTGGAGCGGGTGGACGTGCTCCTGGACGGGGCGTCCGCCCTCTATGGCGCAGACGCCGTCGCCGGCGTGGTCAATGTGATCATGCGCCGGTCGTTCGAGGGGCAGGAGAGCCGTGTGCGGGTCGCCGCCGCGGAAGGCGGCGCCGAGGACGTCATGGCCTCGCATCTGGCGGGCCGGACGTGGTCCTCCGGCGCCGGCTATCTGTCTTACGAATACCAGACCACCCACGCGCTGAGTTCGCGCGACCGGCCTTATACCGCCGACGGCGACCTGCGTCCCTTCGGGGGAACCGATCACCGGGGCCTGTTCAGCTCGCCCGGCAATATTCTCGCCTTCGACCCGGCGGCGGGGGCCTTCGTGGCCCGATACGCCATCCGCCCGAACGCCACCGGCACGGCGCAGACGCCCGCGGATTTTGTCGCGGGAAGCGCCAATCTTCAGTCCTCCATGCTGGGTGCGGACCTCGTCCCGGCCCTCGAGCGACACAGCGTTTACGGCCGCCTGCGGCAATCCTTCGGCGATCGGTTCGAGGCCGCCGCCGACCTGCGGTACAGCCGGCGGACCCATGAGGTCGCCGGCGTCGCGAACTCGGGCGTCTTCACGGTGACGCAGGCCAACCCCCATTTCGTCTCGCCCACGGGCGCCGCGTCGCACACGATCGGCTATTCCTTCCTTGGCGATCTCGGGCCCACCCGTCAGGAGGGACGGTCTGAAAGCGTCGGCGCCACGATCGGGGGCAGCTACGCCTTCGACGCCGGTTGGTCGCTCGACGGCTATCTGGCGTTCGCGCAGGAACGCGGTCTGGCGGGCGTCTACAACCGGGTGAACAGCCGCCTGCTGAACGAAGCGCTTGGAACGATCGCGGATGATCCCACGACGTCGTTCCGGGCCAGCGTGGACGGCTACGCCAACCTCTTCGGAGACGGAGGCGCGAACTCGCGCGCCGTTCTCGATTTCATCAGCAGCGGGTATTCCGAGGCCCGGGACCGGAGCCGCGCGTCGTCGGTCAACCTTCTGGCCCAGGGCCCGCTGCTGACCTTGCCGGCGGGCGACTTGCAGTTCGCCATCGGCGCCCAGGTCCGCAGGGAGACGTTCGACACCGAGGTGACAGCGTTCCTGTCGACCGCCGCCCCCAGGTTCAGCCCCAGTCCCCAGCGCGAAAGGTCCATCAGCGCCGTTTTCGCCGAAGCGCGCATCCCCTTGATCGGACCGGACAACGCCCGGCCGGGCATCCGCGGTCTCGAGGTGTCCCTGGCAGGCCGCTACGAGGAGTATGACGACTTCGGTTCGACGGCGAATCCGAAGATCGGGGTGGTCTGGTCGCCTGTCGACGACCTCGGCGTTCGCGTCTCATGGGGAACCTCGTTCCGGGCAGCCTCCCTGCCGCAAATCCATGATGCAGCCGGCGCCTTCGGGACCTTCCTGAAGCGGGCCGACGGAAGCGATGCGCTGGCGCTCTTTCTGGTCGGCGGGAACGCCGACCTGACGCCGGAGACGGCCGAGACTCTCGCGCTCGGGTTCGACTACCGTCCCCGGGGCAGGCTCAACCTCAGCCTCAACTATTTCGACACCCGGTTCACCGACCGGATCGCGCAGCCCGTGGCGGAGAACCTGCTAGGCGTGCTCAGCGATGCGGCCCTGGCGCCCTTCGTGACCGTGGTGAACCCGGGCACGAGCGCCGAGGATCGGGCGCTGGTTGAAAGCTATTCGGACCTGCCGGGGTTTTCTCCCTTCTTTCCGATCGAGTCCTATCGCGCCGTCGTCGATGCGCGCTGGGTCAACACCGGCGACGTCAGGGTCAGAGGCCTCGACCTCTCCGGGACCTACCCGCTGCATCTGGGTGAAAATCTCGTCACCTTCGACGCTTCGGCCTCCTACATACTGGACTATGAAACCCGGCCCACGCCGGCGGCGGCTGTCCAGCAGGTCGCGGGACTGATCGGATACCCCGTGCGTCTTCGCGCCCGGGCCGGCGCCGAATGGTCCCGGGGAGCCTTCGGCCTCGGCCTGCACGCGAACCACGTGGACGACTACGAGGACCGGGTCGGAAACAGGATCGCGAGCTGGACCACCGTCGACGGCCAGGTGAGCTGGACGCCATCGTCGGCCCGGCTCGACGGCCTGCGCCTGAGCCTGACCATCCAGAATCTGTTCGACGAGGATCCGCCGTTCTACGACGCCCCCACCGGATACGGATTTGATCCGGGGCAGGGCGGGCTGCTCGGCCGCGTCGTCGCGCTTCAGCTCACCCGGCGCTGGTGAGGGCGAGCCATGATCAGGTTTCTGTACCGCCTTGTCCTGGCGGTTCTGGCGCTCGCGTGGGGCGCGTCGTCCGCCTTCGCCCAGTCCCGCCCGATTCAGGTCGACGATATCGTGGCGCTGGAGGGGTTCGGCCGGGCCTCCATCGCGCCGGACGGCGCCTGGGCCGTCTATGAGAAGCGGGGCGCCTATGACACCACCCCCAGGTTCGATTTCGGCGGGCGGTCCACCTGGGCGATCACGGACCTCTGGCTTGTCGATCTGGAGAGACCCGCCGCTCCGCCGCAGCGCCTGCTGACGCACGAACCCGTGGGCCTGTTGCGGGGGGCGTGGTCGCCGTCCGGGACGCGCATGCTGGTCTACAGCTTTCACGACGCCCGCCTGCAGATCGGGATTGTCACCCTCGCCGACCGCTCCGTCTGGTGGACCGGCCTGACGCCCGAGCTGCCCCTGACGGGCGCGGCGGCGGAATGGATCTCCGATGACGAGGTCGCGCTGACCGTCCGGCCGGACGGCAGCCTGCCGGCCGTCCTGCGCTACTACGGCGGGAGCCAGATCCGCGCCACCCAGGCCTGGGCGCGCACCGCTCTCGGCCAGGAGCCGTCCCGCACGGTCGTGGAGGCCCGGGACGGCGTCGCCACGACCGAGGTCGCCCCTGCGTCCCAGGCCCTGATCGCCCTCGATGTCCGGACCGGGCGGAGCCGGACGTTGGGCGAGGGCCGGATCGTGGATTTTTCGGTATCCCCCGATGCGCGCGAGGTCGCCGTCATCCTGGGTGGGGAGCCGATGGCCGTCCGGCCGGGCTCGATCGTTCAGGCGGAGAGCCCGACCCGCCAGCGGCTCGCCATCGTCAATCTGGCCGACGGCGCGGTCGCACGGCCGATGGACGCGCTTGACGTCGCGCCTCACCTCCTGCGTTGGGCGGGAGATTCCAGCGGTCTTCTGCTTTGGGCCCGGCCGGACGGAGCGGACTGGGCCGATGGCGGGCTGATGCGGGTCGATCGGGAGGGCGCGGCCGCGCTGCCGCTCGACGGTCTGACGCCCGGCGGAGGCGCCGACATTCTGAGAGGCGTCCGGGCGGATTGGCTGGGCGCGAGGCCGGTCGTCCATGCGCGCCCCAGGGACGGCGATCGCTTCGACTGGTATGCGCTGGCGACCGGGGAACCGCCGGTCCCGCTGACCGGCGCCCTGGCGTCCGTTCCCTCTCGCATCGCCGCCGTGACCCCGGATGCGCTGCATCTGTTCGCGGACGGCGGCGTCTGGGCCGTGGACTCGACCGGCCTCCGCCGCCAGGGCCGATCCGACCTGTCCGTGCGGGAAGTGGAGATCAGCGATATCGAGAAGCCGTTCCGTCTCAAGGTCAATGACGCGCCGCGCCAGGACTGGGTCTCCGCGCTGGGACCGGATGGAGAGAGCCTCGTGCTGGGGCCCCCCGGCATGACGCGGCGGATTGGACCCGGCGAAAGCGCGGAAACCCGTGTCGTCGCCACTTCGTCAGAGGCGGCGTTGGTTCTGGAGCGCGCCGGGCTCGTGGAAACCCTGCGCCTCAGAACGCCCCACGGCGTTTACGACCTCGACCGCGTGAACGCGCACCTGACCGACGTCGCCCTGACAAGGCCCGTCCCCGTCGATCATCCGGACGCGTTCGGCCGCACCACCCGCAGCTGGCTTTTCCTGCCTCCGGGGAATGGGACCGAACCGACGAGGGGGCTGGTGGTCCAGGTCTATCCGGGGTCCGTCGATACAGGCGCCTGGTCCGGTCCGCAGACGCTGACCTACGGACTTCGCGCGGTGGTCATGGCGGGAGCCGGCTATGCCGTGCTGACCCCGTCGATCCCGATAGACGAGCCGGGAACAACGGCTATCGACTTCTATGTCCGGAGCGTGGATGCGGCGGTCGATGCGGCGCTGGCGGCCTATCCCCGGCTGTCGCGCGATCGCATCGCCGTTCAGGGCCACAGTTTCGGAGGGTATGTGGCCCTGGCCATCGCCACCCGGTCGTCCCGCTACCGGTCCTATGTCGCGTCCTCCGGGATGTCCGACTGGTTCGGCGAATGGGGGGAGTTCATCCCCGCGACCCGGCTCATGCCCGAAGACGGCTTCATGATGATGAACCAGCAAGGCTATGTGGAGGTCGGACAAGGGGCGCTTGCGGCGCGGCCCTGGGAGAACCCGCAGGCCTATCTCGACCACAGTCCCTATCTGGCGGCGGACCGGATCACCGCGCCGGTCCTGCTGATCACGGCGGACCGGGACTTCATCCCGATGTCCCAGTCCGAACGGATGTTCAGCGCGCTCTACCGACAAGGCGGAACGTCGCGGCTTGTGACCTATTGGGGCGAGCACCATCATCTTCTCAGCCCCGCCAACCTGCGGGATCTCTATAGCCAGGTGTTCGACTGGCTGGACCGAACCTTGCCGCCGCCCGGGGCTGTCAGGCCGGAGGAGGCAGGCGTCGCTCCCATGCCCGGACCCAGCCCTCGAACGCCGCAGCCACGATGATCGTGGAATAGGAGCCGCGCCAGATCAGGCTCTCGCGCGTCAGCAAACGATCCGCGGCGTCGCGGTCGAGAACGCCGAGCGCCGCCAGCCGCCCATCCAGCAGCCAGGGCCTCAGGACCGCAAGATTGTCCAGGATCATTCTGGCGTAGATCCGCGTCATGTCGCCTTTCGAGCGGCGCTCCAGGATCGCGGTCGGCAGGCGTTCCCGGAAGGCGTACCGGGCCAGTCCCCGGTCGCGACCGCCATGAGTCAGCAACGGCGTGGGGATGGCGAGACAGGCCTCGATGACGGGCTGGGCGCACATCGGGTGCCGCACGTCCACGGTCTCGGTCAACATCGACGGCCCGTGCCGCGACACGCTGTCCAGGACTCCGGCGATCTGGAGCGTCTTGGCCGGTCCGAACGCCTGGCAGCCGGCGAGCCAGGGGTGAGACACGGGCGGATGGCGCGATACAAGGAAGCCCTCGTCCCGGACCGGAAGGCGATTGTCCGCGCGCCCATGACGTCGGGCGGCGCCGACCATGGACCAGACGGAGGTTTCGTTTTCCGCGGCGAGGCGCGGAACGTCGCGGGCCAGAAGGGCCCGCCACCCGCGGGCCAGCCACAGATCCGTGAAGACGTCCGTCGTGGACCGCTGCAGAAGAATCGAATCCCCGCCCTTGCCCGTCATCAGGGCGGTGACGCCGGCGTCGCGGAGCCTGGCGGCCCAGTCCATGTCGTGAGGCCGGTCGAGGGCGTTGACGCCGGGACGGAGACCCTGGGACGCCCGTTCCAGCCAGGCTTCCGTCATCGCGCCGGTGGCGTGCGGCACGCACGTCGGGACGATCGCCAGGGCCTCCGCCAGCGCGGCGACGTACGAGCGCTCGTCGCTTTCCGGGGTTGCGCCATAGGCGCTGAGCCAGAGGCCGACGGCGACATCGGAACGGTGGGTCAGACTGGAGGCGACCAGGCTGGAATCGAGCCCGCCCGACACCTCCGCAGCGACCGGCGTGGACACACCCGCCAGGCCCGTGACCGCTTCGTCTATGGCTGAACGAACCGAGGCGGCCGCGTCTTCAAGAGAGGGAGGGCGACCCAGGCTGCGAAGCGCGATGTCGGCGGGTCGCCAGATGGACCGGGCGGGGCTGTCCAGCGGAAGCGGCTGCACCGTGCCCGGATCGATGGCGACGGGGCCGTCCAGAAGCAGGGGGCCCGATGACATGAAGGGGTCCAGCAGAGCTTGCGAGAGCCTTTCGACATTGATGCGCCACGGCGGCCGGAGCTTGTGAACGAGCCATTCGGGCGCGTCCGACCCCACGAACGTCAGGCCTTGATGTGACCAGGCGATGCACTCCAGCGCGCCCGACGGGTCGCGGAGGATCGACGACAGTCGGGATTTGGCGCCGAACCGGACCCCGACATAACGACCCCAAAACCGGGCGACGAGCTTGCGCTCGTAGTCGTCGGGATCGTCAGGCCCGCCGGGAAGAACCGGGCGCCGCCGGTTGAACACGTCGCCGACCAGGATCCATGGTCCGACCGCGAGCGTTCCGGGCGCCTGAGGCCCTTTCACCCCCAGCCATGCCTGCCGGTGGAGGTTCGAAACGACCATCCCCATGCTCCTGGCGAGCCTGGCGAGCTCAGCCGAAAGGGCGTCTGCGTGGGGGTCGTCCGCCTCGCGGACCACGATCAGATAGTCGCCCATGTTCAGACCACCATTATGGGCGTGTATCGATTCACCCGATCGAGGGTGTCGGCGATGACGAGGTCGCCGATTTGCAGCCAGCAGTGAGCGGCGAAGGGCCAGGTCCGCACGCCGAAGACCCAGTCCGGGTGAATGCCCCGGCGCGCCAGAACGCGTCTGATCTGGAAGGCCCGCTGCAGGCATTCGCCTTCGAAAGGGATCCAGGGCAGCGCCGCCTGAACAGCCGTGACAGACTCGATCAGGGTCCTGACGTCATGGAGGCCATGAGGGGCAGGGGAGGAGGCCGCGGGACAGGCCTGGACCAGCTGGCGAAGCGACTTGCCGCGAAATGAGATCGTCGCGGCGGCGAGTGAAAATCCGGCCCTGAGAAGCGTCCGTTTGGAGGGCGTTGAGGTCGTCGCCAATTGCCGGCGAACGGGCTCTGGCGTTCTTCGTGGGGGTTGGGGACGCTCTCCGACGGCGACGCCGGCCCCCAACAGCAGGTTCGCGGCGCACTCGTCGGGCACGGTGACCGAGCCGCCCTCGCCGACAGCCATCCAGTCGGCTCCGTCGAGCAGGCAGTGATACTGGTCGGCGTTCACGTCCAGTACGACGACGTCCTCGCCGACCGGCGCCAGGAACACCCCCGCCGCGCACCAGACCTCCACCGTCATCGATCTATCCAGGACGCGCGTCGCGGACGGCCGTCGTTGACGACCGTCCGCTTCCGCTCAGGCCGGCGTGCGGCTGTCGAAGACGTTGATCTCCATGTACTGGCCGCCGGCCAGGTCACGGGTCAGGGCCTTGGCGCCGCCGATGGTGACGAGGCGGAGTTTGGGGGTGGGGGTCATCTTGGTCTCCCTGGGTTGATCGCCACGGATGTGGCGCCAGGGAGTGAGCGCGCGGGTTGATCGGCTGAAAAGCTATATCTGGAGTATATTCAGCGCCATCGGCGCACCGCCTTGCCGCCGCCCCGGTCTCGCGGCGTCGACCGGTCTCCAGCCCGTTCGCTTCGGGATCGAGTCGGGAAACAGGGTCTCCGGCCCGTCGAACGCCGCCGTGAGGACGCAGCCCGACCTCCGGAGGCGTGATGTCGAAGGTGAGCCTATGGGCTGCCGTGGAGCGCATGGCTGAGGCGAGAAGCGGCCAGGGCGTGCGGCATCAGGAAGGCGGCCAGGGCGTCAACGACGCCGTCGAGGTCGCCCGGGTCTTCGGCGAGGTTCTCGACGAACGCCCGCCACTGCGCCCGCTTTTCCGGATCGCCGGAGAAGGCCGGCGTCAGGGCGTCGGGCGGCTCTGTCGGCAACGCCGTGCCCCGCCGGGCGAAGGTGGCGGCCATGGCCCGCGCCAGGCGATCATCGTCGAAAGCGAACAGGCGGCTCAGGACCCAGACGTCGTAGAAGTCCTTGAGACGGGTGTTGGCCCGACCCAGGTCGACCATGGCCTGAAACTTCTCGGCGATGACCGTCTCCCGGGCATAGGTCCGCAGGCGCGCCGTCGGAAAATCGAGCAACGCGGGATAGTCAATCTCCTCGATCCCTGGCTCGGTGGCGTCGCCGAAGCCGATGTCGATCGTGACCTTGATCCTGGCGCGGTCGACGGTCGCCGTGGTTTGCAGGCGAAGGCCGCCGTAGGCCGCTTCCTCACGGATGCGATTCACCCGGAGCCCATCAACGTCGAAGACGACCCCATCATCATCGACGGGGATCGCCAGAACTTCGCGGAAGACCTGGAGCATGCCTTCGGGGCTCGGCTCGCCGAAGCCGAGGAAGTCGATGTCCCGCGTGCCCCGAAGCGGGATCTCAAGCCAGGTCATCAACAGCATGGCTCCCTTCAGAACGAACCGGTCGCCGTGCTCCGCGCTGGACAGGCGATAGAGCAGCCGTTCCAGGGCGTAGCGGACCAGCAGGGTCTCGAACGGTTGACCCGTGGTCCGGGACAGGTTCTGAAGGCGCGCCCGAACCGAGGCGCCCATATTGCGAACGGGGTCAGCCATTGGCGGTCAGGGCCGTGAGGTAAGGCCGCACGATGGAGCCGACCCTTCCGCGGCCGGCCGCGTCCAGGATGTCCGACGGGCTGGCCTTGCGTTGACGGAGCGCCTCCTGAAGGCCCTCCAGGGCGACGGCCAGCCCGACGGACCGTCGGTGGCGGAAGCTGTCTGCGATGGTCTTGGCGACGCTGAAGATGCGGACCTCGACGCCTTCGACTGTGACGGTCTCGACGCCGTCCCGCAGCAGATGGTCCGCGAACCGTACGATCCGCAGCGGCGGGACGGACGCGCTCGGCGACCAGTCCTTGTGGCCGATGGCCATCCAGACCTTCGAGGGCAGTTGGTCCGTCAGGCCATGATAGGCGAGCGCCGACACAAGACAGATCACGCCGTTGGGGACCCGCAGGGCGGCCTCGGCCAGACTGTGTTCGGTCGTGTAGCCTGCGTCGGGGGCCTGGTAGAGACCGCGCCCCAGTTTCACGACTTCGCCGGCGTCTTGCATGCGACGCATCGTTGCGGCCGTGACGCCAGCCGCCCTGAGGTCGGCCAGACGCATCATGCCCCGCCTGGCGAGCGTCTTGCGGGCAAGGTCGCGATTGCTGGGCGCTGTGGTCACAACGTTCAAAACCTCGGAGGTTAGGTTCTAATATCCGAGGTTTTGTATCACTCCGCCCAGGAAAGGCCAACCCCGCACCTTACCCCCCTCCCTCCCCCCAAGGGCGCAAGGAGTCAGCGCGCGGTCGCGGACCAGCCGCAAAGCGATATCCGGAGTATATGGAAGGGTCAGCGGCCGGGTTTAGGCCGGGTCGCGAGCAGCTCCGCCGCGCCGGATTCCAGCCAGGCCTTCGCCTGGCCACTCGTCTCGTCGCCGTCCAGCAGCGTGTCGAACATGCCGGTGACCGCGGCGATCAGGGTCCGGGCGTCCAGGTCCAGCAGCCGATCCTGAATCGTCCGGTCGAACCGCTGGACGGCGACGGTGAGGATCGTCCCCATCTTGTTGTCGGCGCAGCGCCGGGCCAGTTCGGGCGATCCGATCACGACAGCCAGGATCAGGGCGTAGGGGTCGCTGTTGGTGGCCGCCGCGAACCGGTGGATATGGTCCAGGTTCAGACGCGTGGCGCCCGACTCGAAGCGCTCGTAGGTTCTGAGCGCCATGTTCATGGCGCGGGCGACCTCGGTGGTGGCCATCCCCCGGTGTTTTCGCACCGCCTTCACCGCGGCGGAAAGCAACTCTCCGTCGCGCGGCGGTTCGGGCGGGACTCCACGCATCGGCGTACAACCTCTCAAAATCGAATGGTGCGACCTGGCGCCTGACTGAGCAACGTTCATCCTTTCGTTTCCGTACACAACCGGGGCGGGCCGCCACAAAGCGGCGGAAGGTCCGACAGCCCACGGCGGATCGCACGACGTTATCTGGCGAGTCCGGCAGGCCGGCGCGCAACTCAGTGGCGAGCGGGCCGACCCCGCCCCATAGTCGCCGTCCCCGTGTCGGAGACGACCGTGACCCGAAAGCGCGATCCCTTCACCCAGGCCCTGGACAGCATCCGGCAACGGTCGGAAGCCGGCGCCTATGCGCCGGGCGCGCCGGTCGTGATCATCGAGGAGGCGCGGCGTCTGCGGCTCTCGACGACGCCGGTGCGCGAGGCGCTCGCCTGGCTGTGCGGCGAGGGTCTGATCGAACGGGGCCCGTCCGGCGGCTTTCTGGCGCCCAGGGTCGACGCGGCCGTCGTCAGGGACCGGTTCGCCTTCCGACTCCAGTGTCTGACCACAAGCCTCGACATGGCGGCCGCCCTGCACGACCGCGGCGAACCTCTTCCCTCGTCCGCCCCGGCGGACCGTCGACTGGCCGAGCACCTGGATCGGCTGGTGCGCGGCGCGGGCAATCCGGTGCTGGCGCAAGCCTTCGAGCGCGTCGGCCGGCAACTGCTGCCGCTGGACAAGGCCGAGGGCCGTCTCTTTCACGACCGAGACGCCGAGGCGAGCGGGATCCTGCATCTGCACGACGCAGGGTCGGCGCCGGCCCTGCGCCTGGCGCTCGTCGCCTACCATCAGCGCCGCATGGACGCGGCGCCGCTGCTGGTCCTCGACCTCGCCGCCGAACGCGGCGAGGACCCCGACGAGGAGGCCTGAGGTGACCGTCAGGCTCGCCCTGTTCGGCCTGGGGGTCCTGCTCGGGCTGCAGGCCGCCACCCAGCTGTTCGCCTGGACCTATCACTGGGCCGAGGCGCTGGGGCCCGCGCTGCGCGTTCATCGCGACCTGGCGCTCTATCCGCCCTGGTCGATCCTTCTCTGGCGCGCGGAATTCGGGGCCGAGGCCCAGGCGGCGGTGTCACGCAGTGTGCCGGTGATCCTGCTCGGCGCCGCGTGCGGCCTCGGCCTCGGCGCGCTTGCGGGCGGCGAGAGCGCGGGACGGCGGGTTCGGGGCTGGGGCGGACTGCCCGAGGCCCGGCGCGCGGGCTTGCTGGACCCGGAGGGCGCGGTTCTCGGCGTGTTCAGGGGACGGTTGCTGGCGACGGCGGATCTTCGGCCCACGCTCGTGACCGGCGGCACCCGCAGCGGGAAGGGCCGCGGCCATGTGATCCCGACCCTGCTGTCCTGGCCTCAGAGCGTCCTGGTGCACGACCCCAAGCGCGAGCTCTGGCGGATCACGGCCGGCTGGCGGTCCCGCTTCTCGCACGCGCTCTATCTCGATCCCCGGGATCCGGCGTCGGCGCGCTGGAACCCGCTGGCGGAAATCCAGCCCGGGCCCGGCGAACTGGCGCAGGTGCAGCGGCTCGTGGCCATCCTGTCCGATCCGGGCGGGGCGCGGGACGACGAGGCGATCTGGGACAAGGCGGCCTCCGAAATCCTCGAGGCGGTGATCCTGCACGTCCTCTACACCGCCCCGGATCGCGACAAGACCCTGCTCAAGGTGCGCGACCTGCTCGCCGACCTCGACGACGCGGCCGATGTGATGGTGAAGACCCTGCACCGGCCGGGACCGGGGGGCGAGCCGCAGACCCACCCGTTCGTCCGGACGGCGGTCAAGGGCTATGCGGCGATGCACGACCGGTTCCGGACCTCGGTCCAGGGCACGGCGCGCTCCTACCTGAAATGGCTGGCCGGCGAGGACGTCGAGCGCGTGCTGTCCGCCTCCGATTTCGCCATGGGCGACCTGATGTGCGCCGAGGCGCCGGTGTCGCTTTATGTCCAGGTCGCGCCGGCCGACGCGGCGGCCCTGAGGCCGCTGGTCCGCCTTCTGTTCTACGCCGCCGCCCAGGTGCTGAGCGCCGAGGCGGCGCGCGACGCGACGGGACGGCCTAAACGGCACAGGCTGCTGATGGTCATGGACGAGTTTCCGCTCCTGGGGCGGCTGGCCTTCTTCGAGAAGTCGCTGCGGCTGATGAGCGGCTACGGGGTCAAGGCGATGTTCGTCGCCCAGTCGCTGAACGACATCGTCGAGACCTACGGACCTCACAACACCATCCTCGACAACTGCGCCGTCTATACCGCCTTCTCGGCGCTGGACCCCCTGACGCAGGAAAAGGTGTCGAAGCTGACGGGCTCGGTGGCGGAGCGGCGCATCAGCCGCAGTTCGCCCGCCGGCCTGGCCGGCGGGCGTTCGTCCGTCTCCCGGACCGAGGTCGAGCGCCCGCTGCTGGAGCCCGGCGAAATCCGCGCCCTGCCGGACGATCGTCAGCTCGTCTTCGTGGCCGGCCATCGTCCGCTGCGCGCGCACAAGCTTCAGTACGACCGGCGCGCGCCATTCCGCGGGCGGGCGGCGGCGCCCGCCCCGGATCAGGCCGGCCACATGGACACGCCGGGCCGCCGTCCGCATCCCTGGGCCGGCCGGCGCGCCCTCGGCGAGGACCCGCAGGCGAGCCTGCCCCTGTTCAAGGAGGTGGCCGCCGCCATGGACGACAAGAAGGCGGCCGCGCGGGCGGCGGACATCTACGGGCGGGTGGCGCAGGAGATGGCGGCCCAGCAGGCCGCTCTCGATCAATTACAAGGATTGGGCGATGGCCAGGACTAACCCCCGGACCAGCCGGGTGCAGGTCTATCTCAACGACCCGAAGATCGTCTCGGGCCTCAACCGGGAAGCGCGTGCGGGACGGATGCCGCTGAGCCAGGCAGCCGGGCGGGCGATCGCCCGGGGCCTGCAGAAGAGCCCCCAGGCCGATCCCGAGGACCGGCTGCTGCACCTGGAGCGATCGTTGCGCGACCACATGCGGTCGACGGCGCGCGACATGCAGATCGTCCAGGAACTGCTGATCGAGGTGGCGCGGGCCTTCTTCCTGCGGCTGCCGGACGCCGTGGTCGATCAGGACCCCACGGTGCAGGCGGCCGTGGACCGGCGCATCGAGCGGCTGCTCGACGCCACCGCGGCGCGGATCGTCGCGGGGCGCGGCGCCCCCGGGACGGTCGCCGGCGAACCCCGCTCGTTCGATCCCCCCGCCTGATGGCGGCCCATCCGATCGTCGCGGAGCGCAAGCTGGAGGCGCTGCGCCACGCCCTCGGCGCGACAGTGCTCGCCGCCCTTGAGGAGCCGGCCGTGGTGGAGATCCTCGCCAACCCGGACGGCCGACTGGTGCTCGACCGCAGCGGGGAGGGGCGCCGGGATGCGGGCGAGACCCTGTCGCCCGAGGCGCGCGAGCGCGCCATCAAGCTGGTCGCCGACTACGTCGGCGAGGTCGTGACGCGGGACGACCCGCGCCTGTCGGGCGTCCTGCCGAGGACGGGCGAGCGGTTCCAGGGTCTGCTGCCGCCGGTCGTGGCCGCGCCGGCCTTCTCGATCCGCAAGCGGCCCGCCGTCATCTGGCGCCTGTCCGACTATGTGCGCGACCAGATGATGACCCAGGCCCAGGCCGACGCGCTCGGGCAGGCGGCGGCCGAGCGGCGCAACATCCTCATTTCCGGCGGAACGGGGTCCGGAAAGACGACCCTGGCCAACGCCGTCCTGGCCGAGCCCGCCTTCGCCGGGGACCGGGTTTTCCTGATCGAGGATACGCCGGAACTGCAATGTTCCGCCTGGGACGTCGTCGCGGTTCTGACCCGGCGCGCGCCCGTGGCCATCGACGTGGTCGATCTCGTGCGCGACGCGCTGCGCATGCGTCCCGACCGCATTGTGGTGGGGGAGATGCGCGACGGCCCCGCCGCGCTCGAAACCCTGAAGAGCTGGAATACCGGGCACCCCGGAGGGCTGTCGACCATCCACGCCAACTCGGCCGACGATGTGCTGCGCCGGCTCGAGGATCTGATGACGGAAGTGGTCGTCCGGGCGCCGCGCCGGGCGATCGCCCAGGCCGTCGACCGGATCGTCCACATCCGGCGCACCCCGGAGGGTCGGCGGGTGGAGGCGGTGTTGTCCGTCGACGGCCTGGACGGCGACGCGTATCGCATCACCCCCCTCGCCTGAGACGACGGTTGGCCTGGTAGCCCTGATCTAGCGCAGGGCCAGGGCGCCGGCGAGATCGGCATGGTCGAAGGCGCTCGCCATCCGTTCGATCTGGGCGCCCGTGAGGCCTTTCGCAGCGGCGATTTCTCGCCAATGGTTGACCGCTTCGCCGACCGCGCCGGCGATGGCTTTGGCCTGCGGCAGTCTGAGGCCGAAGGCCCCCGCGACGGCCAGGCAGGTGTTCAGCGACGCCGCGTCGTCGGACTCGTCGAGCGTCAGGGCGTGGTTGCGGGGCCTGACGTCGATCGGCATCGGATTGAGGTCGTAGGCGGGCGCCAGTCGCCAGCCGCCGGGCTCGCGCAGATAGCCGTGGTTGCGTAGATGGTCGTCGGTGTTGGAGACGAGGACGTTGAAGACCATGCGCCGCCAGATCTGGACCGCATCCTCCGCGGCCCGGGCGCCGTCCTGGCGCAGGGGATCGGCCAGCTCCATGTAGCTGCGGACATCGCCGTCGGCCGCTCCCAGCGCGGTCAGGGCGGACCGGAAGGGCAGGCGGCGGCCGTCGGCGCCCCGGTCGAACCGGTCCATGATGAAGACCGGGCGCCGGGCCACGGTCTCCAGGCGCGACGTCGGGGTGTCGATCCCGGCCATCGCGGCCAGGGTCATGGTCGCCGCTTCCCAGCGGGGGATCGGCCAGTCGTCCGTGGGACTGGGGAATTTGGCGATCATCAGCCGTCCGCCGGCGTCGCGCACGGAAGCCTTGGGTCGGGCTCCGCCCAGGGACGCGCCGGGCGCGAGCAGAAGACGCAGGTCGTCGTCGCTGTCCGTGTCGGTGATGACGCGGTTGGCCGCCGCCAGCAGCCGCCCCAGCTGGACCAGGGGCGGAATGGGCCGGTCCGACGTCGCCAGAAAGGCCCGGGCCTGGGCCCCGCCGGGATCCGCGAAGCGCAGGGCCCCCAACCGGGTCTCGTCCTCGACCAGGGTGAGAAAGTCCACGTCCATCAGGGTGCGCGGCGGGCGATTTTCGGCCCGCGCCTGGCGCAGTTCGCGCCGCGACAGCAGATTACGGCCCCAACGGTCGGGCGCGGGGTCGGTGAATGCGTTGAACAGGCCTCCCGCCTTGTGGAAGGGAGCCCGGGTCAACGGCAGTTCCGGATCGAGGGAGAAGGCGCCGCGCCGGGCGAGCCAGTCGCCGGTGTATTCGAACGAAGCCGTCTGCCGGGCCCCCTTGGCGCGCGCCCAAAGACGCCCGACCGGGACGGTCTCCCCCTGCCAGTCCATGAAGACGTCGAGCTCGCGTTCCACCGCTAGCGCGCCCTCAGAGGCAAACGCTCGGCTTCGAGCGCCATACCGACCTCGTCGGTTCCTGGATCCGCGAGATCGGCCAGGCGGTCCGCCAGGCCCAGGGCGAACAGCACGCTGGCGTAGGTGCCGAGCGCGACCCCCGGGTCGCCGCGCTCGACGCGTGTGATGGTGTTGCGGCCTACGAAGGCCCGTTCGGCGACGACGGCGACTGGCAGGTTGCGGCGCCGCCGCGCGACCGAGATGTCATGACCGAGCTTGGCCATATCCCGCCGGACGCCCAGAGGAAGGGCCGTCTTCGATCTTGAATCCTTCATCGGGGCACCAAAAAAAGAGCAAAAACCCGCTTTGGGCACTGTTTATGGTGCAGCAGGCGCAATTGTCAATCCGGCATATCCATAATGCACCATAAATAGTGCATTATCGTCTTCAATGCACTATTTATGGAACAGTCCGGCAAGCTTCCATGCACGCATGGCGTGGCGTCGGGATCCCGCGGACATCATCGATCTGCGGTGAAGCTCCTGGTTTTCGGTCGGCAGGCCGATGATCCTTCAGCCCAGGCGGGAGAACGGCGTCGGGCCCGTAGCCGTCGTTGCGGGGAATCCCGGGGCGGTCGGTCCGTCTACACGCCTGCCCGGGGCCGGCGCGGTTCCGAGGTGGGGATCGGTCATTTCCCGCAAAACCCGACCCTGACGCGGTTTGGCCGGAAGTCGTCGCAAGTCGTCCGGCGGGTCGGGAAACGTCATGACCAGGACGTGGCTCAAGTCGCTTTCTGAGTTAAACCAAGTCGTCAGCAAGTCTCATACAAGTCATTGAAAATATTTGAAGAAAGCGTGTTGACAGGCAGGGATGATATTTGCTTGCAATGAGTCGAGGCGCGCTGACGCGGGCTGAAACAAAGGAAGCAAATCATGCAACGGAGACCTGGGCGCCGCCTGTTCGGCGCGGCGATGACGTGCGGCCTGATGCTGGCGGGGCCGGCCCTGGCGGGCGGCTCCGGCATGCCGTGGGAAGGGCCGCTGCAGCAGGTGGTGCAGTCGATCACCGGACCGGTGGTCCAGGCCGCGGCGGTCGTGGCGGTGGTGGTCTTCGGCGCCGGCATCGCCATGAGCGAGAACGGCTCCTCGATGCGGCGCGGCCTCGGCATCATGTTCGGCCTGTCGATCGCCTTCGCCGCCTCGACCTTCTTTCTGGACTTCTTCGGCTTCGCCGGCGGCGCGGAGATCGGGTGATGGAGCGGCGCCCCGACGGCTGGGAGCTGCCGGTCGCCCAGGCCCTGGCCGAGCCGGTGCTGATGGCCGGCATGCCGCGCGACTACGCCATCGCCATGGGCACGATCGCCCTGGTGCTCGGCCTGGCGCTGCGCATCTGGTGGCTGGGGCTGCTGTGGTGGGCCGCCGCCCATGCGATCGGTCTGTGGGCCGCGCGGTCCGACCGGCGCTTCTTCGACGTGCTGCGCCGGCATCTGGCGCTGCCCGGACACCTGGACGGGTAGGGCGCGATGCGGTTCCTCGACGAGCATCGCCGGCGTCCGGCGGCCTTGGCGGACCATCTGCCCTGGGCCGCGCTGGTCGCGCCCGGCGTGGTCCTGAACAAGGACGGCTCGTTCCTGGCGGCCTTCCGGTTTCGGGGGCCGGACCTGGAGTCCTCGACCGAGGACGAGCTGATGGCCGTGCGCGCCCGGCTCAACAACGCCCTGAAGCGCCTCGGGTCGGGCTGGTGCCTGCATATGGAGGCGCGACGGCGGCCCGCCGCCGCCTACCCGGAAAGCGCCTTCGACCTGGACGTCGCCTGGCTGCTGGACGCCGAACGGCGGAGCCGGTTCGAGACGGCCGATCCGGCCTTCGAGACGGACTTCCGGCTGGCCCTGACCTGGCTGCCGCCCGCCGACGAAACCCGCCGCATGGAGCGGTGGCTGTTCGACGGCCTGGCGAAGGGCGGTCACGACTGGCGGCTGTCGCTGGCGAGCTTCGGCCGGGAGGCCGATGCGACCCTGGACCTGCTGTCCGACGCCCTGCCGGAGATCGAGCGGCTCGCCGACGCCGACCTTCTGACCTGGCTGCACGACAGCGTCTCGCCCCGGCCGTTCGCGGTCCGGCCGCCGGAGACGCCGATGTTCCTCGACGCCTGGCTGGCCGACGCCGGTCTGACGGGCGGGGTGGCGCCCCGGCTGGGCGATCGCTGGCTCAAGGTAGTCTCGGTGCGCGGCCTGCCGTCGGCGACCCGGCCCGGACTGCTCGACGCGCTCGGCGCCCTGCCGTTCGAATACCGCTGGACCGCGCGCTGGATCGGCCTGGACAAGCCCGGGGCCGAGCGGGAAATCGTCAAGCTCAGGAAGCGCTGGTTCGCCAAGCGCAAGGGCGTCGGCGTCCTCCTGCGGGAGGCCATCACCAAGGAGGAGGTCCCGCTCCTCGACACGGACGCCGCCTCCAAGACCGAGGAGTGCGACGGCGCCCTGGCCGCCCTCGGGGCCGAGTCCTGCGCCTTCGGCTATCTGACTCTGACCGTCACGGTGCTGGACGCGACCGAGGAGGGTGCGGCGGCCAGGGCCCGCGCCGTCGAGGCGGCGCTGAACGCCCAGGGGCTGGTGGCCCGGATCGAGGATCTCAATGCGGTCGAGGCCTGGCTGGGGTCGCTGCCGGGCGAGCCCTACGCCGACGTGCGCCGGCCCCTGGTTTCGACCCTGAATCTCGCGGACCTGCTGCCGGTGTCGGCGGTCTGGGCGGGCCCCGCCGGGGACGCCAACCTGGACGGGCCGCCGCTGGCGACGGCGCGCACGACCGGCGCGACGCCGTTCCGGCTGGTGCTCCATGTCGGCGACGTCGGCCACGCAATGGTGGTCGGGCCGACCGGGTCGGGCAAGAGCGCCCTGCTGTCCTTCCTGGCGCTGCAATGGTTCCGCTATCCGCAGGCCCGCGTGGTCTTCTTCGACAAGGGCCGGTCGGCGCGGGCGGCGACTCTGGCCGCCGGCGGCCGCTGGCGCGCGCTGGAGCCCGGCGCCCGGTTCTCGCTGCAGCCGCTGGCCCGGATCGACCGGGAGGACGAGCGCGCCTGGGCCTCGGAATGGATCGCCGAGACCGTGCGCCTGGCCGGGCTGGAGCCCGCGCCCCGGGTGCGGGAAGAAATCTGGGTCGCGCTGTCGGCCCTGTCGGAGGCGCCGCTCTCGCAGCGGACGCTGACGGTGTTCTGCGCCCTGGTCCAGGACAAGGCGGTGGCGGCCGCCCTGGAACCCCTGACCCTGAAGGGACCGCACGGCGCCCTGCTGGACGGGGAGGGGGAGGCGCTGGCGCCCACCCGGTTCGACACCTTCGAACTGGAAACCCTGATGGGAACGCCGTCGGCGGTGGCGCCGGTGCTCTCGGCGCTCTTCCACCATCTGGAGCAAAGCTTCGACGGCCGACCGACGCTGCTCGTTCTGGACGAGGCCTGGCTGTTTCTCGGCGAAACCGCGTTCGCGGCCCGCATCCGGGAATGGCTCAAGACACTGCGCAAGAAGCGGGTCTGCGTGGTCTTCGCCACCCAGAGCCTCGACGACGTGGCGGCCTCCTCGATCGCAGCCAGTCTGATCGAGAGCTGCCCGACCCAGGTCTTCCTGCCCAATCCGAGGGCGCTGGAGCCGGCCTCGGCCGCACTCTACCGGGGCTTCGGTCTGAACCGGCGCCAGCTCGAGCTCATCGCCTTCGCCACGCCCAAGCGGGCCTACTACTGGCGGCAGCCCAGGGGCCGGCGATTGTTCGACCTGCGCCTGACCGGCGTGGCCCTGGCCCTGTGCGGCTCAGGCGCGCCGGAGGACCAGACCCTGATCGACACCCTTCTGGAGCGAGCCGGCCCGGACCCTTCCGGTCACGGCGGCTTCGCCCGCGAGTTCCTCAAAGCCAAGGGAGTGCAGAATGTGGATTCCGTTTTCGACGCCTTCGCCGGTCCGCTGGCGGCCGAATAGGCCCGCCTGGCTCGCCACCGCCGGTCTCGCCGCCGCCAGCATGCTGGTTGCCTCGCCGGCGCCCGCCCAGCAGGTCGTGTTCGACCCGCGCAATCACATCGAGAACGCGCTGCAGGCGGCCCGCCAGCTGGAGAGCCTGGCCAATGAGGCGCGCAGTCTGGCGGCCTCGCCGTACAGCCATCTGAGCCAGTCGAGCCAGTCGCTGAGGGACATGGCCGAGCTGGCGCGGACCGCGCGCGGCCTCGCCAGCTCGGTCAGCGGCCTGGAACAGCAGTTCCGCAGCGTGTATCCCGACGACCTCTCCGGCTCCGACCTGACGAGCCTGCTGGAGCAGGGTCAGGCGCGCACGGCCAACGCCCGGCGCACGGCCGAGGACGTGGCGCGGACCGCCGCCGAACTGGAACGGCTGGGGCAGGGCCGGGAGCAAAGGCTCGCCGGCGCGCTCGCGGCCAGCCAGGCGGCGACCGGCCAGACGGCGGCGGTCCAGTCGTCCAACCAGTTGCTGGCCGTGCTGGCCGAGGATCTGGCGGCGCTGCGGACCATCGTGCTGGCTCAGTCCCGCCTGCTGGCCGAGGCCACGGCCCGGGACGCGGCGGATCGCGCGTCGGGCGACGCCGCGCGCCGGCGGCGCTGGAGCGGTCAGGCGCCGTCCCCGACGCCGCCCCGGTTCGATCCGCTGTCCCACGCGCAGAACTGAGGGAGCCGGCGATGACGGTCGGAGTGGAAACGCCCAATGAGCTGATGGTCGTGTTCTCCAACACGGTCTCGGCCGGGTTCGACGCGCTGCAGGGATCGGTCAACGGCGTGTTCGGCCTGCTGATCGTCCTCGTCGTCGCCCTGACCGGCATCCAGTGGGCGCTGTCCCCGAACCGGGAGGTGCTGGCCTCGGGCTTCGGCAAGGTGCTGCTGATCGGCGCCTTCGCCTGGCTGATCAACGACTGGCAGCGACTGTCCGAAACCATCTACGCTGGCTTCCTGGAACTGGGACTGACGGCGGGCGGCGGATCGCTGAGCCGCGAGGAATTCCTCAATCCCGGCGCCATCCTGGCCCAGGGCTGGGAGATCGTGAAGGCGCTCGGCGAGACGCCGGCCCCGGTCGACAACCCGCTCGACATCGTCGGCAACATGGCCGACGCCCTCATCCTCGGCCTGGCGATGATCGGCATCATGCTGGCCTTCGCCGTCCTGGCGCTGCAGATCATCGTCTCCCTGCTGGAGTTCAAGATCGTCACCCTGGGCGGCTTCGTGCTTCTGCCGTTCGGAATCTGGAACAAGTCCGCCTTCCTGGCCGAGCGGCCCCTGGGCTACGTCGTTTCGTCGGGGCTCAAGGTCCTGGCCCTGGCCATCGTGGTTTCGGGCGCCCGGACGATCTTCGACCAGCTGCAGCCCTCGGCCAATCCGGACATCTATGAAGCCCTGACCATCCTGGTCGCGGCCCTCCTGCTGGCCATGCTGGCCCTGTTCATCCCCAATCTGGCCTCGGCCCTGGTGACGGGCGGGCCAGCCCTCGGCGCCGGCGCGGCCCTGACCGGCGCCCTCGCCGTCAGCGGGACCGGCGCCCTGGCCGGAGCGGGGATCGCCGGGGCCGGCGCCGCGGCGGCGGGCGGGGCGGCACGGATGGTCGGAGCTGCAAAGTCGGCGGCGGGCGCGGGGTCGGGACGCCCACCCACGCCCCCGAACTTTTCGGGACCCGGATCGACGCCGAAGCCCTCGAACGACAATCCGCCGCCGTCGAGCCCACCTCGCCCCTCGGGAGGAGCCGTGACGGCGCTGTCGTCGCCTGGCGCGGGCGGGGTCGGCGAACCCGCCATGGCCTGGCGGTCGACCGCATCGGACGCCCCGGTGGCGAGCGAGACGGCCGCGGACGCGGCCACGCCGTCCGGGGCGGCGGGAACCCGACGGGACGCAACAGGCCGCTCGCCCGGCCAGATCGCGGCCGAGGCCGAGGCCGCCAGGGCGGACTTCCATCGCGCCGCGGCGCGACCCGCAGACCTGGCCGACGAGCGCCCGCGGGGGCGGTCCGCCGCCCTGCAGGCCTTCTTCGTCGCCAACGCCGGACGGGGTCTGCTGCCCTCCGGCGAAACCAGCGGGGTTCTGTCGCCTAACCTGAAGACCGAGGAGTTCTGAGATGCACCCCTTCTTCCGGCCCCGGCGGGCCATGGCCTCGGCGCCGGACTCCACGCCCTACCAGCGCGCCGGCCAGGTCTGGGACGATCGCATGGGACTGTCGCTGGCCCACGCCCGCAACTGGCGGCGCATCGCCCTGGCCAATCTGCTGCTGGCCGGCTTCCTGGGCGCCGGCTGGTGGGTCCAGGCGGATCGCGCCGTGGTCAAGCCCTTCGTGGTCGAGGTGTCCGACTGGGGCGAGACCCAGCGCATCACCGCCATCGGCGGCCGCTACGAGCCCAACGAGGCCCAGATCGGTCACGCGCTCGCGGGGTGGGTGCGGGACGTGCGCTCCAAGTCGATCGATCCCATCGTCATCCGCCAGAACTGGCTGCGGGCCTATGACCTGACGACTCCGAAGGCGGCGGCCTTCCTGAACGCCTGGGCCCAGACCCACGACCCGTTCGCCGAGGTCGGGCGGGAGGCGGTGAATGTGGAGATCCTGAACGTCGTGCGCCGCACCGACCGGACCTTCGACCTGCAATGGCGCGAGACCCGCTTCGTCAACGGCCAGTCGGCCGGGGCCGAACGCTGGCGGGCCCTGATCACCACGACGATCCAGCCGCCCCGCACGGAGGCCGAGCTGATGAAGAACCCCCTTGGACTGAAAATCGAGGACGTATCATGGACCCCCGACGCCTCCTGATCCTGGCCGCCCTGGGCCTGTCGCTGTCCGGCTGCGCGCTCTTGCGCGACTATCCCGTCCCTTCGGCCCCCGTGGCGGCGATCGTTCCCGCGCCCGCCGACGGCCCGACGTCGGGCGCGGCCGTGGAACCCGAGCCGGCCCCGGCGGCCGTTGAGACGGCTCAGGGCGGCTCCGGGTCGGAGCGGCCCTACGAGGCTGGACCCACCCGCATGGCGATCACATCAGCGGCGCCGCCGGAGGGGTCGGTCGGCGCGACGGGGCGACCCGCCATCGCGGCGGCCAATGCGGCGGCCCGGGAGCCGTCCCGGGAGGACGGGTTCGTCGGCGGGGTCCAGGTGTTCGCCTGGTCGCCCGGGCGGGTGTTCGAGGTCTGGACCGCGCCCCTGCGCGTGACCACCCTGACTCTGGCCCCGGGCGAGACCCTCGTCGCCAAGGCGGCGGGTGACACCGTGCGCTGGCAGATCGGCGAGGCGGTGTCCGGCACGGGCGCGGGCCGCAGGACCCATGTGCTGCTCAAACCCCTCGAACGGGGCCTTGAAACCAACCTCGTGCTGACGACGAACCGGCGCGTGTATCTCATTGATCTGAAAAGTGGCGCGGCCGACGCGTTCAACACGGCGGTCGCCTGGGATGCGGATCCCTTCCTGACCGGGGACGACGTCGTCCCGTCCACCGCGGCCCCGGTCGCGGAGCCCGTGGCGACGCTGCGGGGCGATCCGGACGCCCGCTACCGGATCGAACCGCGGGGCCGCCGTCCGCGCTGGACGCCGACCTCGGTGTTCAACGACGGCCTGCGCACCTTCATCACCTTCGACCCGGACATGCAGGTGGACGAGGCACCCGCCCTGTTCGTCATCGCCACCGACGGCGAGGCCCAGATGGTCAACTACCGGCAGGTCGGCGGCCTGTTCGTCGTCGACCGGGTGTTCGACCGGGCCGAACTGCGCCTTGGCGACCGCCGCCCGCAGATCGTCAGCATCCGTCGCCTGCCCGGAGGCCGCTCATGACCGACGTCGATCCCCGCCTGTCCGCCCGACCCGCCACGCCGGCCAAGGAACCTGCGCCGGGCCTCAGCAGCCGGGCGCCGCGCCCCCATGCCGTGCGCCTGCGCAAATCCGTGGTCCAGGCCATCGTCATCGGCGGCGCGGTGCTGGTTTCGGGATCCCTGGCCTGGGCCTTCGTGATCCAGCCGGACCTGCGCGACAGCGCCCGCGCCCGTCAGGCCGAGGCGCGGGACGATCAGGCGCGCGGCGTGGTCCGCCCCGCCGAAGCCGTCACCGACCAGCCGGCGACCTACGACCGCCTGCCCGAGCCCCGCATCGGAGACGGTGATCCGGAGGCGACGGCGACGGGTGTGAGGCCAGCGCCCCCGGCGCGGACACTGGGCCACTATGCGCCGGCCTACCGTCCGGCGTCGACGCAGGACGCCGGCGGGCCCGGCCCTCGCGAGCAGGCGGTGCGCTCGGGCCTGTTCTTTGAGGACGCCGGAGCCCGCGGAACGGCGCCCCAGGCGGTCGGCCCGGCGCCCGGCGGGGACCGCGGCCCCGCCGCCAATCCGGACTATGGCGCGATCTACAACGGACATACGCTGGTCGCCCCGCTCTCGCCGTTCGAGCTGAAGGCCGGGGCGATCGTGCCGGCGGCGCTTCTGACGGCCGTGGACACATCGCGCGCGGGCCCGGTGATCGCGACGGTCACCCAGAATGTCTATGACTCCGTCAGCGGCCGCCACCTGCTGTTGCCGCAGGGCACGCGGCTGATCGGCGCGTCCGAGGGCGAGAGCGCCTACGGCGACCGCCGGGCCTTCCTGACCTGGGAACGGCTGATCCTGCCCAATGGCAAGAGTCTGGTGCTGACCGGCGAGCCCGGCGTCGACGCCCAGGGCGCCGTCGGCGTCCGGGGACAGGTCGATCGGAGACTGTGGCCGCTCCTCGTCGGGACGCTGTTCGCCGGGGCGATCACCACCCTGGGCCAGATCGCCCGGGATGACGACGACGGTCGCTCGGGCGGCCTGCTGGGCGACGCCGGAGACGCGGCGGCGATCGAGGGCGCCCGGGTCGGCGGGCGGCTGGTGGATCGCGAACTGGAGGTCCGGCCGTCGATCCGGCTGAGGGCCGGGGCGCCAGTCCGCGTGATGATCACCCGCGACCTGATCCTGGAGCCCTACAGGCCATGACCCCGCGCCTCAAATCGAGGGGCGTCCTGATGGCGATGGCGGCCTTCGCAGGTCTGGCGAGCGCCGCCGCGGTCGCCGACCGGAACCCGGCCCTGGCTCTGGTCAACGAGAGCCCGAGCCTGCCCCGCGGCGTCTATCTGAGGCGTCCGGGCGCCGAGCCGGCCCGGGGGGGCGTCGTGGCCATCCCCCAGCCGCCGGAGGCGCGGCCCTATCTGGCGGCGCTCCGGATGCCGCCGGACGTGGTCCTGATCAAGCGGGTCGCCGCGGCGGGCGGCGATCGCGTCTGTCGCCTCGACGGCCGGGTGTTCACGCCCGGACGAGCCGTCGTCGTCCATGATCGGGATCGGCGCGGCGTCGGCCTGCCGGCGTGGCGCGGGTGCCGGCGCCTCGGGGCGGAGGAGCTGTTCCTGCTCGGTGATACGCCGTCGAGTTTCGACAGCCGCTATTTTGGTCCGGTCGACCGAACCCAGGTGACCGGCGTCTATCGGGAGATCCTGACATGGTGAGCGTGATCTGGATGGCGGGGGCCGCGCTGGCGCTCGCGACGCCGGCCTCGGCCCAGGCGGTGGACTGGAGCCGGGCAGGGGGGACCCTGTTCGGCGCGCCGGCCGCCGAACCGGCGGCGGACGCCCTGCAGGGCGCGGAGGTTCCGCGCCTGGCGAGCCTGAACCAGCCGTTCCAGGCGGCGATCGACGCCGCCGCCCAGGCGCATGGCCTGGACCCGAAACTTCTCCACGCCCTGGTGGTGACGGAAAGCGCCTATCGGGCTGACGCGCGATCCACGGCCGGCGCGGGCGGCCTGACCCAGTTGATGCCGGGTACGGCGTCGGAGCTGGGGGTCGGGGATCGCTTCGATCCCGTCGAGAACCTGAGGGGAGGGGCCGACTACCTCGCCCGGCAGATCCGCCGGTTCGGGGATCTGCGGCTGGCCCTGGCGGCCTACAACGCGGGACCGGCGCGGGTCGCCCGGCTGGGGCGCATACCGGATATAGCCGAGACCCAGTTTTATGTAGCGACGGTCGTGGACTGTTACCTTGCTCTGACGGCGGGCCAGGGCGTGACCAATTCCCGGCAGTGCCGCCCGCGCGGGGCGGGACGATGATCGAGCCGGTGGAGACCGGGCTCGAAAACCCGTCGGCAGGGGCCGAGGAGCTGCTGACGCGGGCCGAGGCCTCGGCGTTTCTGGCCCCGTTCGGCATCCGGATGAAGCCCGCCACCCTGGCGCGGCTGTGGTCGGCCGGCGGCGACGGGCCACCCTGTCGCCACATCCGGTCCAAGCCCTACTATCCGCGGGGCCTGCTGCGAGCGTGGGCGATGTCGCAGATGTCCGACATCCGCACCGCCGCGCCGTCGGCGGCGAGGAGCCGGCGTCGTGGCTGACCCTTCGATCACCGGAGGCGGATCGTGACGTCCGGACCCGAAGGCGGCGCCGTCGAGACGGGCGGGCCGGAAGACCGTTTGCTGCCCTGGGATCGGGTGCGGGATGTCACCGGCCTCAGCCGGTCCACCGCGTGGCGCCTGCAGCAGGTCGGGGATTTTCCGGAGCCTGTGCGCATCTCGCCCAACCGGGTCGGCTGGTGGGAAAGCGAGCTGACTGCCTGGAAGGCGACCCGGACGGTCCGCGGGCTCCCACGCCCAAGGCCGCTGGCCCGGCCCCGGGAGCCGAAGCTGATCCAGACCGCGCGTTCGCCCCGCCGCCCGACCGAGAAGGCCCCGGACGCCACGGCGATGGCGATCGCGCCGGAGCTTTCAGGCCGCCCCGCCCCGGCGCCTCCGCCCCGGCGCCGGAAACGGAAGACCTCCGTCGACCAGATCGATTTCGGGTTCTAACGGCTTCGCGACTTCCACGGGGCCTGCGCTTCAAAGGTCGCCCCGATGACGTTCCTATTTCCACACAAAGCGATCCTGACGGACATTTTGGACCGATAGGGGAGTTTCACGGACATTAGAGGCCTTGGCTGGCGTCTTAAGAGAAAACCGCCGAACGTCTCGAACTGGCTCCTCACAGTTCTTGAAGAAGTCCGCTTTGCGGGTCTGCAATCGAGCGCCGTCCGTACAAGGCGATCTACCTTTGGCGGCCGATCCGTGATCTCACAGGCCGCCGACCACCTGTTTCAGGATGTCGGCCGCGGGGCGGTCACGCGGCGAAGGCGGCGCCTGGGCGTGCTGGACCAGCGACAGCACCAGCGGCAGCCACCCGTCCCGGAGATCGGCGTTCAGAAGCGCCAGCGAGGGCCGGGCCTCAAGGGTCACCTTCTCGATGCCCGGAGCCAGGGCGGCGCACAGGTCAGGCGGCGAGGTGACCAGATATTCGCGGCACGACAGCGGCCGGTCGGCGTGGATCGAACACGCCTCGTCCTCGAGGAAGGGACAGGCGACGCCGGCGGCGAAATAGTCCCGCGCGATCACCTGGCGATCGTCGCGGTTCCGGTCCAGCCGCTCCATCAGGCCCAGCGGCTCAAGGGTGTCGAGGGCCGCGTCGAACCGGCGGCGCACCCGTTCGCGCCGGGGCTCGGGCATGGCCTCGACCAACCGGGCCAGGGCGCGGGCCTCCGCCGGGGCGACCGGCACCAGCTGGCGGCAGCAGGCCCCGCAGCCGGCGCGGCAGGAAATCTCCCGCCCCTCGGCTTCGACCCGCGCCGTCGCCCGGGTTGCGAACAGGCTGCTCAGCCCGTGGACGATGGGCAGCAGGTCCTCGACCGCGACGGGGCCGGCGGGCACGGTCATCTCGACCGGAATCCGCTCTCCCCCGACCTCCAGCATCACCCGCCCGACGGTGGTTGCGCCCCCGTCCGGTGGGATCGCCAGCAGGCGCACGACCGCGTCCTCGTCCGGATCGACCCGTTGCGGCGGCGTCCCGCGGCGTACGCTGGCGCGTCTGGACCTCGCCTCGTCAGCCACTATCGCCGGTCGGGTCCGGCCCGGTTGTTCCCCGGTTCGGCCGGCAGGGCGCACTGCTGAACACCGTCCCGCGTGACGACTTCGCCCCGCTGGGCGACGCAGGCGCGAGCCGTGTAGTCGATGTCGATCTTCAAAAAGTTCAACGCCACACCTTGTTTGTGAATGTCGAGGTCTCCCGTCGCCGGCAGGCGACACTGCTGAACGCCTTCATGCCGGACGACCGCGCCGCGCCGGGACGCGCAGGCACGGGCGGTGAAGTCGGCGTCGATCTTCAGGAACATGTCGACGGCTCTCGTCTGACTGGCGGGGCCCGACGGATCCGAAGGGTTGGCCCGGCATGCGCTGAGCGGGGCCTCGGGAATGTGTTTGCCGGTGGCGCAGGCCGTGCGCTGGGCGTCCTGGTCGATGTGATCCCGGTTCGGGGTCGTTCCGGGCGCCGTGACGACGGTCCCTGCCGACGGACGCAAGCTTTCCTGCGCCTGGACCGATACGACGACGACGCCGAGGTCGAAAAGGGCCGCGCCGGCCAGGATGATCGCTGTTTTCCGCATGGTGTCCATTTCCTTGTTTGAGTCTCTGGGACGGGCGTCCATCGGCGGGGACCGGTCCCGCCTATTGCGTGGTCGATACCTGCATCAGGGCCGAACGGCCCCCTCCTGGCGTGTCGTCGCTGGCAGGCGGCATTGCTGGACGCCCTCATGCATCAGAACGACGCCGCGTCGCGCCGTGCAGGCCTGGACAGTATTCAACCGGTCGATCCGCCCCCATGACCACGACTCGATGTCGATGGGTCCGCCGGATGAGTTGACGGTCGCCGGCGGTTCTCCGTTCTCTGACTGACCCCTGTTCGACATCCGGCCGCCGCCGGTTCCACCAATGCCGTTGACGGGAGCCGAGGCCTCGGCGGCGATCACTCCGCCGGATTGGCTGACGGTCGCCCGCGCTTCTCCGGTCTCTGACCCCGATTCGCCGCCCGGAGCCGATGGCGCGGTGGTGCGGGAGCCGACCTCGGCCAGGGTGACGCGGACGCGGTCGCCGCCGCGCGGGATGATGACGACCAGCCGTCGTCCGTCGGTTCCGAGGATATCGGCCCGCCCCCGACCGCCCGGCACGATGGGCGCCGAGACCTGGACCGTCCGTCCCACCTCGACCCGCGCGACGGCCGGACGCCGCAGCGTCTGCACGGCTGGAAACAGGACTACGGCGCGGCCCTCCCCGACGGCGAACTCGGCCCGACCGAGGTCATCGGTCGTCCTTGGCGAGATGAGCCCCTCGGGATCGTGCTCGAGGCCGACCTCCACACCCGGAATGGGGTCGCCTGGGCCCGCGAAGGCCGCGAGCAACAGGCCGACGGCGGCGATGGCGAGAAGGCGACGGATCATCGGCGGTCTTCCCGTGGCTGGGGAATTAGTGGGGTCCCGCGGCGCGGTCCAGCGGCGGGGCCAGCCCCGGTCAGGGGGCCGTCG
>NZ_DATMYH010000018.1:0-45000 GCF_035561115.1 Brevundimonas sp.
GATGACCCCCGCCCAGATGGCCCGCGCCATGGACCCGCTGGGCGTCGACATCCTCTACCTCCTGCCCTTCGACGCCGGCATGGCCGCCATGTCGGACGAGGCCTTCGCCCGCGAAGTCCTGGCGGACGGCCTCGGCATCCGCCACGCGGCGGTCGGCTTCGACTTCACCTACGGCAAGGGCCGCACCGGCTCGCCCGAGGGCTTGCGCCGCCATGGCGAAGGCCTCGGCTTCACCGTCGGCGTCACCGAACGCGTCGACGACCCCGACGGGCTGAAACTGTCCTCATCCGCCGTGCGCGAAGCCCTCAAGGCCGGCGACATGGCCCGTGCGACGGCCATCCTCGGCCGCCCCTTCGCCATCGAGGGCGAGGTGGTGCACGGCGACAAGCGCGGCCGCACCATCGGCGTGCCAACCGCCAATATCGGCATGGGCGACTATATGCGCCCCGCCTACGGCATCTACGCCACCCGCACCCGCCTGCCGGACGGGCGTACGATCGACGGCGTCGCCAGCCTCGGCGTCCGCCCCATGTACGCCTTGCCCGAACCCCTGCTCGAAGTCTGGCTGTTCGACTTCGACGAAGACCTCTACGGCCAGACGGTCGAGACGGACCTGATCGCCTTCCTGCGCGGCGAAATGACCTTCGCCGGTCTCGACGCCCTCAAGGTCCAGATCGACGCGGACGCCGCCGCGGCGCGCGAGGCCCTGGCTCAGCCGTCGCCGTCGATCAGCGACGCCCACTCCGGATAGGCCCCGCTCACCGCATCGGCCAGTTCGGGAATCAGATCATCCTCGATCCACAGCTCGTCGCCATGCTTGGACAGCACCAGCCGCGGGTCGGCCCCCGAATTGTCGTAGGCCTCGACCCGGTCCGCCTCCTTCAGGAACCAGCCGAACTGCTCGAACGATCGCCGGCGCCGGTCGCGGATCTTGTCCTCCGGCACCGAATGCCCGCCCTTCTCCACCCGGATGGCGACCCGCTCCACATTCAGATCGACCTCGTCCAGGAAGACGAAGATCATCCGCACCGCGAAGCCGTACCGCCGCGCCTCGGCGACCACGTCGCGGTATTTCGGCGTCGACAGCACCGTTTCCACGCCGATCGTCTGATGCGCCCGGATCGAGGCCCGCAGCCACGCCTCGATCCGCTTCACCGCCTCCAGATTGGCGTCCGGATTCAGCGGCAGCGCCTCCTGATCGGCGATCCGCTTCGACAACTCGTCGGGATTGATGATCCAGATCGAGCCGGACGGCTCTTCCGCCGACAGCATCGAATAGATGGTGCTCTTGCCCGACCCGTTGGGCCCGGCCACGATCCAGAGGGTGGGCCGCCTACTGGCGCTTCTTCGCACCGGACGGCGTTCCCAGCAGCGCCTTGTTCTCGCGCCGCGCGGCCTCGACGTTCTTGCTGAACACGTACAGCAGGTCCTCGCCGAAGGTCGGGCTGTTTGCGTCGATGGCGCGGATGGTCACCTTGTCGCCGTCGGCCGTGGTGACACGCCGCAGGGTGACGCCCTTCGGCTTCTTGCCGGCCCGCTTGCCCTTTTCGGCGCGCTGGATGGTGATGTCGGTCATCGTCCCTGCAATATCGGCCCGGCTCCGGGCCTTGGCAAGGTCAGCTGATGGCCGCCATCAGCTGCTCGGTCAGCGGCTTCTGGCCCGGAACCAGGACGTCGTTGACCTTCCACATCGCCCCCTCCTTCACCAGCTTCAGCGTCTGCCGCTTCGTCTCGCCCATGTTGGTGAACACCACCGCCGCCTCGGCCGCCTGCGGCCCGGACTGCGTCACCGCCACGGAGTCGAGGGTGAAGTCGCCGCTGTCCTGGCAGGCGCAGATCGGGTCGTAGTTCAGCGTCGGGACCTCGCCATCGGCCTTGCGGAAATCCTCGCCGATCATGGCGTTCAGCATCCGGTCGTAGATCGGATCCCGTCCCGGCGGCGGCGCCTCGCCCATCCCGGCGCCCGGCGTGACATGCACGGCGTACAGGGCGCGGACGAATTCCTCGGGGCCGACCTTCGCGGCCTCATAGATGGCGGGCCGGCCCGGCGGCAGGGCGGCTGGCGCATCGGCCGGCTCGGGCGCCGCCCCCTCGGGCGACGAGCAGGCGGCGAGGCCGGCGGCCACGACGGCGATCAGGACATGACGCATAAGGATTCTCCCGGGACCCCCGACTATCCCGCCGCCGTCTCCGACTGGCAATCCCGGCTGGCGTCCGGCCCTCGCCGTCTGCTAGACCGTAGCCACCATGACCGTCCGCGTGTTTCGCCCGATTTCGATTAGCCGCCCGGCGTAGCGCCGCAGGGCTCTGGCCTCGTGCACGCCGGGATCGACAAGCGCTCAAGCAGGCCTTCGGCCGGTAGCGCATCGAAAATCTACGCGAACGATCACACCAACGACGAGACGAGACTTCATGGCTGACGCCGCCGATACGCCCTCCACCGCTCGCGACTATCGCGAGACGGTCTTCCTGCCCGAGACGCCCTTCCCGATGCGCGGCGGGCTGCCGCAGAAGGAACCGGCGATCATCGAACAGTGGGGCGACCTCTATGCGGCCCTGCGCAAACAGCGTCAGGCCGAGGGCGCGCCCCTCTATGTCCTGCACGACGGACCGCCCTACGCCAACGGCGACATCCACATCGGCCACGCCCTCAACAAGACGCTGAAGGACTTCGTCGTCCGCAGCCGCTTCCTGCTCGGCAACGACGTCGACTACGTCCCCGGCTGGGACTGCCACGGCCTGCCGATCGAATGGAAGATCGAGGAACGCTACCGCAGCCAGGGCAAGCGCAAGGACGAGGTTTCCAAGGCCGAGTTCCGCCAGGCCTGCCGCGAATACGCCGCCGGCTGGATCGACGTGCAGCGCGACCAGTTCAAACGGCTGGGCGTCCTCGGCGACTGGAACCATCGCTACGCCACCATGGACTTCACGACCGAGGCGGCCATCGTCGCCGAGTTCCACAAATTCAAGAACTCCGGCCAGCTGTACCGCGGCTCCAAGCCCGTCATGTGGTCCCCGGTCGAGCGCACCGCCCTGGCCGACGCCGAGATCGAATACCACGACCACTTCAGCCCGACGGTCTGGGTCAAATTCCCGGTCACGGGCGCGACCGACGACCACCCGGACGACCTGCTGGCCTTCCGCCACGCCAATCCGTCGGTCGTCATCTGGACCACCACCCCCTGGACCATCCCCGCCAACCGCGCCATCAGCTACGGCCCCGAGATCGCCTATGGCCTCTATGAGGTCACGGCCATGGAAACCGGGCTCGAGTTCGAGCCCTGGGCCAAACCGGGCGACCGTCTCATCGTCGCCGACAAACTGGCCGAGGACGTCTTCAAGGCCGCGAAGATCGCGACCTGGACCCGCATCGACGATCTGAACCCGTCGGGCCTGGAATGCGCCCACCCGCTGGCGGCCCTGTCGCCCGGCTACGGCTTCTCCGTGCCCCTGCTGGCCGGCGATCATGTCACCGACGACGCCGGCACGGGCTTTGTCCACACCGCCCCCGGCCACGGCGCCGACGACTTCGAGGTCTGGAAGGCCCACGGCCACCACGAGGTGCCCGACACCGTCGACCCCGACGGCGCCTACTACGACCACGTTCCCCTGTTCGCCGGCCTCAAGGTGCTGGAGACCGAGGGCAAGAAGACCGGCAAGTTCGGCCCCGCCAACGGCGCGGTGATGGACAGGCTGATCGAGGCCGGAAACCTGCTGGCCCGGGGGCGGATGGAGCATTCCTACCCCCACAGCTGGCGTTCCAAGGCCCCGATCATCTTCCGCAACACGCCCCAGTGGTTCATCCGCATGGACGCGCCGCTGGAGGACGACGGGACGCTGCGCGAACGGGCGCTGGAGGCCATCGACAAGACCGACTTCCACCCCGAGGCCGGCCGCAACCGCATCCGCTCCATGGTCGAGAGCCGTCCCGACTGGCTGATCAGCCGCCAGCGCGCCTGGGGCACGCCTCTGGCGATGTTCGTCGACAAGCAGACGGGCCAGCCCCTGATCGACGCCGAGGTCGACGCCCGGATCACCGCCGCAGTGGCCGAAGGCGGCGCCGACGCCTGGTTCACGCGCCCCGACGCCGACTTCCTGGGCGCCCATGACCCCGCTCGCTACGAGAAGATCGAGGACATCCTCGACGTCTGGTTCGACTCGGGCTGCACCCACGCCTTCACCCTGGAAGCGCGCGATCCGGCGCATGGCTACAAGGGCGACCGCCCGTCGCACTGGCCGGCGGATCTGTATCTCGAAGGCTCGGACCAGCATCGCGGCTGGTTCCAGTCCAACCTTCTCGAAGGCGCCGGCACCCGCGGCCGCGCTCCCTATGAAGCCGTCCTGACCCACGGCTTCACCCAGGACGAGAACGGGGAGAAGATGTCCAAGTCGAAGGGGAACACGACCGACCCCGCGACCATCATCAAGGAGTCCGGCGCCGACATCCTGCGCCTGTGGGTCGCCCTTGTGGACTACGCCGAGGACCAGCGGATCGGCAAACAGATCCTCCAGACCACGGTCGACGCCTATCGCAAGCTGCGGAACACCGTCCGGTACCTGTTGGGCGCCCTGGTCGGCTTCGACGAGGAAGAACGCCTGCCGCTCGACCAGATGCCGCCGCTGGAGCGGTTCATCCTGCACCGGCTGTGGGAACTGGATCGCGACGTGCGCAGGGCCTACGCCGAATACCGCTTCCAGGACGTGGTGCGGCCCGTGCTGGAGTTCTGCTCCAACGACCTGTCAGCGCTCTATTTCGACATCCGCAAGGACAGCCTCTACTGCGACCGTCCCGACGCGGTCCGCCGCCGCGCGGCCCGCACGGTGATGGACGCGGTCTTCCTGCGCCTGACCGCATGGCTGGCCCCGCTGACGCCCTTCACCATGGAAGAGGCCTGGGGCACGCGCTTCCCCGGCGGCGGCTCGAACTGCGCCCGCGTGATCCCGGAAACCCCGGACGCGTGGCGCAACACCATCGAAGCCGAGCGCTGGGCCGGCGTGCAGACCGTGCTTGAAATCGTCAACGAGTCGCTCGAAGCCGCGCGCCGCGAGAAGATCATCGGCGGAGCGCTGGACGCCTGGCCCGTCGTCACCGGCCCGACCGGAGTCTTCGCCGCCTTCGAAGGCCTCGACGCGGCGGAGGTGTTCCGCACCTCCGGGGCCCAGCTCGTCGATGGCGGCGACGCCGTCACGGTCGACGTGCGTCTGGCCGACCATCCCAAATGCGCCCGCTCGTGGCGCCGGGTGCCGGATGTCGGATCGGACCCGGCCTACCCGGAACTCAGCGCCCGCGACGCGGACGCCGTGCGCTGGTGGGACGCCCGCAACGGCTGAGGTTCATCGAGGACGGCGAGGTCCGGGCCTGGCGGTCTCTATTCAAAGGGATGCCGGCCGACGACGCGTGGTCGCCGAGCGGGGCTAGCGGGAGGCTGAAGCCTTCCAGGCTGCGACGAAGGCCGCGGCCCGCTCTCCGGCCTCCTCCGCCGACCGGCCGGCGCGGTAGATCGCCGAGCCGATGCCGAAGCCTGAGGCCCCCGCCCCCCGCCACGCGTCGATGCTGTCCGGCTCGACCCCGCCGACGGCGTAGACGCGCTGTTCGGCGCCCAAGACGGCGCGGACGGCCTTCAGGCCCGCCGGCCCCGCCACCTCGGCCGGGAACAGCTTGAGCACCTGGGCCCCCGCCCCGATGGCCGCGAAGGCCTCGGACGGCGTGAAGAAGCCGGGCATGGATGCCAGCCCGGCGGCCCGTGCGGCCTTGATCACCGCGACATCGGTGTTGGGCGAGATGACGATCTGCCCGCCCGCCTCCGCGACCTCGCGGGCCGCGGCGGGCGTCAGGACCGTGCCCGCGCCGACGATGGCCCGGTCCCCCAGGGCGAAACGCAGCCGGCGAATACTTTCCAGCGGTTCAGGCGAATTCAGCGGCACTTCCAGACAGGTCAGCCCGGCCGCCAGCAGCGCTTCGCCGACTTCGACGGCCTCGCCTGGCGTCAAGCCGCGCAGGATGGCCACGAGCGGCAGGGCGTCGAGCCTCGCGATGATGTCGGTCGTCACTGCGTCGCCTCCCATATCCGCCACAGCCCGGCCGCGGTGGCCTGCTCGACGTCGGCGACGCGCACGCAGGGGCCGCCCGCCATCTCCAGCGCCTCTTCATAGCGAGCGGACAGCGCCGCTTCACCGATCAACGTCAATGGCCCTGACAGCCTGTCCGGATCCTGGCCCGCGATCTCCGCGCCGATCAGAAGACCCGACAGATAATCGGCGGCGCCTCCCGGCTCCAGCCGGCCGGCCAAACCCTCGACCCGTACCGAAAACAGGGCGGCGCTCAGGCTGCGGTCCTCAAGACCTCGCTCGACGCCGCGCCGGAAGGCGTCCGGATCCTGCCCCGGCGCGCTCATCCCGACGCCCAGCAGGGTTGCGGTGCGGACGGCGGCGAACAATTCGCCGGTCATAAAGGTCCGGATCGCGACGATGCGGCCGGCCTCGACCGTGATCCACTTGCTGTGCGTGCCGGGAGCGACGACGAGACCGTCCACAGCCACGCCGAACGTCTGGGTCTCCTCGCCGCGCATGACGTCCATCAAGACGCCGCCGGGACTGAATGCGACGCCCGGCACGATGGCGACCGGACGCGCGGGATCGGGGCGAACCAGACCGGCGGCCACATCTGCAACCGCGGTCGGGCACGGGCGATAGGGAGCCTCGACCCAGCCCTGGCGCGCCCCGGCCATGCCGCAGATCAGCACCGGCGCTCCGTCGACCAGCCAGTCTCCGGCGACCCTGTTAAGCACCCCGGGGAAGTCACCCGGTTCGAGACCGACGGCCCCGCGCGGGTCGGCGCGACGATCCAGAACGGCGCCCCCCTCGCCGATCCGCAGGACCCGCAGATTGCTGGAGCCCCAGTCCACGCCGATCAGGGCGGTCGTATCGGTCAAAGGGTCACTCTGAAGGACAGATGGCGTCGCCTTCGTTCGAGGCCAGCCGGATATCCTCGACCGTGACGGCGAACGCCGCGTCTGTCGACAGGTTGAAAGGCTGGTCGACGGCAGACAGGTCCGCGCCCGCTTCACGGAAACAGGACAGGCGGATCTTGACCGATCTCCACTGCCCTGGCGCGTCGCGGAACAGCGAGGTGACATCCACGCCGCCCGCGCCGATGCCCAGACGAACCGGACCGGCGGGCGGGGTATCGACGCGATAGCGGACGTGCAGCGCCATTTCTCCGTTGGTCTGACGCGTCAGGTCGATGGGCCGGGCGGCGATCACGGCCTGTCCGCCTGCCCCGGCGAAGGTGAGGCCGAGCGCCGACTCCTGGGCGGCGCCGTCGGCGGCCCGCAGGGTGATGGCGCCACGGGGGGACCGGCCCGACTTCTCCTGTCCGAGGCGGAACTCCCCGCCTGCGTCGCGCAACATCAGCGACCAGGGCGGCATGAACCGGCCGTCCACGAAGTAGCGATCCAGGCTCGAACCCTCGCTGGCCACGCTGCTCTCCTCGCCGAGGACCGGCACGGCGGCGTGTTGGGCATAGGTCAGGCCGTAGCCGTAGGCGAACTGCGGATCATAGCCCGGATCGCCCCGGTTCAGCGGCGCTCCGGCGGCGTCCTTCGGCCACGAGAAGGAGAGCCGGCCGGTAAAGTCATATCGGGGGCCGCCGTCGCGGTCGCCGATCAGCACGTCGGCGACGCCACCGCCTTCCGCGCCCGGCAGCCATGCGGCGACGAAGGCATCGGACTGGTTGATCTCCGGATTGGTCCACATCGGTCTCCCGGACAGAAACACCGAGACCGTCGGGATTCCCGCCGCCTTCAGCCGACGCAACATCTCCAGCGGCTCCACGGGCATGAAGTCCAGGGTATCGACGTCGCCCTGGAACTCGGCGTACGGCGTCTCGCCGAAAACGACGATGGCGACATCCGGTTTCTGATCGAACGCGCCGTCGGGGCTCAGGGTCGCGGTCCCGCCGCCGACCTCCACCGCCTCGCGCAGCCCGCTCCAGATCGACTGGCCATTGGGGAAGTCGGCATTGCTGTTGCCCGTCCCCTGCCAGGTCAGGGTCCAGCCGCCCGACGCCTGGCCGATGTCATCCGCCGCTCCCGCCACCAGCACGCGCGCGCCGGCGCGGATCGGCAGCACGGAGCCGTTGTTCTTGAGCAGCACCAGCGACTTGCGGACTGCCTCGCGGGCCAGCGCCCGGTGTTCGGGAGAGCCCAGGGCCTCGAACCGGCCTTCCATCGGTCGAGCCTCGACGAACAGGCCGGTCTTGACCTTGGCCCGGAGTATGCGACGGACGGCTTCATCGACGCGGGCCATCGGGATCTCGCCGGACTGAACCTGCGCCAGGGTGTTGGCGTAGAGTGGTTTCCAGCTGTCGGGCGCCATGAGCATGTCGATGCCCGCGTTGATCGCCAGGGCGCAGCTTTCATTCGAACAGCCCGGCAGCTGGCCATGCGCGTTCCAGTCGGACACAACGAAGCCGTCGAAGCCCAGAGGACCCCGCAGGGCGCCCGTCAGAATGGTTTCGTTTCCGGAGTGTTTGATGCCGTTCCAGCTCGAGAAGCTGGCCATGACCGACAGCACGCCGGCGTCGATCGCCGCGGGATACCCGCCCAGGTGGATGTCGATCAGCTCGCGTTCCGATCCGCGAAAGTCGCCCTGGTCCTGTCCGTCCGCAGTGCCGCCGTCGGCGAGGAAATGCTTGGCCGAACCGGCGATGCGGCCGGGCGCTATCGGGCCGTCGGGGCTCAGTTCGCCCTGCAGCCCCAGCGTCATGGGACCTGCATAGGTGCGGGCGATCTCGGGATCCTCGCCATAGCCCTCGTAGGAACGGCCCCAGCGGTCGTCCCGCGGCACCGCGAGGGTCGGCCCGAAGGTCCAGTCGGCGCCAGTGACAGCAACTTCCAGCGCCGTGGCTTCGCCGATGCGGCGGATCAGGTCCGGATCGCGCGCAGCGCCCAGCCCGATGTTGTGCGGGAAGATGGTGGCCCCCACGACGTTGTTATGCCCGTGGACAGCGTCGATGCCGTAGATCAGGGGAACCCGCGCTCCCGGCCGTGCGGTGGCGGCGGCGCGGAAGGCCTGGGCAAGCTCCAGCCAGGCACGGGGGGTTGCGCGGTCATTTCCGCCCGGCGCCGAATTGCCGCCCGCGAGAATGGAGCCCAGGGGATAGGTCAGCAGATCCTCCGGCGTGATCGCGGAGATGTCGGCCTGGATCAGTTGACCGACCTTTTCCTCGACCGTCATCCGCGCCAGCAGGTCGGCGACGAAGGCCTCGGTCGCCACGTCGCTCATGGCCTCAGGAGAGGCGGCCCTTGGCCAGGCCGCCGGGTCGGCGCGCGCAGCGTCGATCACTATGGAGGCTTCCGGCGCGACGAACGAGGCCGGCGCCTGCATCCTCGCCTGGGCCGCACACCCCGTGGCGGCGAGGGCGAGGGCGGCGCCGGTCAGGAGCATGGGACGGAGGCGGTGGGACATGGTCAGGTTCCGTGAAGGCGAAAAGGCCGGCGCGACGATCGGGCGCCGCGCCGGCAGTCGGTTCAGGTCGGCAAAAACTCTGGTCGCATATGCGTTGGTGCCCCCCGGCACGGAGGCCTTTGACAGGCCGATCCTGGTGTCCCGGAACGGCCTTTGCGGCGTCCTCATTTTTACCTGTGCAAGCTTGATGCACCGGTGACAATACTGTCAACTGCAATCTCGTTAGCGCTAACATCAACGGTCGGACCGGCCCGACCCCACGGCGAGGGAACAGACAGGGTATGCGGCCTGGCATCAACAGACGCGAAGCGGGCATGGCCGTTCTGATGGCCGGGGCCGCGGCCGGACTCTCGGGCTCAGCCGCGGCGCAGTCGGCGTCGCCCTACATCTGGCGGAACGTCAAGGTGGGCGCGGGCGGCTTCATTCCGGGCATCGTCTTCAGCCGCGTCGAGAAAGGTCTCGCTTACGCGCGCTCCGACATGGGCGGGGCCTACCGCCGGGATTCCGCAAGCGGCCGATGGATTCCGCTGCAGGACGCCAGCCCGTTCGGCAACGACTTCGGGGTCGAGAGCATCGCGCCCGATCCGGTCGATCCGGACATCGTCCACGCCGCCGTCGGGGTCAGCCGCCGGGAGCCCGGAGCTATGCTCCGGTCGATGGATCGTGGCGCGACCTGGATCCGCACGCCGGTCGCGTTCCGCCTGGGCGGCAACGAAGATGGACGCGGCCTCGGCGAACGACTGGCGATCGATCCCAATGACAACCGCATCCTCTATTTCGGTTCCCGTCATGATGGCCTGCAACGCAGCGCCGACGGCGGCGCAAGCTGGCGAAAGGTCGACAGCTTTCCCTTGAGCGGGCGAGGCCTCGAACCGGGGGGACCGACCCATCCGGGGCTGAGTTTCGTCGTCTTCGACCGGTCGAGCGGCGCAACAGGCGCCGCGACGCCAACGCTGTTCGTCGGGGTCGCCGACCCCGGCGCGGCCCGACTGTATCGATCGGATGACGCCGGCCGGACCTGGACTGCGGTTGAAGGCGGTCCCCGGCCCGACGTGTCGGCCGCCAGGGCCGAGCTTGACGCGCGCGGGGTCCTGTATTTGACCTGCACGCTGGGCGTGGGTCCGAACGGCGTTACCGACGGGCAGGTCTGGCGGCTCGACACCCGCACCGGCGAGTGGCGCGACATCAGTCCGCCCCGGCCGTCAGGCGGATTCATGGGCCTGGCGGTGGACCACCGGCGACCCGGCGTGCTGATGGTCTCGACCCTCAACCGCTGGCAGCCCGGCGACACTTTGTGGCGCAGCATCGACGGCGGCGCGAACTGGGCCAGTTTGCGCGAAGGGGCCCGTCATGACGTCAGCGCCACGCCGTTCCTGTACTGGGGCAACGAGAAGCCGGACTTCGGCTGGTGGATCGCCGCCCTGGCCGTCGATCCGTTCGATTCGGACCGCGCCGTCTACGCCACCGGCGCGACGGTTTACGCCACCTCAAACCTGACCGCCGCCGACGCCGGCGCCCCGACCGACTGGGCGCCGTGGGTCGAGGGCATCGAACAGACCGCGGTGATCACCCTGACGAGCCCGCCGGCCGGACCCGCCCTGCTGACCGGATTCGGCGACATCTCGGGCTTCGCCCACGAAGACCTGACCCGCTCGCCGACGCTTCAGTTCACCACCCCGGTCTTCGCCAACACCAACCAGATCGACTACGCCGGCCGCGCGCCGAACGTGGTGGTGCGCAGCGGCACGCCACACGAAGGCGTCGGCTCCGAGGGACATGACGGGGCCACCCTCGCCTGGTCCGACGACCACGGCCGCAGCTGGAAATCCCTTGGTCGGCCCCGGCCAGCGGGCACGTCCGGAGCAACCCCGGACCCGCGCATGGACCTGTATCGCGACGCACCGATCACCGTCACGGCCGACGGTTCTGCTTTCGTCCTGGGCACGCCGCAGGTGATGGTTTCCCGCGATCGGGGCGTCGGATGGCGCCCCGTGCGGGGCCTGCCTCTGTTCCTGCGACCGGTCGCGGACCGGGCCGATCCCCTCCTGCTCTATGCCCTGGATTTCGTGACCGGCGTCTGGTTCGTCAGCACGGACGGCGGGGAGTCGTTCGCGACCGTGCCCAGTCGCGGCCTGCCCGCGAATCTGGCGCCCGACCGGCCGTCCTGGCGTGAACAGGCGTGGCCGCTGAAGGCGACGCCCGGGCGCGATGGCGACCTGTGGTTCGTCTCCCGATCCGGCCTGTTCCACTCCATCGACGCGGGCCAGAAGTTCGAGCGCGTGGACGGTGGGCTCCAGGTCCAGATGATGGATTTCGGCAAGGCGCCGCCCGGCGGGAATTATCCATCGCTGGTGGCCATCGGGGTCCGGGGCGGGACCCGCGGCGTGTTCCGGTCCGACGACCGCGGCGCATCGTGGCTGCGGGTCAACGACGCCGCCCATGAATACGGCCGCCGCTTCCGCGCCATCGCCGGCGATCCCCGGGTGTTTGGTCGCGTCTATGTCGCCACGGACGGCCGCGGCGTGGTCTATGGCGAGCCGGCCGCATGACCAGAGCGAAGGAACCGCCCATGCCCGACCTTTCCCGCCGTCTCATGCTCCAGGCTGGCATGACCGCACCGCTTCTGCCCGCCCTCCAGGGATGCGCCACCGCACCCGCGGGCGGCGGCCCGGCCGCCGACCCCTTCCAGCCGACCTGGGAGTCGCTGATCGCCGGCTACCGGACCCCGGACTGGTTCCGCGACGCCAAGCTGGGCATCTGGGCCCACTGGGGGCCGCAATGCCAGCCCGAGCGCGGCGACTGGTACGGGCGGCTGATGTACGTCCAGGGCAACCCCTTCTACGAGCACCACGTGCGGACCTACGGCCACCCCAGCGAGGTCGGGTTCATGGAAGTCATGAACCAGTGGAAAGCTGACAACTGGGACCCCGAAGGCCTGCTGGACCTCTATCAGGCGGCCGGCGCAAAATACGTGATGGCCATGGCCCAGCATCACGACAACCTCGACCTGTTCGAGTCGAGCCACCCGTGGAACAGCCTGCGGGTCGGGCCGAAGCGCGACATCGTCGGGACCTGGGAGAAGCTGGTCCGGGCCCGCGGCCTCCGCTTCGGAGTCAGCAATCACGGGGCCCACGCCTGGCACTGGTGGCAGACGGCTTACGGCTACGACGCCGAAGGGCCGCGGGCCGGGCGTCGCTACGACGCGGCGCGGCTGACGAAGGCGGACGGCGTCGGCAAATGGTGGGAAGGGCTGGACCCGCAGGAGCTCTACACGGGCCCGACCTTCGCGCCGCCGGACGGCATCGCCTCCATCGAGGCCATGAACGCCTGGCATGACGCCCGCGACGGCCAGTGGATCGAGACGGCGCCGGAGAACAACCCCGCCTTCGTCCGCTCATGGGTCACGCGCCAGCGCGAACTGGTCGACCGCTATCGGCCGGACATGGTCTATTTCGACAACCACGGCCTGCCCCTGGGCCAGCACGGACTGGACGCCACGGCGTACTACTACAACGCTTCGCTGGGCTGGCGCGGCGAGCTGCCCGTGGTCAATGGCAAGCGGCTGACCCCGGAGAAGCGGCGGGGCGTCGTCGAGACCTTCGAGCGCGGCTTCACCGACGCGCTGATGCCCGAGCCATGGCAGACCGACACCTGCATCGGCGACTGGCACTACAACCGGGCCCGCTTCGTCGATCACAGCTACGTCCCGGCCAAGGCGGTGGTCCAGCGGCTGTGCGACGTGGTCAGCAAGAACGGCAACCTGCTGCTGAATATCCCGATGCGGGGCGACGGTTCGATCGACAGCGACGAACGCGCCATCCTGGCGGAAATGGCGGCGTGGATCGCGGTCAATGGCGAGGCGATCTTCGCCAGCCGACCGTGGTCGATCTACGGCGAGGGGCCGACTGCGGTCACCGCCGGCAACCAGAACGAAGAGCACGCGCGACCCTGGACCGCGCAGGACATCCGCTTCACCACCCGTGGCGGCGTGCTCTACGCCATAGCGCTGGACTGGCCAGAGGACCGGCAGCTCAGGATCCGCGCCCTTGGCGATCGGGCGCTGGCTGGCCGCAAGGTCGAGCGGGTTGAGATGGTCGGCGACAACGCTCCGCTGACCTTCCGTCAGACCGAAGACGATCTGACGATCACCCTGCCCGGCCGCCGCGCCACGGCGTTCGTCCCGGCCTTCCGTATCCGGGGAGCCGGCCTGGACCTCTAGCGGGTCAACGGCAGTTCGAACGGAACGGCCGGCAGGCCCGCGTCGCCGTACAGGTTGCAGACCGGACTGTCGGCCCAGCAGAAGCGCACCGATCGCGGCTCCACGACGCCGGCGGCGTCCAGCACCACGGTCTCGCCTTGCACCCGGGCGTCGACGAACCGGCACCCTTCGGCGCCGCACAGCTCGAAGCCGACCGGCCGCGCCGCGCCAAAGACCACCAAACCGTCCCCCACCCGATCGAAGCGCACCACCACCGTGGGCCCGGCGACCTCGGCCGTGCGGGGGGAAGGAGAGGCCGGAACGGGGGCGTCGTCATAGGCCACCGCCCGCGCGGAGAGGGCCAGACGGCGGCCGACCTCCTGCTTGTTGGTCGGATGGATGTCGTAGCGATCGCCGATGTCGATCGCGACCGCCAGTCCGGCGTTGGCGTCCGCCTCCACCACTTCGCGCTGGACCTCGCGCAGGGCCGCCCAGGCGGAATCGGTCGGCGTCGAAGCCGGCGGCCCGAAATTGGCGAGCTGGACCACCAGGAACGGCAGTTGCCCGTCGCCGAAGCGCGTTCGCCAGTCCGCGATCAGCCCGGACAGCAGACGGCGATAGCCTTCGGGGTCGCCGACGTTGGACTCGCCCTGATACCAGGCGACGCCGGCCAGGCCGTAGCCGTCCAGCGGCGCGATCATGCCGTTGGACAGGGTCGTAACGCCGCTGCCGCCGACCCAGGGCGTGCGGGGGAGGTTTCTCAGTCCGGAGATCGGCGCCGACACCCGCCGGCGCCATGGCTCGGCGAGGCTCACGACCGACCCGTTGGCCAACGCCAGCGTCTTGTCCGCGGCCGGCCCCCAGAGACCGCCGCCGCCTCCCGTGTCCAGCACGCCCACGGCGATGATGTTGCGACCCTCGTGCAGCACCCCGGCCGGCACGGAATAGGTCCGCGGCGTGTCCCAGCCCTCGCCACCGCCAATCTTGCGACCGTTGACCCAGGTGGTATCGACGTCATCGACCGGTCCCAGTCGCAGGGTCGCTCCGCCTGCCGCCTGGGCCGCTGTCAGCGTCACTGCCGTACGGTGCCAGACCAGGCCGTCGAACGTCGTCAACTCGGGCGACGAGCCTTCCCAGAAGCCTTCGGGCGCCGCCGTGGACCAGTCAGCGTCGTCGTAGGCGGGGCTGTACCAGGGCGTCGACCCGGCCGAGCCGGGATCGTTGTCGCGCCACCAGCGGTTGCTCGTCTCGTCCCAGACCCTGCGACCCTCCTCGGGCGAGCGGGCGTAGACGGCCAGGGCAGCCAACGGCACATCATAGCCGCCGATCCGCCGCAGCGCCGGTTCGCTCAGCCAGTCTTCGATCACCGACCCGCCCCAGGAAGCGGCGATCAGGCCGACAGGCACGTTCTGGGATCGGCGCAACTGCTTGCCCATGAAGAAGCAGCTCGCGGAAAAGTCACGGACGCTTTCGGGACCCGAGACGCGCCACACGCTGCCCGGGCCCATCCTGTTGGTCGGCGACGGCCGGCTGGAACGGCCGACCAGAAGAAGGCGCAGACTGGGGTCCGCCGAATTGCCGATCTCGGTATCCGCATTGGTGGCGCTTCGCACGCCGAACTCCATGTTCGACTGTCCCGAACAGAGCCAGACATCGCCGATCAGAAGATCAGTCAGAACCTGTGCTCGCCCGTCCTGCGCCACGCTCAACTCATGAGGTCCGCCAGCGGGGAGCGCTGGCAGGACTGCCCGCCAGCGCCCTTCCGCGTCGGCGCGCGCCGCAACCGTCGTCCCGGCGAGGGTCACGGCCAGCTGCGCGTCCGGCGCCGCCCGGCCCCAGACAGCGATGGGCCGATCGCGTTGCAGCACGGCGTGATCCTGGAACACGTCGGCCAGCAGGGATTCCGCTGGCGGCGATTGCGCCAGGACGCCCGTCGCCGCCGCGCCGGCCAGCACCACCGCCAGCCCGGCGGCCTTCAGGAACTGCTTCATCTACGCCTCGCCTTGATGAGCCTCAGGGGCGGGAGACCTGTACGGCCTGCCCACTATATTCGACCGTCCGCGCCGGAGCCGCGTCGAAATCGACCGCCGCCGCCGTCGGTCCGTCGATCCAGCGGATGTGGAAGGTCCGGTTCGCCGGCATGCCGGGATAGGTTCCGCTGCGCGCGCCGATGGTCAGGAGGCCGCGAGCCTGATCCCACGTCATCGGGATGCGCGAGAACTCTCCCCGTTCGTAGCCATAGCTCGTGCCGGCGTCGTCATAGAGCTCGAATGCGCCATCGGCGCCGGCATAGACGGTCAGGGTGATCGGTCCATCCAGCTTTTCGGCGGTGTGCCGGATCTGCGGTCCCGTCGGCAGGATCGACCCGGCCCGCACGAACAGCGGGATCCGCTCCAGCGGCGCGGCGATCATGGCTTCCGACCCGCCCGCGAACCTGCGGCCGGTGTGGAAGTCATACCAGTCCGCCCCCGAGGGGAAATACACCGACCGGTCGCGCGCCCGATACTTGTGGACCGGGGCGACCATCAGGGCCGAACCGAACAGGTACTGGTCGTTGATGTCCCGCGCCCGGAGGTCCTGCGGGAAGTCCATGGGCAGGGCGCGCATGATCGTGCCGTCCCTGTGCCAGGTGTCGCCGGCGAGCGTGTAGACATAGGGCATCAGCCGGTAGCGCAGACGCATCTGGTCGGCGAAGGCGTCGTAGAGGCCGGACTCCGGCTCCGCCAGGTTGTAGACCTCGCGCAGCGGGAATTCCCCATGCGAGCGGAACACCGGCGAGAAGGCGCCGAACTGGAACCAGCGCAGCTGCAACTCGTCCCATTCCGCCTTGTCTTCGGGCTTCATCTGAGGCGCCTGGTAGCGCGCCTCGACCGAAAAGCCGCCGATGTCATGGGTCCAGTTCGGGATGCCCGACAGGCCGGCGTTGACCCCGGCCGAGATCTGCTCGCCCAGGTCGTCCCAGCGCGCCACCACGTCGCCGGACCACAGGGTCGATCCGGTGCGCTGCAGACCGCCCCAGGCCGAGCGGGTCAGGATGTAGGTGCGGGTGTCGGGCTGTTCCGCCCGGAAGCGTTGGTAGACGGTCTCGGCGTTGACCAGCGGATAGGAGTTGAACACCAGCGCACCCGGACCGGCCGCGGTCGGTCCCATGCGCAGGGTCCGCTCCGGAATATCGAGGTTCGAGTGCATGTCCGGTTCGACCGAATCCAGCCACCAGCCGTCGAAACCCATGCCCCTGAAGCTGTCGCTGATCTGGCGCCAGTACAGGTCGCGCGCCGCCGGCAGATAGGGATCATAGAAGCTGTTGGCGTAGCCGGGGCCGACCCAGTCGCGGGCCCCGGCCTCGACGTTGCGGGTATACATGCCGCCGATGGCCGCCAGCTCCCTGTAATGATCGGTCGTCGGATAGAATTTCGGCCACACCGAGATGATGATGTTGGCGTCCAGATCGTGGACGTCTTTCACCATCTGCGCCGGATCGGGGAAGCGGGCGGGATCGAATTCGTGCGACCCCCAGGCGTTCTCGGGCCAGTAGAACCAGTCCTGCACGACGTTATCGATCGGCAGGCCGAGCTCGCGATAGCGGCGCACCGTGTCCACTACCTCGGCCTGGGTGTTGTAGCGCTGCCGACTCTGCCAGAAGCCATAGGCCCAGCGCGGCAGCATCACTGCCTTGCCGGTCAGGCCGCGATAGCCGGAGATGACCTCGTCCAGATCGTCGCCGCCGACGAAATAGTAGTCGATGTCGTGACCCGCCTGGGACCACAGCGACAGCGTCTGCTGGTCGGCCTCAGGCTGCGGATCCAGGTGGCGCAGGGCGATGTAGCCGTCGCCGGGAATCCATTCGATCTTGATCGGTATCTGCCGACCGGCCGGAATCTCCGCCTCGAAGTCGTGGAACCAGGGGTTCCAGTTCTGACGCCAGCGGTCGATCTTCAGCTCGCCATCGATCCATACCTTTGCGTAGCCCGAGGAGTAGAGCTTGAACTTGTGCTCGCCGCCGGTGAAGGCCTCGATGGTGCCCTCCCAGACCACGCGCACGCCCTCCTGCCCCGCCCGGCCCATGTCGCCGACCTGCACCGGCTGGGCGGGCTGGGCCTTCAGACCTTCGGGCCAGCGCTGCTGGTCGCGGATGTACTCATAGTTGACCTGGCTCTCCTGACGCTGGACCTTCAATTCGTCGCCCTGGAAATAGCTCGCCGTCAGACCGCCGAACCGGCCGGTGGCGTCGCGCACGGTCAGTCGCTCATCCAGCATGCCGTAGGCGCGCGGGTCGCCGAACCGGGTGATCGAATTGTTGTCCCAGAGGATGCCGTAGCCGCCGGTCGAGGCCACGAACGGGATGCCGACGTCCATGTTGTGCTGGGCCAGTTCGACGTCGTGGCCGCGATAGTTGAGCACGCCCTGTTGATGCTGCCCCAGACCGTAGAAGGCGTCATCCGCCGCCGGCTCGAACACCTGTCGGACGGTCTCGAAGCGATGCGAGCCCGTCTGGTCCTCGACGATGACGGGGTCGATCTCTCGACCGCCGGCGCGTTCGGCCAGGATCACCTCGCCGTCGTTGTCGAGGAAGCGCACCGCGCCGGTCTCGAGCGACACTTCCGCAGTGACCTCCATCGCGCGAACCAGGACCACCTCGCCCCGGGTCTCGACCTCGAAGCCCCCGCTCAGCGGCTCGGCGGTGACCATCAGGCTGGCCGGGGCCTCGAAGCTGTCGTCGGGCGAGGCCGTGACGCGGATGGTCCGGGGTCCGAACACCTGCAGCCGCACGGCCCGCGCCTCGCCCGTCCGGGGCGTTACGACGACCCCGTCGGCCAGGCGCCGCACCGCGGAGTCCGCGACGGCGTCCGGCGCGCCCGTCAGGATCGAGGCGCAGGCGCCCAGCGGCGCGAACAGGGCCAGCGCGACGGCGGCGGAGGTCAGGTGACGGGACTTGAGCTGCATACGGGAGGCTCCGCTCTCAAAGGGATCAGTAGGTGGCGGTGACCACGCGCAGCAGACGCGGACGGTCGGTGAAGTTGAGGCCGTAGTCGGTCTGGTCGCCGTTCCAGATGCGTTCGAACACCCAGGCCCCCGAACCGTCGAAATGGCCTTCCTCGATGCGCAGGACCATGCGGCGCTTGCCATCGGTGGCAGGCTTGGCGTTGAAGTCGACGCGCGCGTAGTGGCCCGCGACGATGAACTCTCCCGGCGCGATCTGCGCGATCACCGCCCCGCCGTTCGGCGTCTCCCGGCCCGGGACCTCGGCCTGCGGGCCCAGCCAGGTCCATTCGGGGAGGCCGAACTGCCAGCGGCGGTAGCTGATGGTGGACGTCCACTCGCCCAGGTCGAGGGTTTGCGACGCGCGGTCGTCGGGCTCGGACGCGCCCCAGACCCGGCTCTCGAAGGCCAGTCGCGCCCAGACCCGCTGCCACGGCGCGATCAGACGATAGACGTCGCGCAGCGGAGTCAGGGTGTCTTCGGTGACCGCCTGGGAGCCCAGCGGATAGTTGGCGTAGCCGGTGTAGTCGATGCCGAACGGCGAATAGCCGATGCCGCCTCGCCCCAGAACACTGAACAGATAGCGCGCGTACATCGTGTCATTGCCGGTCTCGGCCACGAACAGGGCGTTGTCGGGCCGCGCGTAGCGGTCGAGGTGGGCTTCGTAGTTCACCGAGCCGCGCTCGTAGATATCGGGCGACAGGATATCGATCGCCGGAGCCGCCGCCTTCCACACGTCCATCACGTTCCACGTCGGGCCGCCCGAGGCATAGGTCGACGGCGCCTGATGCTTGAGTGGATCGCGCAGGGCGGCGTTGACGTACATCGGCAGCGGGTACTCGGCCTTTCCGGCCGCCGCGATCTCGCCGACGTAGGAGCCGATGGCCCAGGCGTGGAAGAATTCGTCGGCGTCGGCGCCGAACACCTGCGCCCATGTGCCGGGTTGTTTGCCCGTCCGCTCCAGCAGCGGCGCGGGCACGGGACCATCGAACAGCGCCTGGGCGGCAGGGCCGTAGTCGCGGACCGAGCCATAGGTGCCGGTCTCGTTCTCCGGCTGGATCATGATGACAGTGCGGTCGCGGCTGTCGATCCGGCGAAGGTGCGCCATCAGGGCGACGAAGGCGCGCTTGTCCGCCTCCAGGGTGTTCCGTGAGTGAGGCGAGAGGGCGTAGGACCCGGTTCCATCCTGTTTGACGAGCAGCGGAAACCGTTCCGGGTTCAACTTGACCCAGGCCGGCGCGTATTTGGGGGCGGTGTTCTTCCAGGTGGCGAACCACAGCAGCACCAGACGCACGTCGTTGCGCCGGGCCTCCTCGACCAGATGATCGACGAAGGAGAAGTCGAACTGACCTTCGACCGGCTCGATCTGTTCCCAGGCGATGGGGACCTGGACGGTGTTCGCGCCGACGAAACGGACCGCGGGCCAGGCCTCGGCCAGCGGCGCAGGGTAGTTGGAAGAGTTGTTGACCTGGGCGCCGAGGATCGTGAAGGGCGCGCCATCGACGATCAGGGCGTGACGCCCATCCTGTTCGGCCAGCCGGGGAATGGGTTGCTGGGCGATGGCGATCCCGGCGGTCGCCGTAAAGGCAAGCAGCGCCGCCGCAACGGACGCCGTCCATCGACCGATGTGCGAGCCGCCCATCGTTATCCTCCAACCCCGGTCAAAACAGGAAGGGGACGATCCACGCGGATCGCCCCCCTGTCACGTTCGATCAGAACGCCGCACGCAGCACGATCGCGACGCGGCGGTCGGTGTCGACCCAGTTGTACGGCGGCTTGCGGGTCTCGTTGCCGACCTTCAGCACCGTCCGTTCGTTCAGGATGTTCGTCGACTGGATGCCGATTTTCAGGTCATCGGTGATGTTGTAGAAGACCGACCCGTCCAGCTGCCCGAAGTCGGAGGCCCATACCGGGGCGTTGATGTTCGCCGCCGAGGTGGTCAGCAGATATTCCTCGCGCCAGTTGTAGGCCAGCCGCGCGGAGAAGCCGTATCTCTCGTAGAGCGCCGCCAGATTGTAGCTGGTGCGCGACATCCCCTCGAGCGGCAGCGGGTCGGCCGAGGCGCTGTTCTGCAGCGGATCGAGGATGTTCTGGCTGGTGTTCCGGCCGCCGCTGCTGTCGATATAGGTGAAGTTGCCCTGCAGGCCGAAGCCGCCGAGCCATCCAGGCAGGAAGTCGTAGAACTGCTGGTAGGCGATCTCGAACCCGTCGACCGTGCCTTCGTCGCCATTGGTGTAGCGGGTCAGCAGGAAGTCGTAGGTCACGCCATTGTTGGTGAAGCTCTGCGTCTCGGTGCCGGTGAAGATGTAGTCGGTGATGTCCTTGTGGAACACCGCCAGCGTCAGGCTTCCGGTCGGCGCGAAATACCATTCCAGGCTGGCGTCGTAGTTCGTGGCCTTGATCGGATCGAGCGTCGGGTTGCCCCCCGTGCCGGTGAACGGAGCAACGTCGTCCAACGTGTAGCCGTCAGCCTCAAAGTTGATCGACAGGTTGGTGAACGGCTGGAGCTGATACATCTCGGGCCGCACCATGGCGCGGGACACCGCGAAACGGGCCTGCAGGTCTTCGGCCAGGAAGACGCGCAGATTCAGGCTGGGCAGCACATCGGTGTAGCTGTGGTCGATCGGAAGCCCGTCCAGCGAGCCCCCGGTGGCGAAGGCGACGGCCCGGTTGAAGGCCGTGCAGTCCGCGCCCGGATTGGCGATCGGCGGGCATGAACCGCTGATCACCGGCAGGGTGGTTATGGTCTGCGTGGTTGTGGTGGTCTCGACCAGGCGAACTCCGATATTGCCGTCGAAGCTCTTGCCGAACAGGGCGTCCTCGGCGCCGAAGCGGGCATAGACGTAGCCCGCCCGGGTATCTTCGGTCAGCTCGGTGATGCCGCCGTTGCCGCCGCCCAGACGATAGCTTTCGTAGTCATCCGAGAGCGGCGTCCAGCCCCAGCCCGAGCTCTGCGTGTTGCGCAGAATGTCATAGGCGTGGGCGGTGCCCTGGTTGACCAGGCTGGCGGTCGGGAACCAGGCGACGCCCGGCACCGGCGCGTCCCCCCGGAAGAAGTTGTCAAAGGCGTACAGCTCCGACGACCCCGGCAGGCGCGGGTCCTGAGTGCCGCCCGGATAGCCGGCGTCATCCAGATAGACGACCGCGCCGCCGCCGTTGCCCCAGTACTGGTTCGACAGCAGCCCCCAATTATAGCCGGTCTGGCGGTTGATATAATTCTTCTCGGTCCCGCGGATGCCGAACTCGATGGATTTGAGGAAGCTGCCTTCCTCAAAATCGTAGCGCGCATCAAGGCGGCCGGCGAGTTCGTCGGCCTCGTTGTCCTCGATATGATCCATCGCAGCGGCCCACCAGTAGGTGGACTGGTCGGTCATGGTGCCGCCGGTCGAGGTGATGGTGGGCAGGTCGTCGCCGATGGTGATCGTCAGGTCGGGACGGTTGGCCAACTGCGTGAAGGCCGTCATCGAGTAGATTTCGGCGGTGGATTTGACGTACTGCAGGTCGCCGCTGAACGACCAGGGCGAGTCGGGGGTGTACCGGAAGCCCAAGGCCACGTCGCCGGTGCGCTTGGTGTCGTCGCCGACCCGCGTATCGGTATTGTAATTGGCCTGGAAGACGGTGCCGCCGGTGAAAACGTCCTCGTCATTGTAGGTATAGGTGGTGTTGGGCGACAGGACGCTTTCAGTGCCAAGCGCGCGCTCGATGTTGTAGGCGTCCGCCTGCGAACCCAGCGCCTGCAGGGTGATCAGCAGATTGTCGTTCGGTCGCCATTGGGCCGCCAGGGCGATGGCGGTGCGCTCCTGCTCCCAGTCGATGGTCCGCCAGCCCAGGTATTTGGGAATATAGACCGTGTCGCCAGCCACGCGGCCGTCCGACGCGTTCCCTGCGCCCAGCACCACCGGATCATAGCGGTCGACCGAGATTGAATCGGTCCGGTTGCCCACGTTCGAGATGCTGATGTTGGCCAGCAGTCCGATTTCGCCGATCGGCGTATCCCAGCGGTTGGACGCAAGGGCGCTTCCAGACCAGAAGCCGCGTTCGGACAGGTCGCCATAATTGTAGTCGGTGTTGATCGCGATCAGCGAGTCGGTGCTGTCGAACGGCACCCGCGTGCGCAGATTGATCGTACCGGCGATGCCACCTTCGATCATATTGGCGGCGACGTTCTTGTAGACGTCCACGCCGGCCAGCAAGTCCGCCGAGACGTCCTCGAAGCTCAGGCCCCGGCCGCTGGAGGCCGAAAAGATATCGCGCCCGTTGGTCTCCGAGCGGACCCAGGACAGTCCGCGCACGAAGACGCCGCCGCCCTCGGCCGCCAGACGGGCGGGATCCCGCGCCGCATTGGTCCGCTGGAGCGTCACGCCCGAAATGCGCTGCAGCGCCTCGGACACCGATCGGTCCGGCAGCGCGCCGATATCCACGGCCGTCACCGAGTCGACGATGACTTCCGAATTCTGCTTGATGGCCTGTGCGGAGCGCAGCTGCGCCCGAATGCCCGTGACGATAACCTCGTCGATTTCCGTAGAGTCCTCGCCCGTGGGATCCTGCGCCAGGGCCACGGAAGGCAGGGCGAACGCGCCCATGGAAAGCGCCGAGACGCCACACAGCAACGCAAACCGATTCGTACGATTGGTTCGAGACATAAGCCTCATCCTCCCCGTCTGGGTCGCACCGGCCGCATTCTTGCGGTTCTCGCGGCGAGACACCTCCCAAAATTGCGCAAGGGGACCCGGCTCGGACGCCTCGCACTTTCAAAGATGCACAAAGTTTCACAGGATGAAAAGCGATTTTTGGTAGCGCTATCATCCTGTGAGCGCGAAGATGGGGCGCGAACCACGATGGGGAGCGGCGCGGGATAGCCAGCCGCCCCGATTTCAGGCCCGCCACCACTGGTGATAACGAGAGACGCAGTCTCCGGGGAGGAACAGGAAATGGAGCGGGCCATCCGCCGGATCGTGGTGGTGGGCGGAGGCTCGGCCGGCTGGATGGCGGCCGCCTCGCTCGCCTGTTCCTTCTCGCCGCGGCTCGCCTCGGGCGATCTCAGCCTGACGGTCGTCGAATCAACGGCGATCGGGATCGTGGGGGTCGGCGAGGCGACCATTCCTCCCATCCGGGACTTCAACGCCGCCCTCGGCATTGATGAGGCCGAGTTCGTGCGAGCGACCCGGGCCACGATCAAGCTCGGAATCGAATTCCGGGACTGGACCTCCAACGGTGACCGGTTCTTCCACGGTTTCGGCGACTATGGTCCGCCGCTCGACCGCCAGGCGGCGGCGCAGCACCTGTTCCGACTCAAGGGCCTCGGCCTGATCAACGACATCGAGCCGTGGTCGGTGCCCAGCGTGATGGCGGCGCAAAATCGTTTCGCGTCGCCGCTGAGAGATCCACGCTCGGTTCTGTCGGCCTATTCCTACGCCTATCAGTTCGACGCCGCCCTCTACGCGACGTTCCTGCGATCCTATGCAGAAAAACTGGGCGTGCAGCGTCTCGACCGTCGCATCGTCGATGTTTCGCTGCGCGGTTCGGACGGCTTCATCGATGCGGTGGTGTTCGAAGGCGGCGAACGGCTGGAAGGCGACCTGTTCATCGACTGCTCCGGGTTTCGTGGCCTGCTGATCGAGCAGACCCTGAAGACCGGCTATGAGGACTGGACTCATTGGCTGCCTTGCGACCGGGCCGTCGCCATGCCGTGTCCGTCGGTCGGCGAGACGACGCCCTTCACCCGCGTCACCGCACGCGAAGCTGGCTGGCAATGGCGCATTCCGCTCCAGCACCGCACCGGCAATGGCTATGTCTATTCCTCGAACTTCGTCGACGACGAAGCGGCGATCGCGGACCTTCGAAGCCAGATGGACGGTCCGGCGCTGGCTGAGCCCAATCTGCTTCGTTTCGTCACCGGGCGGAGACGAAAGGCCTGGAATCGCAATTGCGTCTCCCTTGGCCTGGCGTGCGGTTTCGTGGAGCCGCTGGAATCCACCAGCATCAATCTGATCCAGACCGGTGTCGGCCGACTGCTCGACCTGTTTCCCGATCTCGACTTCGATCCGGTCGTAACGGACGAATACAATCGGCGCTCGGCCGAGGAGGTCGAGCGCGTGCGCGACTTCATCATCCTGCACTATCACCTGGGCCGTCGGCAGGGCCCGCTCTGGGACTACTGTCGCGCGATGAGCCTGCCCGACACCCTTGTTCAGAAGATCGCCCTGTTCCGCGCCCGGGGTGAGGTCGCCCTGCTGGAAAACGAGTCCTTCCGGGAATCGAGTTGGACCGCGATCTTCACCGGCCTCGGCGTCTGGCCGGACCGCTGGAGCCCGCTGACGGATCAAACGCCCGCCGGGGACACGTTCGAGCGGATGGAGAGGCGCGCCGCGCTGATCCGTCGAGCGGTCGAATCCCTTTCGCCGCACGACCGCTATCTTGCCGACCTCGCCACATCCGTCACGGCCTGAGCCTGGACATCCACATGACCGCAAACCCGATTCGCAGCATCGTCATCGTCGGCGGCGGCACCGCCGGCTGGATGGCGGCGGCCGCCCTGTCGAAAGTCCTGCCCGACAATCGCTGCCGGATCGAACTGATCGAGTCCGCCGAGATCGGCACGGTCGGCGTCGGCGAGTCCACCATTCCGCCCATCATGCTCTTCAATGAGCTTCTGGGCATCGACGAGAACGAGTTCGTCCGCCGCACCCAGGCCACGTTCAAACTCGGCATCGAGTTCCGCGACTGGACCCGCAAGGGCGATATCTATTTCCACCCGTTCGGCCAGTACGGCACGCGTATCGACGCCGCGGCTTTCCATCATTACTGGCTGCGCCTGAAGGAGGCCGGGCTGGACGACGACCTCGGCGCCTACTCCCTGACCACCCTCGCGGCGCGGCAGGGTCGGTTCGCTCGACCGGTGCGCGACCCCCGCTCACCGCTGTCCCAGATGACCTACGCCTTCCAGTTCGACGCTTCGCTCTATGCGCGCTATCTCGGCGAACTGGCGCGCGGGCGCGGCGTGATCCGGCGCGAAGGCAAGATCGTCGATGTCACTCTGCGCGAGCCGGACGGCTTCATCCAGTCGGTGACGATGGAATCCGGCGACGTGGTCGAGGGCGACCTGTTCATCGACTGCTCCGGGTTTCGGGGGCTGTTGATCGAGCAGGCGCTGGGGACCGGCTACGAGGACTGGAGCCACTGGTTGCCCGCGGACCGGGCGGTGGCCATGCCCTGCGAACACGGCGAAGCGGGTCTGACGCCCTATACCCGCGCCACGGCTCGCGAGGCCGGATGGCAGTGGAGAATTCCGCTCCAGCATCGAGTCGGCAACGGCTACGTCTACTGTAGCCAGTTCATCAGTGATGACGAGGCTGTCGCGAAACTGACCGACAGTCTCGAGGGCCGTCCGCTCGCCGACCCCAACCTGCTGCGCTTCCGCACCGGCATGAGGAAAAAGGCCTGGAACCGCAACTGCGTGTCTCTGGGGCTGGCCAGCGGCTTCCTCGAACCGCTTGAGTCCACGAGCATCCATCTGGTCCAGAGCGGCCTTTCCAAGCTGCTGCTGAACTTCCCTGACCGCGACTTCGCCCAGGTCGAGATCGATCATTACAACGCCCGCATGCGCTACGAATATGAGCGCGTTCGGGACTTCATCGTGCTGCACTACCACGCCGTCGAGCGGGATGATTCCGCGCTGTGGAACCAGGTGCGGACCATGTCGATCCCCGAGTCGCTGCAGCGCAAGATCGACCTTTTCCGCAGCCACGGCCGGGTGTTCCGGGAGGACGAGGAACTGTTCCAGGAGACCAGCTGGATCGCCGTCCTGATGGGCCAGAACGTCGTTCCCGATCGCTATGATCCATTGGCGGCCCTTCCCCAGCTGGACGACCTGACCCGCAGGTTGCACGGCATCCGCGACGCCTACGCCCGGACGACCGCCTCCATGCCGACCCAGGCCGAGTTCATCGATCGGAACTGCCGGGCCGCGCCGATTGTCGCCGGCTGATCCTCACCACCAGATGGCGTAGACCGCGACCAGGAACAGGATCACCCCCACTCCGGCGATATTGAAGCCGGCCGAGGTCCTGTAGCTGACGCCGTCCAGCCGGATCTGCATCGTGCCTTCCCTGGGGGGCGACATCAGGGAGACGATGACTGCCGCGGCCAGGGACAGGAGAAACACGACGCCGACCCGGTTCATGAACGGAAAGGCGAAGATGTCGAGGAACTGGAGCAGCCAGAAGGTCGCCGACAGCGCCACGGACAGGATCGCCCCGGTCAGCGCCCCGGCCTCGGACGCGCGGCTCCAGAACAGGCCCAGGATGAAGATCACCACGATGCCCGGTGTGAAGAAACCCGTGAATTCCTGAATGTATTGAAAGCCCTGCTCGAAATTTCCCAGCAGCGGCCGCGCCGTCAGGATGCCTATGACCATGGCGGCGACGGCGGCGATCCGGCCGACGAAGACCAGCTGACGATCCGAGGCGGCCTTGTTGGCCTTGGCGTAGAGGTCCAGCGTGAAGATGGTCGAGATCGAGTTCACCTTGGACGCCAGCGAGGCGACGATGGCGGCGATCAGGGCGGCGAACACCAGACCCTTCAGACCGGCCGGCAGCAGGTTCATCATAGAGGCATAGGCCTGATCGGTCGCCGGCTGTCCGGGCTGGCCCAGATTGGGCGCCAGCACCAGCGCGGCCATGCCGGGCAGGACCACGATGACCGGCATCAGCAGCTTCAGATAGGCCGCGAAGGCGATGCCTTTCTGGGCCTCGCCGATCGACCTGGCGGCCAGGGCGCGCTGGATGATGTACTGGTTGAAGCCCCAGTAGCTGATGTTCATGATCCACAGCCCGCCCAGCAGGACCGCGATTCCCGGCAGATTCACGAACTGGGGATTGTCGGGCGACAGGATCATGTCGAACTTCTCGGGGAAGCGCGTCAGCAGCGTCTGGAAGCCGCCCAGCGCCCCGGCGTCGCCGCCGATCTGGCCGAGAGCGATGTATCCGATGATCAGTCCGCCCGCGACCAGAAGCATGACCTGGACGATGTCGGTCAGGGCCACCGCCTTGAGGCCGCCCCACAGTTGATAGGCCAGGGCGAACACGCCGATGGCGACGATGGCGTAGGTCTGGTCCAGCCCGGTGACGCCGTTCACGGCCAGAGACCCCAGCCACAGGATCGAGGTCACGTTCACGAAGACGTAGAGCAGCAGCCAGAACACGGCCATGACGTTGCGGATCGAAGGGCCGTACCGCTGCTGCAGGAACTGCGGCATGGTGACGATCTCGTTGCGCAGGAAGATCGGCAGGAAGTATTTGCCGACGATCAGCAGCGTCAGCGCCGCCATCCACTCGTACGAGGCGATGCCCAGGCCGATCACATAGCCGGAGCCGCTCATGCCGATGATCTGTTCGGCCGAGATGTTGGCGGCGATCAGCGAGGCCCCGATGGCCCACCACGGCAGGTTCTTCGACGCCAGGAAATAGTCCGTAGAGGTCTTTCTGGCCCCGCCCTTGTCGCGCGACACCCATTGGGCCAGACCGAAAATGCAGACGGCGTATATGGCCAGAATGATCAGATCGATCGTCGCGAGCGTCATGAAAGCCTCCCCGGCGCGGCCCGTTCGGGCTCAAGCCGACGCTAGGTGAGGCCACAGCGACGGGCAACCCCGTTTTCATATCTGAGATGATGCTTCATATGTGGGCGTCGGCCGCCACGCTTCCCGGCAGCGGCCCTAACGGCTAGATTCCCGGCCTCACAAGGAACCCCAGCGCCGATGTCGCTTCAGGACGAAACCGACGACCGGAAATACCGCGCGCCTGCGCTCGAAAAGGGCCTCGACGTTCTGGAGCTTCTGTCCTCGCATGGCGAGCCGATGACCCCATCCCAGATGTCGGGCGTCCTTGGGCGGTCGGTCAGCGAGCTGTTTCGCATGATCCAGGTGTTGGAGTTTCGAGGCTATATCGAGCAATCGCCGGACGGCTATCGCCTGACCAACCGCCTGTTCACGCTCGGCATGGCCCAGGCTCCGGTAAAATCCCTGGTCGAGGCCGCCCTGCCGATAATGCGCGAACTGGCCAACGCGACGGTTCAGTCGTGTCACCTGGTGGTGCGCTCTGGCGAGCAGATCGTGGTCATCGCCCGTATCGAGGGTCCCGGCGACCTCGGCTTCTCGGTCCGCGTCGGCTACCGTCGCAACGTCATTGACGCGACCTCGGGCCTGATGTTCTACGGCTGCGCCCCGGCGGCCGAAAAGGCTGACCTTCACGAGCGGCTGGTCGCCCGCTTCGGCGCGGCGCGCACCAACCGCTTTATCAAGGCGGCCGACGAGGCGGGCGCCAGGGGCTATGTTGAACGCCCCAGCGACTTCGTCAGGGGCGTCACCGATCTGGTGGCGCCGATCATCGGGGCGGACGGCGTGATCGCGACCCTGATTTCGCCCTACATCGAGCGCACGCCGCCGACCTGCGCCATGGATGTGGCGGTCGAACATCTTCGCCGCGCGGCCGCGTCGATCTCGGTCGAGATGAGCGCCGCCTCCCAGGCCTGACCGCCGTTGAAATTCTGCGTCAGCCGGGCAGGTCGCGTTGACTTCGCAAGCCCCGGCGCGCATTTTCGCCGACGAATACTGCTTTCATGAATGAAAGATCGACTCTCGGGTTGATGCGGGGGCGCAGCCCTCGCCGGGACAAGGGTTCGGGGAGCGTATGGCCGCCACTTATTCAGACCTGGCTGGCGTCGTGGTCATCGTGACCGGCGGCGCTGGCGGTATCGGCGAGGCGATCACGCGGGCCTTTGTCGCCCAAGGCTCAAAGGTCGGGTTTCTTGACATCGACGCCACCCGCGGCGCGAGCCTGCAGGCAGAGCTCGGCGCCGCCGCCCTGTTCGTGCCTTGCGACCTGACCGACATCCCCTCGCTCAAGGCCGCGGTCCAGACGGTGCGCGATCGCTTCGGGCCGGTCGGAGTCCTGATCAACAACGCGGCCCACGACGAACGCCATGCCACGCTGGAGGTCACCGAGGCCTACTGGGACGGCCGCATCGCGGTGAACCTGAAGCACCAGTTCTTCGCCGCCCAGGCCGTGCTTCCCGACATGCAGGCGGCGGGCAAGGGCGCGATCGTCAACCTTGGTTCGACTTCCTGGGTGATCGGCCAAGGCGGGATGGCCGCCTACACGGCCTCCAAATCCGCCGTGCTCGGCCTGACCCGGTCGCTGGCCCGCGACTTCGGAGAATACGGAATCCGGGTCAACGCCATCGCCCCGGGCTGGATCATGACCGAACGCCAGCTGGAACTCTGGGTCACGCCCGAGACGGAGAAGGAGATTTATGAACGCCAGTGCCTCAAGCGCCGGCTGATCCCCGACGACATCGCCCGCGTCATCGTCTTCATGGCCTCCGACGAGGCCGGGGCCATCACGAACCAACACTACATCGTCGACGGCGGTTGGAACTGAGACCATGACAGACCGATCGAAGAAGCCGCTGCGTTCGCGCGCCTGGTTCGACAATCCGGACAATCCCGACATGACCGCGCTCTATCTGGAGCGCTATCTCAACTATGGCCTGACCCGGAAGGAACTGCAGTCGGACAGGCCGATCATCGGCATCGCTCAAACCGGCTCGGATCTCAGCCCTTGCAACCGGCACCATCTGGTGCTGGCCGAACGACTGCGCGAAGGAATCCGCGAGGCCGGCGGCATCGCCATGGAGTTCCCGGTCCACCCGATCCAGGAAACCGGGAAGCGGCCGACGGCCGGGCTCGATCGCAACCTCGCCTACCTTGGTCTGGTGGAAAGCCTGTACGGATATCCGCTGGACGGAGTGGTGCTGACCATCGGCTGCGACAAGACCACGCCGGCCTGTCTGATGGCCGCCGCGACCGTCGATATTCCCGCCATCGCCCTCTCGGTCGGACCGATGCTGAACGGCTGGCACAAGGGCGAGCGGACCGGCTCGGGCACGATCATCTGGAAGGCGCGCCAGATGATGGCCGCCGGCGAGATCGACTACGACGGCTTCATCGAGCTGGTGGCGTCCTCGGCTCCGTCGGTCGGCTACTGCAACACCATGGGCACGGCCACGACGATGAACTCCCTGGCCGAAGCATTGGGCATGTCCCTGCCCGGCTCGGCCGCCATCCCGGCCCCCTATCGCGAGAGGGCGCAGGTCGCATACGAAACCGGGCTGCGCATCGTGGAAATGGTGCGCGAGGACCTGAAGCCGTCGGACATTCTGACGCGCGACGCCTTCCACAACGCTATCGTCGTCAATTCGGCCATCGGCGGCTCGACCAACGCGCCGATCCACCTGACCGCCCTGGCCCGGCATGCCCACGTCGATGTGCCGTTGAAAGACTGGGAGACGTATGGCCTGCACGTGCCGCTGCTGGTCAATCTCCAGCCCGCCGGCGAGTATCTGGGCGAGGATTATTTCCACGCCGGCGGCGTGCCTGCGGTCGTCAACGAACTGATGAAACAGGGCCTGATCCATGAGGGGGCCCTGACCGTCAGCGGACGCTCCATCGGCGAGAACTGCGCCGGTCGCGAGATCGCCCTGCCCGATGTCATCAAGCCGTTCGACACGCCAATGAAGACCGACGCCGGCTTCGTGGTGTTCAGCGGAAACCTGTTCAACTCGGCGATCATGAAGCTGAGCGTCATCAGCCCCGAGTTCCGCGAGCGCTATCTGTCCAACCCCGCGGACCCGAATGCCTTCGAAGGTCCGGCGGTCGTGTTCGACGGGCCCGAGGATTATCACCGCCGCATCGACGACGAGAACCTGGGCATCACCGAACAGACCCTGCTGTTCATGCGCGGCGCCGGCCCGATCGGATATCCCGGCGCGGCCGAGGTCGTGAACATGCGGCCGCCGGACTATCTGATCAGAAAGGGCGTCCACGCCCTGGCCTGCATCGGCGACGGTCGGCAGTCCGGGACGTCTGGCTCGGCGTCGATCCTGAACGCCTCGCCGGAGGCGGCGGCGGGCGGAAACATCGCCCTGATCAAAACCGGCGACCGGGTGCGCATCGACCTGAATACCGGCAGGGCGGACATACTGATCAGCGATATGGAATTGGCCGGGCGCCGCGCCGCGCTCGAGGCGGCGGGCGGCTACGCCTATCCGGCCTCGCAGACGCCATGGCAGGAGATCCAGCGCGGCATGGTCAGTCAGCTGGAGACCGGCGCCGTGCTGGAGCCCGCTGTGAAATACCACCGCATCATCGACCGTTTCGGCGAAGCGCGGGACAATCACTAGGTCTCTTCAGGCGTCGGAGACGGCGATCTCCATCCACATCGACAGCGCGCGTCCAGGAGCGAGCATGGCCAACCCGCTGGCCTCGCCATCCGGCGCATGGATCGCGTCGGGCCTGTGGGTGACGGGCTCGACGCAGCAGAAGGCCTGCCCGGGCGCATAGACGTGAGCCCAGTCCGCATTCGGCGAGGCGGTGAGCGTGGTGGTCCGACCCGGCTCGATCAGGCGCGCGGAGCCGTCCCAGCCGGCGTAGCAGTGGTCCACAAAGGGCGCCTCGGCGGCTCGCGGGCCAGTCGACCAGTCGAAGACGCCCGCGGGTGAAACCGGCGCGGTCGGTATCAGTCCGCTGTCGATCGCCCAGACCGCCTCGGCCTGCAGCGACAGGCGAGTCTGATCGCCCACGGGAAAATAGGGATGGAATCCCAGACCGGCCGGCATCGGGGTCTCGGCCACATTCAGCACCGACAGGTCGATGTGCAGGCCCGACCCGGTCAGGGTGAAGGTCTGCACCGCCTCATAGGGCCACGGCCACGCGTCCCCCTCCTGACGATAGACGAAGCTCGCCGAGGTCTCCGAGCGCTCCAGCGGAGACCACGGCTGCAGCCAGCCGTCGCCGTGCAGGGCGTGCGGGGCGAAGCGGTCGAGCACGGGCAGGGTCACCCTTTGTCCGTCGAGGCTGAAGCGGCCCCGTGCGATGCGGTTGGCGTAGGGAACGAGCGGGAAGCAGGCGGTCTCCAGAATGTCCGTCGCCCCTTCGGGAGCCGGACGCAGGACGTTACGACCGCCCCGGGTCAGACTGGCGACCGAGCATCCCAGCTCCGGGCGCACCGTCAGCCGCCAACCGCCCCGTTCGAGGCCGATCACAGTCTGACCCGGGCCTGCGGCAGACCCGGCGTCTCGACTCGTGTCCGATAAAGACCGCCCAGCGTCGGCTGCCCGGCCCGCTTGTCGGCGTTCCCCAGCCAGGCGGTCGTGCAATAGAGGTCCCGCAGGTCGGCCCCGCCGAACGCCGCCTTGGTCACCGTCTGCACGGGCAGGCGAATGGTCCCGATTCGATCGCCGGCGGGCGAAAACCGGGCGACGCCCCAGCCGTTGAACAGGCCGACGTGCAGCACCCCTTCCGCGTCCACGCTGGGGCCGTCCGCGAAGCCGTCCTCGGTTATGGCGAACAGCCGCTTGTTGGTCAGAAATCCATCGGCGTGGTCGAAGGCGTAGATGCGGCGCTCGGTGGTGTCGTGATGATACATGGTCCGCCCGTCGGGACTGAGCGCCGGACCGTTGGTGACGCGATAGCCGTCGTCGTGGCGGGTCAGCTCGCCCGCGCGCCAGCGGTAGAGGGCCCCCGAAAGGGTCTCCTCGCTGTCATCCATCGAACCGAACCACAACGTTCCATCGGGTCCCACGAAGCCATCGTTCAACCGGTTCTGCGGCCGGTCTTCCTCGACCCGCTGGATCAGTTCGAACGCGCCGTTGTCCGGATCGAACCGATGCAGGCCTCCACGCAGGCCGCAGATCAGCGAGCCGTCCTCCGCGGGCAGGGCGAAGCCGGTCTGGTCGGGCGTGTCCCACGAAGCCTTGCCGCCGTCGGCGGGATCGTAACGATGCAGCTTGCGACCCTTGATGTCGACGAACCAGACGCAGGCCCGGGTCGCGTCCCAGACCGGCCCTTCGCCCAACTCCGCCTTCACATCCCAGATCAGCTCGGGCCCGATACTCATCGATCAGCCAGCCGAATAGGAGGTCTTGGTCTGGGTGAAGAATTCCACGGCCGCGAAACCCTGCTCCCGCGCGCCATAGCTGGACGATTTCGAGCCGCCGAACGGCACATGGTAATCGACCCCGGCGGTCGGCAGATTGACCATGGTCATCCCTGCCTTCGCGCGCCGCTGGAAGTCGCGGGCGTGTTTGAGAGAACTGGTGACGATCCCTGCCGACAGACCGAACTCGACGCCATTGGCGATGGCCAGCGCCTCCTCATAGTCCTTGACGCGGATGGTCGAGGCGACGGGGCCGAAGACTTCCTCATTATTGATCCGGCCGGCCGGATCGGTGTCGACGATCAGGGTCGGCTGCACATACCAGCCGGGCGTCTCGAGCTGCATCCGGTCGCCGCCCGCGACGATGCGACCGCCCTCCCCGCGAGCGATCTCGATGTAGCGGTAGGAGGTCTCGCGCTGGTCCTCGCTGACCGCCGGACCGATCTGGGTGTTTGGGTCGAGCGCCGCGCCCACCCGCAGGGCGGCGACCCTCTCGGCAAGGGCCGCGACGAAGCGGTCGTGGATGCTGTCCTGCACGATCAGCCGGCTGGAGGCGGTGCAGCGCTGGCCGGTCGCGTAGAAGGAGCCGTCCAGGGCGATCATCACGGCCCGTTCCAGATCGGCGTCGTCCAGCACGATCAGCGGGTTCTTGCCGCCCATCTCCAGCTGCACCCGCGCCTGACGCTTGACCGCGCCCGCCGCGACGCCGGCGCCGACGCCTTGGGAGCCGGTGAAGGAAATGCCGTCCACATCCTTGTGATCGACGATGGCCTGACCGACGCCGCCGCGGCCGATGACCATATTGAGAACGCCCTTCGGCAGGCCGGCCTCATGCAGGATGGCCACCAGCGCTTCCGCCGTCGCCGGCGTCGGCCCGGCGGGCTTCATCACCACCGTATTGCCGAAAGCCAGCGCCGGCGCCGACTTCCACGCCGGAATGGCGACGGGAAAGTTCCAGGGCGTGATCAGGCCGAACACGCCGACGGCCTGACGGTAGGTCTGGATTTCCACCCCCGGCCGAACCGAGGCCAGGTTCTGGCCGTGGGCGCGCAACGCCTCGCCGGCGAAATACTTCAGGATGCGGCCGGCCCGAACGGTCTCGCCGATGCCTTCGGGCAGGGTCTTGCCCTCTTCGCGCGACAGCAGCCGGCCCAGCTGTTCCCGCCGCTCCATGACCAGGGTTCCGGCCCGGTCGAGGATGTCGGAGCGCACCTCGGGCGAGGCTTCGGACCAGGCCGGGAACGCCGCCTTGGCGGCCGCTACCGCCGCATTGACCTCGTCCACGCCGCCGTCCGGGGTGCGGGCCACCAGATCGCGCGTGTCGGACGGGTTCAGGCTTTCCGAGGGCCGGTCAGTCGGGACCTTCTCCCCATTGATCCAGTGAGACAGTTCGATGGTGTCGGTCATGGCCGGTCCTCAACGGTGACACGGGCGGCGGGGGAGCGCCGCCCGTGAGGGTAGATAGGGGATGACGCGCTCGCGGTCAGCCCGTCATGTCTTCCAGTTCGCGCCCGCGGGTTTCCTTGATCCATGCCTGGACGAGGAAGTACGAGACGAAGGCGCTGACGGCGTAGAAGCCATAGGTGACGGTCAGGCCCAGCCCCGCGGCCATGGCCGGGAAGCTGACCGAGATGCCGAAGTTGGCGATCCACTGGGCGAAACCCGCCACCGCCAGCGCCGAGCCGCGCATCTGGTTCGGGAACATCTCACCCAGCATGACCCACATCACCGGGCCCCAGCTGAAGTTGAAGAACACGACATAGGCATTGGCGGCGACCAAGGCGATCATGCCGACCTGGCCCGGGAGATGCGGGGCGCCGTCGACGATCTGGGCCTGCGAGAAACACCAGGCCATCACGCCCAGCGTCACCGCCATCCCCGCAGAGCCGATCAGCAGCAGCGGCTTGCGGCCGATCCTGTCGATCACCGCCATGGCGGCGAGGCAGGCCAGGATCGACAGGGCGCCCGAGCCGATGTTGATGAGCAGGGAGTCGTTCTCCGAGAAGCCGACCGACTGCCACAGCACCGCACCGTAGTAGAAGACGATATTGATGCCCACCAGTTGCTGGAACACCGCCAGGATCAGGCCCGCCCAGACGATCGGACGGATGTTGCGCGTGACCGGGTCCAGCAGGTCCGCCAGCTTCGGCTTGTGGTCCCGGGCGAGGGACTCGCGAATCTCGACGACCTTGCGGGCCCCGGCTTCAGGACCGAACAGCCGCGTCAGCACCGCCTCGGCTTGCGCCTCGCGGCCCTTGACCACCAGGAAGCGGGGGCTTTCCGGGATCAGCAGCAAGGCGAACAGATAGATGCCGGCCGGTATGACCTGCAGCCAGAACATCCAGCGCCAGGCCGGGAAACCCATCCAGAACTCGGCCGTCGAGCCGCCCGCGGTGGCCGCCAGCGCATAGTTGGCCACGAACGCGCCCGTCAGACCGGTGATGATCATGATCTGCTGCACGCTCGACAACCGTCCGCGGATTGACGCCGGCGTGACTTCGGAGATGTAGGCCGGGGCCAGCACGCTGGCCGCCCCGACGCCCAGGCCGCCGATGAAGCGGGCGAGGATGAAATGCATCGAGCTGTCCGCAGCGCCGGCCCACAGGGCGCTGATGATGAACAGGACGGCGGCGATCAGCATCACGGTCTTGCGCCCGATCAGGTCCGACAACCGGCCGGCGATGAAGGCGCCGACCGCGCAGCCCAGCAGGATGGCCCCGACGTTGAAGCCGGTCCCCAGCGCTGAAAGGTTGAAGGCTCCCTCAAGCCCGTCCTGGGTGCCGTTGATGACCCCCGAATCGTAGCCGAACATGAAACCGCCGATCGTCGCCACCGCAACGATGATGGCGATGAAGCCCATGTTCACCCGGTCCGATCCGGCGATATCCGGGCCGGTCGCCCCCGTTGGTCCTGCCATCTCATCCTCCCTTTGAGCTCTTTCGGCCCGATGCATGGATCGTTCGGCTATCTCCAGCCGGCGTCCACGAAATACTCATGTCCCGTGATGAAGCGCGCGTCGTCCGACGACAGGAACAGGGCCATGGCGGCGATGTCGACCGGCTCGATCCGGCCCTTCAGGCACTGGGCGGAGACGATCTCGGCCTCGCCCTCGGGCGTGTACCATTTCATCTGCCGGGGGGTCTTCACATTGCCGGGCACGATGCAGGCGACCCGCACCCCGTCGGGGCCCAGCTCCCGCGCCAGCGCCCGGGTCATGCCCTCGATACCAGCCTTGGCGGTCTCGTAGAGCGAAAGGTCGGGCAAGCCCAGGTGCCAGCTGATCGAGCCAAGGTTCAGGATCACTCCCGCGCCCCGCTCGCGCATCGCCGGCGCAACGGCCTGGGTGGCGAAATAGAGATGGCGCAGGTTCACGGCGATCCGGTCGTCCCAGTAGGCCGGGGTGACCTCGGCCAGGGAATGGCGGTCGTCGTTGGCGGCGTTGTTGACCAGCACCTCCACCGCGCCGTGAACTCTCGATATCTCGACCAGGCACGCTTGCAGCGCCGCCACGTCGGTCAGGTCGCACCGGTGATAGATCGGGGCCGGTTCCAGAGACGCCAGCGACGCCTCCAGCTGGTTTGACTCCTCGTCAAGCAGATCGAGAAAGATCACGCGCGCGCCCTGACGCGCAAAGCCCTCGGTCAGCGCGGCGCCGATGCCGGAGCCGCCCCCGGTGATCACCACGAGCCGATCCCTCAGCGAAGGATAGATCGCCATACTCATACTCTTGCCCCCAGCAGACCGCGGCCCGCCAAATTGCGCATCAACGCCGATACGCCGAATGTCCAGGCCGGCGCCCCGTCGCAGGTCGTGACCTTGTTCTCAAGCGCACCCAAGCGCTCCGACGACACCCGCACAAGGTCGCCCGCCTTGTGGGTGAAGCCCTTGCCCGGCGCGTCCCTGTCGTCGATCGGCGCGAACATCGTGCCGAGATACAGGGCGACGCCATCCGGATACTGATGGTTCGGGCCCGAGGCCTGGCGCACCAGTTCCTCAGGATCACGGCTGATCAGGCCCATCGAGCTTTCGCCACGCATGACGAAGCCGTCCTGGCCCGTAACCTCCAGGGCGACGGTGGCCCCGCGCACGTGGTCCATGGTGAACCCGGCGTCGAACAACCGGATGAACGGACCGATGGCGGCGGAGGCGTTATTGTCCTTGGCCTTGCCGAGCAGCAGGGCGCTACGGCCCTCGATATCGCGCAGGTTGACGTCATTGCCGAGGCTCGCCCCGACCGGACGGCCGGCCGGGTCGCAGACGATCACCACCTCGGGCTCCGGATTGCTCCAGGCCGAATCTGATCGGACCCCGACCCAGTCGCCCCAGCCCACCGAGGCCAGCACCGGCGCCTTGGTGAAGATTTCCGCGTCCGGCCCGATCGCCACCTCAAGGTACTGCGACCAAAGACCATCAGCGATCAGCGCCGCCTTCAGCGCCGCAGCCCGGTCGGAGCCGGGCCGGACCGACGCCAGATCGCCGCCGATCCGGCTGGACAGGCTCTGGCGAATGACGCCCGCAGTGGCCGGATCCCCCCGCGCGCCCTCCTCGATAACCCGTTCGAGCGCCGAGACGGCGAAGGTCACGCCCGACGCCTTGATGCATTGAAGATCGACCGGCGATAGCAGGGTCAGGGCGTCCGGCGCGACCGGGTCCCAGGCCCGCTGGAATTCGAGCGCATCGAGACCGCCGAGATCGCGCCCTTCCGCCTCGGCCAGATCGGAACGGGCGAGAGCCTCAGCGCTGGTGGCGGCGAAGGCCGAGATGTCGAACAGCCGGCCGCCGCGCGCCAGCACAGGCGTCGGACCTTCGGGCAGGCGCAGCCGCCCCAACAGGCAGGCATCCATCCAGTCGCGGGGCAGATCGTCGATGAGTCGCGCCATTTTCCTCGCCGCAGCCTTCCCGTCCGAACGGGGCCCGGTCGTTGTATGTTAGCGCTAACATCTCCAGTGGCGCGAGGAGTGTCAAGCTTTCGCCTGTGAAATCATTCTCCCGGCGGGCCCGAGGACTCGCGGACGATCAGGGTATGAGGGACCAGGTGCTCGCGGGGCGCGTCCTCGTCCTTGTCCCGTCCCGGCGCGGCCTCGGTCAACAACCGGATCGCCATTTCGGCCATTTCCGCCACCGGCTGCCGCACCGTCGTCAGGGAGGGCCAGACCGCGGTCGCCAACGGCGTGTCGTCGAAGCCGACGACGGTCAGTTGTCCGGGCACATCCAGCCCTCGCCGATGAGCTGCGGCGATGGCGGCGGCGGCCATGTCGTCGTTGCTGGCGAAGATGGCCGTGGGCGGACGCCGCGCCGACAGCAGTCGCTCGGCCGCCTCGAAGCCGGAGCGGTAGGTAAACTCCCCCGCCTCCACCAGGCATTCCGCAGCCGGTTCGGCCAAAGCGAGCTCGGTCTCGAACCCGATCAACCGTTCGGCGCTCGCGGTCTGGTTCGGGGCGCCCTTGATGAAGCCGATGCGTCGGTGGCCGAGCCCCAGCAGGTAGCGGGTCATCTCGGCCGCCGCCGCCATGTCGTCGATCCGGACGCTGAGCGCGTCGGACTTGAACCGCCCGGCTGCCACGGCCACCACGTTCAGTTGGTGCATCTGCACCTCGGCGAGCGCAGCCCAGGATTCGCCGTGGGGGGGCGGGAGCACGACGCCCACCACCCCGCCCGCCACCAGCCGCGCGATGGCTGCGCGTTCGCTCTCGGGATCAGACTCGCACTTCTCGATCAGCAGCTGGGCCCCCGCCCGGTGCACGCCTTCCAGCGCACCGATCAGGAACTCGCTGAGGTAGCTGGCGCTGGGATTGGAGTACAGGATTCCCAGCCGGCCCGCGCCGGCGCGGGCAAGGCTGCGGGCCGCAGCGTTGGGCGTATAGCCCAGGCTGTCGACAGCCTTCATGACGGCGTCGCGTGTCGCGCCCTTGACGCCCGGCGCATGGTTCATCACCCGCGACACCGTCATGGGGGAAACTCCCGCAAGGCGGGCGACATCGCTGATCTTTACGGTCTTGCCGGCGGCCATCCTGTTCCCCGTTTATCCGATCGCGCTCTAGCAACGGCCCGCCGGCTTCAACAGCGTAACGGTTGCCCGATCATTTCGCACGGCCGCACTCTCAGGGCTGCAGCCAGGCCGAATCCAGCAGCTGCTCTCCGACGCGGATCTCGGCGCGGTTAAGGCCTTGATCGAGACGGACGTCCATCCAGAGGGCCTCGTGATCGGCCACGACGGCTTCCGATACCCGCCGGCCGTTCACCCAGAGCTCAAGCGCGGGAAGATTGGAGAAGGCGCGCACAGTCGTTCGCGGACCGCGGCCGCCCAGCCGCCGATCGGTGATGTGGGCCATCGGAGTTGCGGACCAATTGGCCTGGTACCAGAACCACGCATCCTTGCGCACGGACCGGTCGTAGGTGACCAGCCCCTTGTCGTTGACGCCCGGTCGATCTCCTTCTTCACGTCCGTCGGAGGCGAGATCGAACCCGACCCAGATGAAGGTTGACCACAGCCAGGGGCGCTGGCGCAGCTCGCGCCAGTAGGCCTGATGGAAGGCGGTCTGGTACTGCTCCGGGTGCCATTCACCGTCCGGCCTGGGCCTGTCCGGGGGAAGCTGCTGGTGCAGCACGCTGGCCCCGGCGCCGAATTCGCTGATGGCGAGCGGCCTTTGCGGATCCCGTGCCCGGCGTTCGTCCGCCCACTCGCCGATATGGGCGAAGTCGTTCTCGTACCAGCCGAAATAGCGATTGTAGGCGGTCAGGTCGGCGTGCAGCGCCTTGCGGTCCAGGTCGTCCTGGCAACAATGGGCGTATGCGGTCGGGAGACTCGAATCCTCCTGGTGGGCCACGGTCTGCATCAGGGCGATGGCGGCGTCGGCCGGGTCGTCCGCTGAATAGACCTCGTTGCCCAGCCCCCAGACCACGATCGAGGGGTGATGCCGATTCTGCCGGATCAACTCGCGCATCTGCCTGGCGAGATTGGCTGAGAACGCCTCCGACGCGTTCGCCGCCCCGTTCAGGGGCGCTTCCGTCCACACCATCAGGCCAAGCTCGTCCGCCAGTTCGTAGGCCCGCTGGGGGTGCTGGAAATGGACGAGACGCACAGCGGTGGCGCCCATCTCCGCCATGATCTCGAAATCCTGGTCGATCTCCCAGTCCTGCACCGCCAGACCGCGCCCCGGCCGCCCCGCGTGGAAATAGTTGACGCCACGCATGGGCGCCGGCTCCCCGTTCAGGAGAGGGCCGCGGTCAGGATCGACGCGGAAGTCGCGGACGCCGGTCTTCAACGACACCTGGTCGAGAGGTGCGCCGCGGTCGTCGAGGACCACGGCTTCCAATGTGTAGAGGTGCGGGTCGAGCAGCCCTCGCCACAGCCGGGGTGACCTCAGGCGCCGATTCGCCGAAACCTCGATCGCCTCACCCGGTCGGGCCCTGAACGGCGCCTCCGCCGATGTGGCCTCGCGGCCGTCGCGGTCGACTAAGCGCCAGCGCACCCGGACGCGCACGGGCTGGTCGCCATCATTGACGACCCGGGCCTGAAAGGCGAGATCCGCGGCGGCTGACGACACCTCGCTGGCCCGGACGCCGGCTCCCGCGGCGCCATGGTCGGCGAGATCGAAATGGACCGGGCCCGTCTCGATCAGCCGGACCGGACGATAGAGGCCGCCAAAAACGGTGAAGTCCCCGCCGAGAGGCGCGATCGTCGTCGTGGTGCTGTTGTCGACCCGGACATCCAGGGTGTTGAGGCCCGGCCGCAAGGCCTCGGTGACATCGAATCGGAACCGGGCGTAACCGCCCTCATGCCGCCCAACGGCGCGGCCGTTGACGTAGACGTCGGCGCTGAGGGCCGCCCCGTCGAACTCCAGCCAGAGCCGATGCCGGTTCGACGGCGCCTGGAAGGTCGTCCGGTACCAGCCGGCCCCGCGCCGATAGCCGCCGCCGTCCTCGCCGTCGCGGCCATTCCAGGTATGGGGCAGACGGACCTCCGCCCAGCCCTCGACCTCTTCATCCGTCGGCGTCGCGGTTGCGACCGCCTCGGGATGGAATCGCCAGGTTTCCGGCAGGGCCAGTATCCTGCGCCCCTCTTCGGCGTCGGCGGTCGAGGCGGCTGCGATTCCGCACGCCACGCCGACCACCGCCAGCCACCGCGCCGCGCGCCGGACGATCGTCATTTCCGCCCTCCCCCGGGCCAGACTCACTCCAGCACCAGCACGACCAGCGACTTCGCCGGCAGGCTGACAGACAGGCTGCCGTTCCGCAGTCGGGCGTCCGTGAAGGGCGCTGGCTCGACCGCGCGCGGCGCGTCGAAGACGTTGTGGGCGTCCATGACCTCCGCCGTCAGGATGCGCCCCGAGACGCGGCGAGGTGTTCCACCGGACACCGACAACGCGACCTCGACGGGCTTTTCCGGATCGAGGTTGACGAGCGCCACATGGATCTTCCCGTCGAGTCCCAGCGCCGCCGTCCCGTCGACCGCCTTCAGCGGACCGTAGTCTGGCGACTGGATCGTCAGAGGCAGCACCGTCGCGCCCTGGAACGGCCGGTACATCTCGAAGGCGTGGTAGGTCGGCGTCAGCACCATTCGCGGCCCGTCGGTCAGGATCATCGCCTGCAGGACGTTGACCATCTGGGCGATATTGCCCAGCCGCACTCGGTCAGCGTGTCGGTGGAAGATGTTGAAATTGACCGCCGCCAGAAGGGCGTCCCTGAGGCTGTTCTGCTGCTGCAGCCAGCCCCCGGGCGAGCCCGGAGTCGGATCATACCAGGCGCCCCATTCGTCCACCGCGAGGATTTTCTTCCCCTCGGGATCGGCCTCGTCCATCACCGCGTCATGGGCGGCGATCATCGCCTCCATCCGATAGGTCTGGACGAAGGCCGAGCGCCACTGGCTCTCGTCGAAGCCGGTCGCCGGCCCCTTGGCCGCCCAGTCTCCGGTCGGCAGGGTGTAGTAGTGCAGCGACAGGGCGTCGAGATCGCCGGCGGCCACCGACATCAGGGTGCGCGTCCACTCCACGTCCTCGGCGTTGGGGCCAGCGGCGACGATGGTCGTCCGCCTGTCGCCGGGCGCGATAAAGCCGACGTACTGGCGGAACAGGTCGGCGTACCAGGACGCCCTCATCCGCCCGCCGCAGCCCCACGGCTCGTTGCCGACGCCGAGATAGTCGATCTTCCATGGGCGATCCCGGCCGTTCGCACGGCGCAGCTCGGCCATGCGGGATCGGGACGGGGAGGTGATGTATTCGACCCAGTCAGCCGCCTCGGTGGGCGTGCCCGAGCCGACGTTGACGCTGAGGTAGGTCCTGGCCTCGATCAACTCGGCGAACTCGAAGAATTCATGGGTGCCGAAGGCGTTGTTTTCCTCCTTGTCGCCCCACCAGCGGTTCAGCGTGACGGGCCGCCTGTCGCGCGGTCCGATCCCGTCGCGCCAGTGGTAGATGTCAGCGTAGCAGCCGCCGGGCCACCGGACGACGGGGACGTCCAGGGCCTTCAACGCCTGGAGCACGTCATTGCGGAAGCCGCGAGTATTGGGGATCGCAGAAGCCGGCCCGACCCAGACGCCGCCATCGATGCCCGCGCCGAGCTGCTCCATGAACTGGCCATAGACCTCCGGGGCGATTACCGCGCCGGGCTGGTCCATCCGAAGAGTGGCTGTCGCCCGCGGCTCGGCTGTCGCGACCGTGGACGCGAATGCGACCGCTGCAGCCAACACCAGCCCGGCGAGGAATCCCGTTTCTCTCGACATCAGGTTTCTTTTACAGATGATCCGATTTTATCTGGTGGTAACGAAAACATCGACGCGGCGCAAACGGGCCATCAATGGCGCGGTCCGGACAGGGTCGGGACGCAAGCGGCGGCGGGTCCCGCGAGAGACGATTCCGGCAGTTGTCCCAACCCGTTAACCGGCCGGCAGGTCCGCACCGTAGGAACGCCGTGGCCGGTCTCGCCCGCCGGGCGCCGCGCGCCGGACAAGCAAAAGCCCCCGCTTTCGCGAGGGCTGGTACTTTGATTTCATTGAATATTGGGTGCGGGAGCAGGATTTGAACCTGCGACCTTCAGGTTATGAGCCTGACGAGCTACCGGGCTGCTCCATCCCGCGGCAAACGGTAGTGCAAAGGAAGAACGGTTCGAGAGGATGGGCCCAATTCCAAAAGGACGAGGGCTCAAAATACAATCTTCTATCCGTCTGGTAGACCCGGCGGCGACCTACTCTCCCGCGCCTTAAGACGAAGTACCATCGGCTCTGGAGGGCTTAACGACCGAGTTCGGAATGGGATCGGGTGGGGAACCTCCGACATAGCCACCAGGTCAACCAGGCGGATAGACGATTGTGAGAAGACATTGTCAGTTCAGCAGAAGCTGAAAAAATCGAATGAGTTTTGCTGAGAAACGATCAAGCCGATCGGATTATTAGTACCAGTAAGCTTCATGGGTCGCCCCACTTCCACACCTGGCCTATCAACGTGGTAGTCTTCCACGATCCTCAGCGAAGCCTTGTTTTGAGGTTAGTTTCCCGCTTAGATGCTTTCAGCGGTTATCTATTCCATACATAGCTACCCTGCTGCGCGGCTGGCGCCACGACAGGTCCACCAGAGGTATGTCCATCCCGGTCCTCTCGTACTAGGGACAGATCCTCTCAAGCTTCGAACACCCACGGCAGATAGGGACCAAACTGTCTCACGACGTTCTGAACCCAGCTCACGTACCACTTTAAATGGCGAACAGCCATACCCTTGGGACCTGCTCCAGCCCCAGGATGTGATGAGCCGACATCGAGGTGCCAAACTTTGCCGTCGATATGGACTCTTGGGCAAAATCAGCCTGTTATCCCTAGAGTACCTTTTATCCGTTGAGCGATGGCCCTTCCACGCGGGACCACCGGATCACTATGGCCGACTTTCGTCTCTGCTCGACTTGTCAGTCTCGCAGTCAGGCGGGCTTATGCCATTGCACTCGACGACCGATTTCCGACCGGTCTGAGCCCACCATCGCGCGCCTCCGTTACACTTTAGGAGGCGACCGCCCCAGTCAAACTACCCACCACGCCATGTCCCGGGACCGGATAACGGCCCTCGGTTAGACGTCAACGACAGTAAGGGTGGTATTTCAAGGATGACTCCACCAGAGCTGGCGCCCCGGTTTCATAGTCTCCCACCTATCCTACACATACGGTCGCTAACGCCAAGGCGAAGCTATAGTAAAGGTTCATAGGGTCTTTCCGTCTGACCGCGGGAACCCCGCATCTTCACGGGGAATTCAATTTCACTGAGCCTGTGCTGGAGACAGTGGGGAAGTCGTTACGCCATTCGTGCAGGTCGGAACTTACCCGACAAGGAATTTCGCTACCTTAGGACCGTTATAGTTACGGCCGCCGTTTACCTGGGC
>NZ_DATMYH010000019.1:0-40126 GCF_035561115.1 Brevundimonas sp.
GCCAGATACAGGGCCGCAGGACCGCCGACCCCGCCCATGCCGACAATGCCGACGCGGGCGGCCTTCAGACGCTGTTGGCCGGGACCGCCCACCTCGGACAGGACCAGATGGCGGGCGTAGCGCTCGATTTCGTCGTCGGAAAAGCTCACCGCTCTCCGTTAGGCCGGGATCGGCCCCGCGTCACGCCGCCGTGCGATGCTCAAGCATCATTTCGGCCTCGCGCGCGGTGACGCTCGACAGGCATGGCAGGGACAGCCTCTCCAGCAGGACCGAAGCCTCGGCGCACAATCCCATGGGCTCTTCAAGCGTCCGCGCGGTAATCGGCGTGTCCACCAGAATACGCAGGCCGGAATGGCGCGGGTCGGTCAGCAGACGGCGCATCAGCCGGTCGATATCGTTCCGCCCGCCCTCGATCACCTGCAGGATATGGCCCTGATGGAACATGACGCAGCTGGTGATGTGGTCCCGCCGGTTGTTACGCTCGGCGTGGCCCAGAATCTGCGCGACAGACAGGGTCGACACGCCGGTGGCGCCGACCGCTTCGCTGGCGTAGATGACGCGATGAAGCACGATAATTGCCCAGATAGCCCAGTTTCTTGGAAAAGCCTGACAGTTATTACGGGATACAAGGGCTAAAGCATGACGCATTCTCGCCGTTGTATTTGCTTGGCTTCCCGCTTGCCCCGCCGCATTTCGGTCGCCATGTCTGGGGCATGACCCATGCGACCTCCTCATTCCCCGACTGGCACGGCACCACCATCCTCGCGGTCCGCAAGGACGGGAGGACAGTCATCGCAGGCGACGGCCAGGTTTCCATGGGCCCCACCATCGTCAAGGGCGCGGCGCGCAAGGTCCGGGTGCTGGCGGGCGGCAAGGTGCTGGCGGGCTTCGCCGGGGCGACGGCCGACGCCTTCACCCTGATCGAACGACTGGAGGCCAAGCTGGAGCAGTATCCCGACCAGCTGGCCCGCGCCTGCGTCGACCTGGCCAAGGACTGGCGCACGGACCGCTATCTGCGCCGGCTCGAGGCCATGCTGCTGGTGGCCGACAAGACCTCGATCTTCACCGTCACCGGGGTGGGCGACGTGCTGGAGCCCGAGCATGGGGTGGCGGCTGTCGGTTCTGGTGGTAATTTCGCCCTCTCGGCCGCCCGCGCCCTGATCGACCATACCGAACTGGACGCCGAACAGATCGCTCGCCGGGCCATGGCGATCGCCGCCGACATCTGCGTCTACACCAACGGCAATCTGACGGTTGAGACGCTGGACTGAGCCTGACGGAGATTTAACGGGACAGCGCCGCCGTTCTGACGCTCCATGTCCGGTGGAGGATGTCTCATGCGCGCTTTCGTTTTCGCCGCCGCCCTGCTGGCCGCCCCGCCCGCCCTTGCCCAGAGCCCCGATGTCGCACCCGTGGTGGCCGCAGAGCGGGCGTTCGCGGCCGATGCGCCCGGCATGGGAATCGTCGGCAGCTTCAACAAATGGGCCGCGCCTGACGCGGTGGTGATCGGTCCCCGGGGCGTGCAACCCGTGGCCGAAGCCTATCCGCCGGATACGGCCCGGCCCGCAGACGAGCCGTCGCTGGTCTGGTGGCCGACCTTCGCCGGCATCGCCTATTCAGGCGATCTGGGCTTCACCACCGGCGCGGTGGAGGTCAACGGCCGCAGGACCGGGCACTATTTCACCATCTGGAAGAGGCAGGCCGACGGATCGTGGCGCTGGGTCTACGATGGAGGATCGGGCGCAAGTTCGGCGACCGCGCCGGGGCCGGAGACCGAGCCGGAGGTTCTGCCGGTGTCGACGGGCGGCACAGGGTCGGCGGACAAGGCCCTGGCCGAGGTGGCGTTCATGGAGGCGTTCATGGCGCGGGGCGTCCTGCGATTCCAGAAGGTCGCGCATTTGCGGCTCATGACGGAGGACGGCCGGATCTATGTCGCCCCCCACCCCCCGGCTATCGGACGGGAAGCGGCGGCGGAAGCGCTGACCAGCTGGCCGGAAACCTTCGAATTCAGCGGCCCGGAAGGGTTCGGCGCCTCTGCAGCGGGCGATCTGGCCTGGACCTACGGAACCGCCCGATGGGTCCACGAGGAAGAGCCGCGTCACGGCTACTACGTCCATCTCTGGCAGAAGGGCGCGGGCGGCTGGGGCCTGGTGCTGGCCCAGCTGATTCCGGCCCCGCCTCTTCCGCCATCGCCTCCGCCCCCTCCCGCCGGAGGCTGAGCCGCCCTATCTGCGATTCATGACCGACCTCTCCCCCCGCGAAATCGTCTCCGAACTCGACCGCTTCATCGTCGGCCAGGCCGACGCCAAACGCGCCGTGGCCGTAGCCCTGCGCAATAGATGGCGCAGGAAGCGCGTGCCCGATGACCTGCGCGACGAGGTGACGCCCAAGAACATCCTGATGATCGGCCCCACCGGCGTCGGCAAGACCGAGATCGCCCGGCGGCTGGCCCGGCTGGCGGGTTCGCCCTTCCTCAAGGTCGAGGCGACCAAATTCACCGAGGTCGGCTATGTCGGCCGCGACGTCGACCAGATCATGCGCGACCTCGTCGAGGCGGCCCTGGTCATGGTCCGCGACAAGCGGCGGGCAGGCGTCAAGGCCCGGGCCGAGGGCGCGGCCGAGGAACGCATCCTCGACGCCCTCGTCGGCCCCGGCTCCCAGCCGGCCACGCGCGAAAGCTTCCGCAAGAAGCTGCGCGGCGGCGAGATGGACGACAAGGAGATCGAGGTCACCCTGGCCGACACCAGCTCGCCGATGCAGGGGCTGGACCTGCCCGGCGGCGGCAATGTCGGCATGATCAATCTGTCGGAAATGCTGGGCAAGCTGGGCGGCGGCCGGACGAAGACGGCGAAGCTGACCGTGCGCGACGCCGTCGCGCCGCTGGTCACCGAGGAGAGCGACAGGCTGCTGGATCAGGAAAGCCTGACCACCGAGGCCCTGCTGCTGGCCGAGAACGAGGGCATCGTCTTCATCGACGAGATCGACAAGGTGGCCGGACGCTCCGACCGCTCGGGCGGCGACGTCTCCCGCGAGGGGGTGCAGCGCGATCTGCTGCCCCTGATCGAGGGCACCACCGTCTCGACGAAGTACGGGCCGGTGAAGTCCGACCATGTGCTGTTCATCGCCTCGGGCGCCTTCCATGTCGCCAAGCCGTCGGACCTGCTGCCCGAACTGCAGGGCCGGCTGCCGATCCGGGTCGAGCTGAAGGCCCTGACGCGGGACGACTTCGTGCGCATCCTGACCGAGCCCGAGGCCAATCTGATCCGCCAGAACCAGGCCCTTCTGGCCACCGAGGACGTGACCCTGACCTTCACCCCCGACGCGGTCGAGGCCATGGCGGACGCGGCCGTGGCCGCCAATGGCGCGGTCGAGAACATCGGCGCGCGGCGGCTGGTGACGGTGATCGAGCGGGTGCTGGAGGAGACCAGTTTCAAGGCCTCGGACCTGGCTGGCCAGACGGTGGCCTTCGACGGGGAGAAGGTGCGCGAGCTGGTCGGCGAGCTGGCGCGGGACGCGGATTTGAGCCGGTTTATTCTGTAGGCACCGACCACGGCCTTGCCCCCTCCTCGCGTGCTTGCGGGGCACGCCACTGACGTTGCAGTCTGTCGGCGGTACGAGCTTGATGGAGCGGATGATGTTGGTGCTCGCCATAGCCGCTCAACTCCTGTTCGATGTCGCCGATCAACCGGATCGGGCAGGCCTCGACAGCAGACTCGGCGAATCTCACCTGACGGATGTCGGCGACGGACGCAGGTTGAACTTCTTCTGCATCGGCGAAGGCGCGCCCACCGTGCTTTTCGAGCAGGGTGGGGAGGGCAATATCGCAAACTGGAAACTGGTCCAGCCCGCCATTTCAGCCCTGACCCGTACCTGCTTCTACGATCGCGCCGGATTTGGTTACAGCGACCCGCCTCTAGAGCCTGTAACGGCCCTAAACGTCACCGACGATCTAAGAGCCCTGCTGAGCGCGGAACATATCGAAGGCCCCGTGATCATCGTCGGACATTCGGTCGGCGGCTTTTACGCTACGGTGTACGCCAGTCGCTTCCCGGAGGATGTCGCCGGTCTCGTCCTGGTGGATCCCGGGTTTTCCGGTCAGCAAAAGTGGCAAACGCCGGACGACTTGGAGATCGGCGTGCCGAACATGATGCGTGGGGAAGACAACCTGCTGAGCTGCGCGCGCGCGGCTCGATCGGGGGAACTCACGCGGGAGAATTTGCGGGATCGCGGCTGCTTCCCCGTTGCGGAGGACCTGCCCGCCGGAGAGAAGGCGTACCTCCTGCATGCCGTCACAGGACCAGCCTGGTACGAGGCGGAGCATTCGCAGTCGGTGAACTTCTTTTCCCGGGACGACGCGCTCAGCCTGTCCCAAGCGCAGGGTGATGCCGTGCGCCGGTCGTTCGGCGACATGCCTTTGGAAGTCCTGAGTGCGGAGAATCCACCCTTCACTTCGCGAAGCGCGGACCGCAATCAGGTCGCGGGCGAGCACTGGCGAAACGGCCACCGGCAGCTCGCCGAACGGTCCTCACGGGGGCATTGGCGGATCGTGGGTGGCGCAGGGCATTTCGTTCAACTGGATCAGCCGGATGCAGTGATCGAAGCCATCAGGACCGTCATCGTCGAGACCCGGCGATCCGCCCTCCGATAAACAGATGACCCCGCTGCGGCGGCCGCCACCGGCTTGAAACCGGAACACAAGCGGAACATAAGGCTGAATGCCCGCTGAGCTCCTGCAGATCGACCTCGTCTTCAGCCGTCCGGAAACGACCCTGTCGGTTACGCGCGGCGCGGCGCGGCTGATGGTCGACCTGGGCTATGCGCCCCTGCTGGAAGTGTGCCTGCCCAACGGCCGGCGCGCCGACGTCATGGCCATCGGCCCGCGCGGCGACATCGTCATCTGCGAGGTGAAGTCGGGGATCGAGGACTATCGCGTCGACCGCAAATGGGGCGAATACGGCCCGTTCTGCGACGCCTTCTATTTCGCCGTGGCGCCCGAGTTTCCCTCGGACATCCTGCCCGACCATCCCGGCCTGATCGTCGCCGACGGCTTCGGCGGGGCGGTGGTGCGCGACGCGCCGCTCGCCCCCCTGGCGCCGACGCGGCGCAAGGCCCTGACCATCGCCTTCGCCCGGCTGGGCGCGATGCGGACCCTGCGCGATCAGGCGGGCGGCTGAGCCGTTTCGACCACCGGCCCGGTCTCGCCCGTGGACATGATGGCGGCCGATGAGGCGGCGCAGCCGTTCAGGCTGGTCTCACCGACCCTGACCATGGCCGTCAGCGGATAGGTGCGGTCGCTCATCCCGTCCGAGCATTCGGTGGCGACGAGGGTGACGCTGAGGGTCGCGCCCGCGGCGGTCTTCGCCTCATACGTCGCTGTGGTGCCCTGAACGACCGGCTTCGGCTGCGGCGCGCGCTGCTCCGGGGGTTCCGGCGTCGTATAGACCATCTCGGTCCCGGTCAGTTCGACGCTCCAGAACGGCTCGGTGCCCAGCGCCCGGACGGGCTGGCCCAGGTTGACGCCCGCCAGCACCGGCGCCGGCTCGGGGGCCGGAGCCGCGGGGGCGGGCTCTTCGCCCCGGGAACAGGCCGCCAGGGTCAGGGCGGATGCGGCGGCGAGGGCGATCAGACGCATGGGGGTCTCCCGGATTCGACCGGCAACAAGCGCGGCTCCCGCGTCCCGGTCAAGCGCAGCCTTACAGCCAGCCCTTCTTCTTGAACCAGGCCAGCGGCAGCAGGGCCGAGATCACCATGGCCACCACCGCCAGCGGATAGCCCCAGGGCTGCGAAAGCTCGGGCATGTGGCGGAAATTCATGCCGTAGATCGACGCGATCAGGGTCGGCGGCAGGAAGGCCACCGCCGCCACCGAGAAGATCTTGATGATCGAGGACTGTTCGATGTTGATCAGGCCCAGGGCCGCCGACAGCTGGAAATTGATCGAGGCCGCCACCGCGTGGTTATGCGCCGACAGGCTGTCGGCGTCGCGGGTCAGGGAGCGCAGATGGGCGCGGCCTTCGCCCCGGCCCATCCGCTCGTCGATGCCGACGAAGGCGAAGATGCGCGTCAGCCCGGCCAGGCTCTGCTCGATGCGGGCGTTGGTCATCTGGGCCCGGCCCAGCTTGGTGATCAGCTTTTCGAAACCGACCGTCCGGCCGCCCGAGAAGACATGGCCGGCGATGCCTTCGACCCGGGTCACCGTGCCGGACAGGATGTCCGAAACGCGGTCGATCACCGTCTCCATCAGGTGCAGGAAGAGGTCGGCCCCCGTGGCGCACAGCATCGGCTCTCGCGTCAGCTTTTCGGCCATCAGGGCGAAGGGCTTGGGATCGACGTAGCGGATGGTCACCAACGGGCCGTCGGTGACCACGAAGGTCACGGGCTCGACGCCCGGAACCTCCTCATCCCCGTGGGTGATGATGTCGGCGGTGGCGTAGGTGGCGTGGTTCTCGCGATAGACCCGGCTGGACGCCTCCAGCTCGGCCATTTCCTCGCGCGTGGGAATGGAGAGACCCAGGGCCCTTTCGACCGCGGCGTCTTCCTCGCGGCTGGGCTTGACCATGTCGATCCAGATGGCGTCAGGCGGCAGGGTCCAGACCGCCGGGTCGACGGGCGGCTCGCAGGCGGCCCGTCCCGCGCACCAGACGCGGATCATGCCGGACGTCCGTGGAGCAGGTTCAGGTCAGGGCTGGCCCGAAGGGGCGTCGGCCGAAGCCATGAGCACGCCTTCGACGGTCTGCGCCGGGGCTTTGTAGATGAAGCCATAGGTCGGATAGACGGAGGTGCCCAGATCATGGATCGGGTTGTACCAGACCTTGACCGCGCTCCAATCACCCGAGCGCGAAACGTCAACCACGGTGACGTTTTCCTCGACGCGGCCGCGGCTGCCGCCCCAGTTGGCGTGGGTCACGCGGATGACGCGGTCGGTCAGGATGTCGGAAACGACGGCGACGTGGCCCCGGCTCATGCGGCCGCTGGGCTGGAAGGCCAGCACCGCGCCGGTCTCGGGCCGGCCGCCGGTGCGGAACTTGCCCTGGGCCTGACGCCACCACGTCAGGGCGTCGCCGAAGATGTTGATGCCCGAAAACATGCGGGCGAAGGTCACGCACTGCCAGTACGGCTCGTCGGCCTTCGCGACGGGAGCATAGCCCAGCGCAGAAAATCCGAGGGTCGCCGCAACCGCGGCGGCTGTGAGCCGTTTCATCATGCTGGCGTGTTTCCCGACCTGCCTCGGAGCAAGCCTTAGACGATAGTTTCCGAGGGTTGAAGAACCCTTTCAGGCGAATCCGTGTGCGGTTTTGTCGCGGTCAGCCGTGCGCGTCGCCGATCGGCGAACCCTCTCAAAGCCTTGCGGGCCGGGCGTTCGACCAGGTGATAGGTCGCCATCGCCGCGACCGGTATCGCCGCGACCACGGCCAGCCACACAATGATGTGAAACCGTTTGTCGTCGGCTCCGGTCAGTCGCGCCGCGACATTGGTCATGACCAGCAGCACCGGCGCGCAGACCATGTAGATCGAATAGCTGATCTCGCCCAGATAGACCGCCGTCTTCGAGCCCATCAGGCCGGCGCGGGCATTGTCCAGCGAGCCCAGGCCGAGGATCAGACCGCCGGCCAGCAGGACGGTGACCGGGTCCCACAGGCCCAGGGAGGCGCTGATCAGCAGGCCGGCGCCGCTGATCAGGGCCACGGGTCCCGCCCAGGGGATCGGGGCGCGGCGATAGACCAGATACAGGGCGCAGCCGAGGGCGAAACACGGCACGATCCGGAGCGCGCCCCAGCGGAAGGTGGCCTCTGTCAGGGAGAATCCCGCCAGCGGCTGGAACACGGCGTAGATGGCCAGGGCCAGCGCGGCCGCCCCGGCCACGGCCGCCACGGGGCGCTCGCGCATCCGCCAGGCGACGAAGGCGAAGGCGGGGAAGGTGAGATAGGCGAACCATTCGGCCGAGATCGACCAGGACGGATGATTGAACGCCGAGATCGGGGCCAGTCCCCAGGCGTGGGTCATGGTCAGATGGGCGGGCAGGGCGCGCCAGTCGGTCAGGCTGCCGTCGATGCTCAGGCCCGCCGCCGTTCCCGCGATCCCCAGCGCGACCATGCCGAACAGGGTGACCAGATGCAGCGGATAGACCCGCGCGATCCGCGACCACAGGAAGCCGCCGTACGAATACCGCTTCTGTCCCGCCGCCTCGAGATAGACGTGACTGAGGATGAAGCCCGACAGGACGAAGAACACCTCGACGCCCAGATATCCCCGCGTCACCGCCACCGGGACCCGGCTGACATCGAGATGCGGCCAGGCCGTATAGAGCACCACCCACAGGGCGGCGAGAAAGCGCAGGCCGGTGAGGGCGCGCAGGTCGGGGGGCGTCTGGACAGGCGTCATGGCCCGCGAGGGTGCGGGAACAGCGTTGGAAAACGATTAAGCCCGGATGGCAGGCGTCAGGCGGCGCATTCCGCCGGCTTCGCCTCGCCCGGCGCGTACATCTCGCAGGCCCGGTCGATCTCGTCCTGGATCATCTGGCAGGGGTTGGCGGCGTTGCACGGCGGATGGGTGGCCGGGCTGACGGCGATGCAGCGGTTCACCAGCTGCTGCGCCGCGTCGGCGCCCTGATCGAGGTTGCAGGACGTCGAACCGGCCTCGGCCGGCGCGATGGCCTCTTCCTGCGGCGGGGCGTCCGCCGGCATGACCGGATCGGGCGCTCCGGCGGCGGCCGGAGCCGCGGCGTCGCCGGCCTTGGGTTCGGCCTGTTGCTGGCAGGCGGCCAGCAGCAGCACGGTCAGCAGGATCGGCAGGCGCATCGATCGTCTCCGCGGGATGGATCGGGGGACGATGCCTCTTTTCGGGGAACGATGAAACCCCGGGCCTATCGGCCCAGGGCGGCCCGCTGCATGGCGAACAATTCGGCGCAGCCGCCCTCGGCCAGCTGGAACAGCCGGTCGAACTCGGCGCGCGAGAAGCCGCGCTTTTCGCCCGTGGCCTGGATCTCGACGATCGCGCCGGCGCCGGTCAGGACGAAGTTGGAATCCGCCTCGGCGGTGGAATCCTCCTCATAGTCGAGGTCCAGCACCGGCAGGTCGTTGCAGACGCCGCATGAGACGGCGGCGACCTGGTCCAGAATGGGGTCGGTCTTCAGCACGCCCTCGGCGCGCAGATAGTCGAAGGCCGAGGCCATGGCGACCCAGGCGCCGGTGATGGCCGCCGTGCGGGTGCCGCCGTCGGCCTGGATGACGTCGCAGTCCAGAACCACCTGCCGTTCGCCCAGCAGCTTCAGATCGACCACGGCGCGCAACGAACGCCCGATCAGCCGCTGGATCTCCTGGGTCCGGCCCGACTGTTTGCCGCTGGCGGCCTCGCGCCGGCCGCGCGTGTGGGTGGCGCGGGGCAGCATGCCGTATTCCGCCGTCACCCAGCCCGACCCCTTGTTGCGCATCCAGCCGGGGACGTTTTCCTCGACGCTGGCCGTGACCAGAACCTTGGTGTGGCCGAAGGTTACGAGGCAGGAGCCTTCGGCATAGCGGTTCACCCCGGTCTCGAGCGTGACGGCGCGGAGCTGTTCGGGCGTGCGTTCGGAGGGGCGCATACGGTATTCCTTGAAGCGGCGGCTGCGGTGCTTATCCTGAAACCGTGACCCTGTCCTCCGCATCTTCCGTCCGCCTGCGCCCGGCCACGCTGGACGACGCCCCGGTGCTGGCGGAATGGGACCGCGAGCCGCACGTCATCGCCTGCTCCAGCGACGACCCCGACGCAGAGACGGCCTTCGGCGGCATCGACTGGCCGGAGGAGCTGGCTGAATCCTCCCCGGTCAGCTTCTACCAGATCGCCGAGATCGACGGCCGCCCGATCGGCGTCATGCAGATCATCGACCCGCATCTGGAACCGACGCGCTACTGGGGCGAGATCGAGCCCAACCTGCGCGCCATGGACATCTGGATCGGCCCGAGGGACGCGCTGAACCGGGGCTATGGAACGCAGATGATGACCCGGGCCATCGACGCCGCCTTCGCCGACCCGCGGGTCACCGCCATCGTCATCGACCCGCTGAACTCCAACACCGCGGCGCACCGCTTCTATCGCCGCCTGGGGTTCGCGCCCGTCGGCCGGCGCATGTTCGACCAGGACGACTGTCTGGTTCATCGACTGGAACGCGCGACCTGGGAAGGACGGACGCGGACATGAAGCCGCCCCTTCTGACCTCGACAGCGATGGAGACGGGCAGCCTGACCGGGCTGGACCAGCGCGCGCGCGACATCTTCCGCCGTATCGTCGAGACCTATCTGGAGACCGGCGATCCGGTGGGATCGCGCACCCTGTCGATGACCGGCGTGGCCCTTTCGCCGGCCTCGATCCGCAACACCATGCAGGACCTGACCCTGGCGGGCCTGCTGGGCGCGCCGCACACCTCGGCCGGGCGGATCCCGACCCATGCGGGCCTGCGCCTGTTCGTCGACGGCCTGCTGGAGATCGGCGACGTCGGGGCGGAGGAAAGGCGCGAGATCGACGCCCGTCTGGCCGCCAGTTCCGGCAAGAATGGGGGCCGCAGCTTCGACGAGGCCCTCAACGAGGCTTCCAGCCTGCTCTCCGGCCTCGCCGGCGGCGCCAGCATCGTCGCCAGTCCGGTCCGCGAGGCCGGGGTCAAGCATGTGGAGTTCGTCGCCCTCGGCCACGACCAGGCCCTGGCCGTTCTGGTCGGGGACGACGGCTCGGTCGAGAACCGGCTGATGCCGCTCAAGGCCGGGGTCACCCCCTCGACCCTGACCGAGGCCTCCAACTTCCTCAATGCGCGGCTCAAGGGCCGTCCCCTGCACGAGGCGCGCACCGAGATGCGCACAGAACTCGACGCCGCCCGCCGCGAACTGAACGCCGCCGCCGCCCGTCTGGTCGAGGACGGTCTGGCCGCCTGGTCCGGCGGGGCCGAGCGCGAGCGGTCCCTGATCGTGCGCGGCCGCGCCAATCTGCTGCACGACCGCGAGACGGCCGAGGATCTGGAGAAGGTCCGCATCCTGTTCGACGACCTCGAGCAGAAGGAACAGCTGATCGGCCTGCTGGACGGGGTGTCCACGGCCCAGGGCGTGCGCATCTTCATCGGGGCGGAAACGCGTCTGTTCTCACTTTCGGGTTCCGCCGTGATCGCGGCGCCCTATATGACGGGCCGACAGCGGGTCCTGGGCGCCATCGGCGTGATCGGACCCGCGCGACTGAACTATGCGCGCATCATCCCGTTGGTGGACTACACCGCCCGGGTGCTGGGCCGGATTCTGGACGGACAAGACACTTGAGCGACACACACGACGACCTTCCCAACTCCGAAGAGCTGGCCGCCGACATCGCCGAGGCCGAGGCCAACGCCGAGGCGGGCCTCGACGACGGCCTTGGGCCCATCGACGCCCTGATCGCCGAGCGCGACCAGTGGAAGGACCGCGCCCTGCGCGCCGTGGCCGAGGCCGAGAACACGAAGAAGCGGGCCGAGACCCAGTCCAACGACGCCCGCGCCTACGCCATCCAGCGTTTCGCGCGCGATCTGCTGGGCGTGGCCGACAACCTTGAACGGGCGCTGCAGGCCGCGCCGAAGAACGCCGACGCCGGCGAGGCCGGCCTGGTCACCGGTCTGGAGCTGACCCAGAAGTCGCTGCTGCAGGCGTTCGAGGCCAACAATCTGAAACGCGTCGCGCCCGAGCCCGGCGAGGCCTTCGATCCGCACCTGCATCAGGCCATGATGGAACAGCCGTCCGACAGCGTTCAGGGCGGCCAGGTGATCCAGACCCTCCAGCCCGGCTACGCCCTGTTCGGCCGCACCGTGCGCCCTGCCATGGTGGTGGTTGCGGCCAGGGGCTCGGGCGCCGCGGCCGGAAACGCCGCCTATGTCGCCGCCGGCGCGACCGGCGGCAATTTCGACGGAAAAGCTTGATCCGCTCATCCCGGCGAAAGCCGGGACCCAGTGCTTTGGGCGCCGCGGCGGGACCGATGATCTGCCTCCGCCCGTCCTGAAGCGCCGGCGTCAAGCTGGACAGGACTGGGTCCCGGCTTTCGCCGGGATGGACGGTTCTAGTTTTTCAGCCGGGCCTCGAAGAAGGCCAGCAGCCTGCTCCATCCGTCCGCCGCGTCGGCGGCGCGATAGCTGTCGCGATAGTCGGCGTGGAAGGCGTGGGGCGCGTCCGGATAGACGGTGATCGTACTGTCGGTCTGCCCCGCGCGCTGCAGGGCCGCGCGCATGGCCTCGACGCTGGCGAGCGGAATCCCCCGGTCCTGTGCGCCGTACAGGCCGATGACGGGGCATTTCAGATCGCCGGCCAGATCGACGGGCCAGGGCTGGCCGCCCACAACCTGTTCCGGAGTGGCCGTCGCCGCCGGGGCCAGCCGGCCATACCAGGCCGCGCCCGCGTCCATCTGCGCGAAGCGGGCGCAGGCCTGCCACACCACCTTGCCGCCCCAGCAGAAGCCGGTGATCCCCGTCCTGTCGCCATTGGCCCACAGCTGCTGACTGGCCCAGTCCAGAGTGGCCGAAACGTCGCCCATGACCTGCTCATAGCCGGCGGCGGCGACGATCGCCTGCACCCGCTGCATGTCGGTGATGGCGGCCGGATCCTCGACCCGGACGAAGAAGGCGGGCGCGATGGCGGCGTAGCCGGCCCGGGCCAGCCGGCGGCAGACGTCGCGGATGTATTCGTGGACGCCGAAGATCTCCGACACCACCACCACCACCGGGAACGGCCCGTCGCCGTTGGGCCGGGCCACATAGGCCGGCAGGGCGAAGCCGTCGGGAGCCGGGTAGGTGGTCTGCTCGATGGTCAGGCCGTCGTCGCTGGTGGTGATCGGCGCGGCCTGACGCGCAAGGGCCGCCGGGGCGTAGCCGGCGAAGGCCAGACCTCCCACCACGCCTGTGGCCAGCGCCCGGCGGCTGAAGCGGAAATCGTCGGCCTCGGGGCCCTCGGGGCGGATCAGATTGGTCATGACGGGCTCCGGCCTGGAAAGGCCGGACCTTGGCGCGGCCCCGGCGAGGCGTCCATTCACGTTTGCTGTGAAGCTACGCCGCCCGCCGCAGGGTCAGGTTGATGCGCCCGCCGCCCGGAACGAGGCCGGAAGAGCCGGCGATCACCCGGTCGATCCCGTGCCGCGCCAGACGCGCCGGACCCGTCAGGGCGCAGACGTCGCCGGACGTCAGCCGGATCGATTTCGTCGGTCCGCGGCCCGCCGCCCCGATCCGGAACATCGCCGCGTCCCCCAGCGAGACCGACAGCACCGGCGCCGACATGTCCGCCTCGTCCCGGTCCTGGTGCAGGCCCATCCTGGCCCCGTCGCGATAAAGATTGACCAGACAGGCGTCCGGCGGCGGCTCCGCCCGGGTCAGCCCGCGCCACAGGTCCAGCAGAAGCGGCGGGATCGGCGGCCAGGCCTTCCCCGTGACGGGGTGGGTCGCCTGATAGCGATATCCCGCCCGGTCCGAGACCCAGCCCAGCGGGCCCAGGCTGGTCATCTGCACCGAAAAGGGCCGCCCGCCCGGCGTCACCGGCCGATAGAACGGCGCCTCCGCCTCGGCCGCCAGCACCTCGGCCAGCAGGCCGGCCTGTTCCGACGCGGAAAGGGCTCCCGGCCAGAACCGGAAGCCCTCCATTCCCGTATCGATCTCGATGCGCGCGGACATTCGGCCAACTTAGGCCTCGCCTCCCCGCGCTCAAGTAGCGCGAAGCGCGATAGCGCCCCAACAAGCGAACTGAGGCGCTCCGCGCCTCAGCGCGTGTAATAATAATCCGCGATCTCGCAGACGTTGACGTTGTTGCGGATCAGGCTCTGGCCGTTGGTGAACTCGGCCTTGAAGTCGAACAGGCAGGCGCCGGTGCCGTCGTCGATGTTCATCACGATGCTGGCGTTATTGGCCAGGACGTCGTCGCCCAGGATGTCCTCTTCCCAGTCGCTGCGGCTGGTGTTGGAGGCGTAGAAACGCAGCATGGTCCAGCCGGTATTGTTGTGGATGCGCACGCGGCGGTTCCGGCCGTCGCGCGACTGGACGGGCGCGGAGGCGGTGACGGCGGTGACGGCCACGGCCCGTTCAGGCGCCACGGTGGTGGTGGCGGCCGCGGCGGCGGTCGAGGCCAGGGCCGCCAGAATCAAGGCGGCGCGGGCGATGGTCTTGTGAACGTGCATTTCGGTTTCTCCCCGGTGACCAGCCCCCCTCAGGCCAGTGCCCCACTATTAACTACACCAATGTTCGCCGAAATCATCAATTCTGATGAAGGGGCGAATCTTCGCCCTGAAGCGTTTGGGGCTTGCAGGGCGGGGGGTGTTTCCCATATCGGCCACAACCGCCGTAAATCCCCGCAGTTCGTGGGGCTTTGCGGCCGGAACCGTACCAACCGACCAAAGACCCTGACACCGGGGGCGGTCACGCGCGGCGCTTCGCTTTAAAAGGCCGCCGCACCGCCCGCTGAAATGGAGTGAAAGACCAACACATGGCCAAGATCATCGGCATCGACCTGGGCACGACGAACTCGTGCGTCGCCGTCATGGACGGCAAGAACCCCAAGGTCATCGAAAACGCCGAGGGCAACCGCACCACGCCCTCCGTCGTCGCCATACAGGACAGCGGCGAGGTGCTGGTGGGCCAGCCGGCCAAGCGCCAGGCGGTCACCAACCCGACCAACACCTTCTTCGCCATCAAGCGCCTGATCGGCCGCAATTTCACGGATCCCGTGGTGGCCAAGGACAAGGGCATGGTCCCCTATGAGATCGTCAAGGGTCCGAACGGCGACGCCTGGGTCAAGGCCCACGGCAAGGACTATTCGCCCCAGCAGGTCTCGGCCTTCACCCTCGGCAAGATGAAGGAGGCCGCTGAGGCCTATCTCGGCGAGACCGTGACCCAGGCCGTCATCACCGTGCCGGCCTATTTCAACGACGCCCAGCGTCAGGCGACCAAGGACGCCGGCAAGATCGCCGGCCTGGAAGTCCTGCGCATCATCAACGAGCCGACCGCGGCCGCCCTGGCCTATGGCCTCGACAAGAACGACGGCCAGAAGATCGCCGTCTATGACCTCGGCGGCGGCACCTTCGACGTCTCGATCCTCGAGATCGGCGACGGCGTCTTCGAGGTGAAGTCGACCAACGGCGACACCTTCCTCGGCGGCGAGGACTTCGACCTGCGCCTGGTCGACTATCTGGCCGACGAGTTCAAGAAGGAGCAGGGCGTTGACCTGCGCTCCGACAAACTGGCCCTGCAGCGCCTCAAGGAAGAGGCCGAAAAGGCCAAGAAGGAGCTCAGCTCCACGACCCAGTACGAGGTCAATCTGCCGTTCATCACCATGAACGCCTCGGGTCCGCTGCACCTCAACATCAAGCTGTCGCGCGCCAAGCTGGAGGCCCTCGTCGACGATCTGGTCCAGCGCACCATCGAACCCTGCGCCAAGGCGCTGAAGGACGCGGGCCTCAAGGCCTCGGACATCGACGAAGTGGTGCTGGTCGGCGGCATGACCCGCATGCCGATGGTCCAGGAAGCCGTGAAGAAATTCTTCGGCAAGGAGCCGCACAAGGGCGTGAACCCCGACGAAGTCGTCGCGCTCGGCGCCGCGGTCCAGGCCGGCGTGCTGCAGGGCGACGTCAAGGACGTGCTGCTGCTGGACGTGACCCCGCTGACCCTCGGCATCGAGACCCTGGGCGGCGTCTTCACTCCGCTGATCGAACGCAACACGACCATTCCGACCAAGAAGAGCCAGGTCTTCTCGACCGCCGACGACAATCAGTCGGCCGTGACGATCCGGGTCTTCCAGGGCGAGCGTCCGATGGCGTCCGACAACAAGGTGCTGGGCCAGTTCGACCTGATGGGCATCCCCCCCGCGCCGCGCGGCATGCCCCAGATCGAGGTCGCCTTCGACATCGACGCCAACGGCATCGTCCACGTCACCGCCAAGGACAAGGCGACCAACAAGGAACAGTCGATCCGCATCCAGGCCAACGGCGGCCTCTCGGACGCCGACATCGACAAGATGGTCAAGGAAGCCGAGGCCAACGCCGCGTCCGACAAGGCGAAAAAGGAAATGGTCGAGGCGGCCAACGCCGCCGACAGCCTGATCCACTCGACCGAAAAGGCCATGGCCGAACACGGCGACAAGGTCGGGGCCGAAGAGAAGACCGCGATCGAAACCGCCCTCGCCGAACTGAAGACGGCGAAGGACGGCACGGACCCGGAAGACATCCGGACGAAGACCAACACCCTGGTCCAGGCCTCGATGAAACTGGGCGAGGCCATGTACGCCTCGCAACAGGGCGCCGGCGACGACGCCTCGGCTGAAGCCCCCGCCGACGACGGCGTGGTCGACGCCGAATTCGAGGAAGTCGCCCCCGACGCCGGCGACGACGAGAAGAAGAGCGCGTAAAGCACCCGTCTCCTCCCCGTCGCCCTTGCGATGGGGAGGGGGACCGCGAAGCGGTGGAGGGGCTGGTTGCCCTGGACTCGCTCCCGAAAGGGATCGTGCGACGGAACCAGCCCTCCACGCGTCTCGCGGTCCCCCTCGTCGGCGCGCTGCGCAACGGGGAGGAGACAACTTGCATCATTTTGCCGGGCGCCCATGTCAGCCCGGTCAGCCGTTTCGATCCATTCGCCCGGCAAGAGGCGCGGACCGTCGGCACGGGTAAGAGGACGAACGCCTGATGGCGACGCGTGACTATTACGAGGTTCTCGAGGTCGAACGGACCATCGACGCCGCCGGGCTGAAGGCGGCCTACCGCAAGCTGGCCATGAAGCACCACCCCGACAAGAACGGCGGGTGCGAGGACGCCATGGCGCGCTTCAAGGAAATCTCCGAAGCCTATTCCGTCCTCTCGGACGACCAGAAACGCGCCGCCTACGATCGCTTCGGCCACGCCGGCCTGAACGGCGGCGGCGGCGGATTTGGCGGCCAGGGCCAGGGCTTCACCGACGTCAACGACATCTTCTCCCAGGTCTTCGGCGAGGCGTTCGGCGACGTCTTCGGCGGTCGCGGCGGCGGCGCCCGCCAGCACGGCCCGCGGCGCGGCTCGGACCTGCGCTACGACCTCGAGATCACGCTGGAGCAGGCCTACAAGGGCGCCGACGTCGAGATCGCCGTCCCCACCACCGCCACCTGCGAAACCTGCGAGGGCTCCGGCGCCAAGGCCGGCACCAAGCCGACCACCTGCACCACCTGTCAGGGCGCCGGCCGGGTCCGCTCCGCCAACGGCTTCTTCCAGGTCGAGCGCACCTGCCCCCGATGCGGCGGCCACGGCCAGATGATCGCCGAGCCCTGCACCAGCTGCGCCGGCCACGGCCAGGTCCGCAAGAACCGCATGCTGCAGCTCAAGGTCCCCGCCGGGGTCGACGACGGCTCGCGCATCCGCCTGTCGGGCGAGGGCGACGCCGGCCAGCGCGGCGGTCCGCGCGGCGACCTGTACGTCTTCCTGTCGGTGACCCCGCACGAGCTGTTCGAGCGCGACAATCTGGACCTTCTGGTCACCGTCCCCGTGCCCATGACCACCGCGGCCCTGGGCGGCGAGATCGACGCCCCCTGCCTGACCTCCGAGGCCTGCGATGGCCGTTGCCGGGCTCCCGTCAGCGTCCCGGCCGGATCCCAGACCGGCAAGACGGTGCGCATCAAGGGCAAGGGCATGCCGCATCTGAACGGCAAGAACCGCGGCGATCTGGTGGTCGAACTGTTCGTCGAGACCCCGACCGACCTGACGGCGCACCAGAAGGAGCTGCTGCAGGAACTGGCCGCCTCGCTCGGCGAGAGCCAGACCCCGCGCAACTCGTCCTTCGCCGGCAAGGCCAAACGCTTCTGGGCCGACATCCTGGGCGCGGAAGCGCCGCAGTAGATCCATCCACTGCCGTCAACCTCGGGCTTGCCCCGAAGGTGACGGGGCGGTGCTGGGATGACGGTCGGACAGAAACCCTTCACAATGCAGACGAACTGACAGGGGTCCGATTTGAGCGCCATCTTCCACGCCGGCATCTCCGGCGCCCGGGGCCGCATGGGCCGGGCCGTCTCGACCGTTCTGGACGCCCGGGAGGACGTCGTGGTCGCCGCCCGCTTCGATCGCGGCGAGACCCCCGACCTGTCGCTGTGCGACGTCATCATCGACTTTTCGACCCCCGAGGCCTCGGTCGAACTGGCCCGGGCCTGCGCCGGACGCGGCGGTCCGGCCCTCGTCATCGGCTCGACCGGCCTGACGCCCGAGCAGGAGACCGACATCCACAAGGCGTCGGAAAAGATCGCCATCGTCCGCAGCGGCAATTTCTCGCTGGGGGTCAACATCCTGATCGGTCTGGTCGAACACGCGGCCCAGCGGCTGGACCCGCGCGACTGGGACATCGAGGTGCTGGAGGCCCACCACCGCAAGAAGGCCGACGCCCCCTCGGGTACGGCCCTGATGCTGGGCGAGGCCGCCGCCAGCGGCCGCGGCGAGGATCTGGCCGACGTCCGCACCGCCCCGTACGACGGCATCACCGGCGAGCGCGCGCCGGGCAGGATCGGCTTCGCCTCCCTGCGCGCCGGCGGGATCATCGGCGAACACACCGTCCTGTTCGCGTCCGAGGACGAGACCCTGACCCTCAGCCACTCGGCCATCGACCGCTCGCTGTTCGCCCGTGGGGCCGTGGCCGCCGCCGCATGGGTGCGCAGCCGCAAGCCGGGCCTCTACGACATGCAGGACGTGCTTGGCTTTCGGCAGGCCTGACGGCCTGCCCGGGGCGCTACCGCTCCCGACGCGGTCGGTCGCTGCTTGAGCGCAAGCATGCGCGAAGCGCCAGGCCGCGTCGGGTCGGGAGGTCCCGAAGGGCCGACGACCGCGGCCCACCAAGGATACTGAGGCCCCCTTGGCCTCAGTGCGCGTGGCGGTGGCGGCTGTGACCGCGGCCCACGAACAGCGACTTGATGAAGAAGAAGACCGCGATGACGATCGCATAGCCCAGGAACAGGGCCAGCACGGTCATCCAGAAGCCCAGGCTCAGCAGGTTCGGCAGGACCAGCGCCCCGCCGTCCAGCATCGGCCGCACCACCCCGATCAGGATATGCACGAAGGCCGCGCCCAGGGCGGTCGCCCACAGGCGGTTCCATGCGGCCATCATCAGGGCCGCGATCACGGCGATCAGCAGACCCATGATCTGGTTGACGCTGTCGAACCCGCCCTGGGCGAGGCCGAAAATACCGGTCAGAAACGCGCCGATCGAATCGAACAGGGACTCCATACGCCGACCTCCATGACACGGCCAAGCCTGGCCGGAAGCAGGGTTAACGCGCCCCGCGCCGAATGGCTCCGCTTAGCGCCCGGTCGAGCCGAAACCGCCGGTCCCGCGCGCGGTTTCGTCCAGCGTCCCGACCTCGGTCATTTCGGCCTGGGCGTAGCGGGCTATGACCATCTGGGCGATGCGCTCGCCGCGGCGGATCACGAACGGCTCCTGCCCGTGGTTGATCAGGATGACCCCGACCTCGCCGCGATAGTCGCTGTCGATCGTGCCGGGCGAGTTCAGGCAGGTCAGGCCGTGCTTCAGCGCCAGACCCGAGCGGGGCCGCACCTGGGCCTCATAACCGGGCTCCAGCGCGATCCTCAGGCCGGTCGGCACCAGCGTCCGCGCGCCGGGCGCCAGCGTCAGGGGCGCGTCCTCCGCCACCGCCGCCCGCAGGTCCATCCCGGCCGAGCCCCCGGTTTCATAGGCGGGCAGGGGCAGGTCCCCGGCATGGGAGAGGCGTTCGACGCGGACGGTGGTCATGGATTTCCCTGGCGGTGCGAGGACGATGTATCGGCTGTCCAGCTTATCGCCCTTGTCGCGGTCGGACTGTATCGGTTGTCCCGGCCCGATTGTCTTTGTGGATAAGCTGTGGAGAACGGCTCTCTCAAGCTTTGAAATGGTCGGCGATCCGGGCCGCCAGTTTCCGCGCCACCTCGGCCTTGGACTGGCGCGGCCAGCTTTCCGCCGAGCCGTCGCGGGTGAACAGGGTCACGGTGTTGCCGTCGGCGCCGAAGACGTCGTCGGACACGTCGTTGCCGACGATCCAGTCGCAGCCCTTGCGCGACAGCTTGCTCCGGGCGTTGGCCTCGAGGTCCGCGGTCTCGGCCGCGAAGCCCACGACCAGCCGGGGACGCCGCTTTCCGGGCGCCGACACCCCGGCCAGAATGTCCGGATTCTCGATCAGGGCCAGCGACGGCGGCCCGCCGGGCGCCTTCTTGATCTTGCCCGAGGCCACGCCGTCCACCCGCCAGTCGGCCACCGCGGCGCTCATCACCGCGATATCCGCAGGCCCGTCCGTCGTATTCAGGGCCGCCTCGACCGCGTCCTTCATCTCCCGCGCCGTCTCCACCCACACGCGCTCGACGCCCACGGGCGCGCCCAGCGCCACCGGCCCGGACACCAGCGTCACCTGCGCGCCCAGTCGCGCCAGCGCCTCCGCGATCGCATAGCCCTGCTTGCCGCTGGACCGGTTGGTCAGGCCCCGCACCGGGTCGATCGGCTCGAAAGTCGGCCCGGCCGTCACCACCGCCTTGCGCCCCGCCAGAGGACGACCGTCGGGCCCGTCCAGCAGGCCCAGGATGGCGTCCATGATCGCCGCCGGCTCGGCCATCCGGCCCGGGCCGAACTCGCCGCACGCCATCTCGCCCTCGTCGGGTCCGACCACGGCCACGCCGTGAAAGCCGTCGAACCCCTTGAGCCGCGCCATGTTCGCCTGCACGGCCGGATGCAGCCACATCCGCACGTTCATCGCCGGGGCCAGCAAGACCCGCTTGTCCGTGGCGAGAAGGGTGGTCGAGGCCAGATCGTCGGCGAGGCCGTTGGCCGCCTTGGCGATCAGACCCGCCGTCGCCGGCGCGACCACCACCAGATCGGCCCAGCGCGACAGCTCGATATGGCCCATGGCCGTCTCGTCCTCCGGCATGAACAGGGCCTGGCGCACCGGATGGCCGGTCAGGGCGGCCAGCGACATGGGGGTCACGAACTCGGCCCCCGCCGCCGTCAGCAGGCTCATGACCTCGGCCCCCGCCTTCTTCAGCAGCCGCGTCAGCTCCAGTGTCTTGTAGGCGGCGATGCCGCCGCCGACGATCAGCAGAATCTTGCGTCCGGACAGGGCGGCGGTGGTCATGCCGGTCATCTAGCCATCCCGGCCCGTTCCGTCGAGGGACGGGGCTTCACATCGGAACATTGCAAGAACATAAGACCTGTGGTTATGTTCGCGCTCAGGAGTTTCAACCTTCGGGAGGACAGAATGATCTCCAGGCTCTGGATCGCGGGCGCGATCGCCGCGGTGGCGGGCGTCTCGGCCTGCGGCAACGGCGGCTCGGCCGTCGAGACGCGCGACCGCGCGGCGGACGCGGGCGAGGCGGTGCTCACAGCGGCGTCAGGCGCCCCGGCCCCGGCCCGGCGGCTGGCGCGGAGCCTGCGCCCGAACAGGTCAAACCGGTTCTGACCGCCAATCGCCGCGAGACGGCGGACGCCAAGGTCACGCGGCTGTTCGAGCGCAACGGGGCCGATTTCGGGTCGCGCACGCCGCAGGACTATCTGGCGAAGATCCAGGCCTTCACGGCGCGGCCGCCGGCCGGAACGGACCGGGCCGAGCGCCCCAATGGCGACGTGCTGCTGTATCAGGCCTCGACCAACACCTTCGCCGTGGTGTCGCGCGACGGCGTGCCCAAGACCATGTTCAAGCCGCGCGAGGGCGCGGCCTACTGGGCCGAACAGAAGGCGCGGGCGCCGACCTTCGGCCGGCGGCGGACCGGGGCGGATCAATAGGCGGACGACCGTCCGCCGGACGGATCAGGCCTCGTCCGTTTCCTTGCGGTCCGCCATCTCGCGGATCAGCTCCAGGGCCAGCTTCTGCTGCCGGCTGGACAGCTGGGGCGCCAGGCGGCTGATCTCGATGGTGTAGCGCGTGGCCGGAAAATCGTGCTCGTACGCCGCCCCGCCCTCGGTCAGGCCCGCGATCTGGGCGCCGCTCAGGCCTTCGAAGAAATAGCCGATATCGACCTTGAAGAACCGCGCGATGTCCCAGAGCTTGGAGGCCGAGATACGGTTCGCCCCCTTCTCGTATTTCTGGATCTGCTGGAAGGTCAGGCCCAGGGCCCGACCGAGGTCACTCTGGTTGTAGCCGAGCGCCAGCCGTTTCTCGCACACGCGCCGACCGACATGCCGGTCCACGGGATGAGGACCGTCCTCGCCCTTGCCTCTCGCCATTGTTACTCGTCCTTCGGTTGGTACCGTAACGCCTGAATGCGCTCGGCTTTGCCCGCTGTCATCAAAAAATGCAAAAACCCGGGCGCCACGCCCAGCCTTGGTTGAGTAACGGGTTCCACGCCTCCCGCAGCGCGGGAAAACTCGCCTCAACGGGGAGGTGACGCAGCGTCAATCCGGCCTTCCCGGGCGGCGCAGCCCGCCCCGGCGGATCGCCAGGGCCAGACCGGCCAGCACCGCCAGCAGGAAGGGCAGGTCTCCGAACCGTCCATAGGGCGTCACCCCCGTCGGTCGCGGCAGGCGCGCGTCGATGACCCCGCTTTCGCCCGGCTCAAGCCGCTGGTCGTCGACGACCCGGCCCCAGGGATCGATCATGGCCGATACGCCGGTCGGCGTTGACCGGACCACCGGCAGACCCGTCTCGATGGCCCGATAGCTGGCCAGATTCAGATGTTGCAGCGGCCCCGAGGTGCGACCGAACCAGGCGTCGTTCGAGATGTTGACGATCCAGCCCGGCCGGCCGGCGGCGCCCGGGGTGAAGCCGGGATACAGGCTCTCGTAGCAGATCAGCGGCTGGGCCCGCGGCGCGCCGGGGATATCGATCGGCGCGGGCCATGGTCCGGCGCTGAAATCGGTCGGCATATGGGTCAGGCTGCGAACCCCCAGCGCGCCCATCAGACCGCCCGCCGGCAGATACTCGCCGAACGGCACCAGCCGGTATTTGTCATAGGTGGCGGTGATCCGCAGGCCGTCCGCGCCCTCGTCGGTCAGCACGAACAGGCTGTTGTAGTAGCGGCCGCCCCCGGGCGCCGCCGGATCGGGCACGCCCCGGCCCAGACCCACGATCAGGCTCTGGCCCGGCTGCACCGCCCGCGCGATCGCCTCGGCGTCGGCCGAGCCCGGCGCAAACACCTGATTGGCCGAGGCCGGAAGCGCCCCCTCGGGCCAGACGATCAGATCCGGCGTCAGGGCGCCGGCGTGGCCGGTCAGATTGACGTAGCGATCGACGATCCCCTGATAGGCCTCGGGCGTCCATTTGGATTCCTGCGGCACGTCCGCCTGGACGATGCGGACCACGGTGTCGGTCAGCTCAAGCCGCGCCTGCGACAGCCGCACCGTCCCCCCGACCACCAGCGCGCCCAGCGCCAGAGCGCCCAGCACCGCCGAACCGATGCGGGCCTTGCGCGCGCCGGCGCCCAGCAGGGGGGCGAAGGCGGCCGCGCCCGCCACGGTGACGAAGCCCAGGCCGTAAACGCCGGCGACCGCGGCGAACTGCGACGCCGCCGACCCCGCCTTCCAGCTGGCCCCGGCCGGATTCCACGGGAAGCCGGTCAGCACATGGCCGCGCAGCCATTCCAGCAGGCAGAACAGGGCGGCGAAGACCAGCACGCGCCTGACGCCGTCGGGCATGAACCGCCGGTACAGCGCCGTCGCCGTCCCCCAGAACAGGCCCAGGCCGGCGGGCAGCAGGCTGGCCGCGAACGGGGCCATCCACGCCTGGGCCGGATTGACCAGGAAGGCCTCGGCCACCCACCAGCAGCTGATGAAGAAATAGGCGAAGCCGGCCAGCCAGCCCATCCAGAAGGCGCCGCGCCCTGCCGCGGACCGCTCGGACAGGAACATCAGCAGGGCGTAGCCCAGCAGGCCCGGCAGGACGCCGAACGGCGGATGCGCCAGCGCCGCCGCCGCCCCGGCCGCCAGCGCCAGGCCGATGCGGCCGAAACGCAGGATCAGCCGTGCGCGCGGGCCGCCCCCGGGGCTGTCGGTCTCAGGCCTGGCCGTTGGGTGAGTCATCGCGCCTGTATGGGTCGGCGACGCCCAGGCTGGCAAGAATGGATCGCTCCTCGCCCTCCATCGCCTCGGCCTCGGCCTCGGCCTCATGGTCCCGGCCCAACAGGTGAAGCACGCCGTGCACCGCCAGATGGCTGAGATGATCGGCCAAGGTCTTGCCCTGGGCCTGCGCCTCCGCCGCGCAGACGCCGTAGGCCAGCACCAGATCGCCCAGATGCGGCGCTGCGCTCTCCGCCGCCGGGAAGGACAGCACGTTCGTCGGCCGGTCCTTGTCGCGGAAGCGGGCGTTGAGGTCGCGCACCCCCTCGTCGTCCGTCAGCAGCACGACGACATCGCCCTCGACCCGGCCCAGGGCCGCCGTCGCCGCCCGCTCGGCCACGGTTTCGGCGTCCGGCAGGGCCGCTGTCCAGGCCGCATCCTCGATCTCGACCTCGATCACGCGTCGGGGTCCTCCAGATCGGCCGCGGGACGGCGGCTGGCCGCGTCGGCGTCATAGGCGCGCACGATCCGCTCGACCATGGCGTGACGCACCACGTCCTGGGCCTCGAACCGCTGCACCCCGACGCCCTTTACGTCCTCGAGGATGCGCAGGGCGTGCTTCAGGCCCGAGTCGCGCGGATTCAGCAGATCGACCTGCGACGGATCCCCCGTCACCACCATCCGCGCGCCCTCGCCCAGCCGGGTCAGGACCATCTTCATCTGCAGCCGCGAGGTGTTCTGGGCCTCGTCGACGATGATGTAGGCATGGGCCAGGGTGCGGCCGCGCATGAAGGCGATCGGCGCCGCCTCGATCTCGCCCTTGTCGCGTCGGCGGCGCACGTCGTCGGGGCCGAGGATGTCGTTCAGCGCCTCCCAGATGGGGGCCAGATAGGGGTCGACCTTCTCGTTCAGATCGCCCGGCAGGAATCCCAGCTTCTCGCCGGCCTCGACCGCCGGCCGGGTGATCACCAGCCGGTCCACCTGTCCCCGCCGCAGCAGGGAGGCGCCATAGGCCGCCGCCAGGAAGGTCTTGCCCGTGCCCGCCGGACCGACGCCGAAGGTCAGCTCGCACTGCGACAGCAGCGCCAGATAGTTGGCCTGGGCCGCGGTCTTGGGCGCGATGGCCCCGCGCCGCCCCACCGGCAGGGCGATGGCGTCAGGCGCCACGCTCCCCTGCCCGGCCCGCGGCTGGGTCGCCGCCGCGCCCAGAGCCGTGCGCACGTCGGCCTCGGTGATCTCGGCCCCGGCCTCGGCGCGGTTGGCCAGGGTCTCGATGACCCGTTTCGCCTGCGACCGGTCGCGGGCCGAGCCGTTGATCGACACGCCTCCGCCGGGCGTCTCCACCAGAACCTTGAAACGATCCTCGATCAGGGCCAGGTGCCTGCTGCCGGGACCGATGACGGCGCGCAGGGCTCCATCGCCCAACGCCAGGAACTCACTCTCACGCGCCATCCAGTGCCTTTTCCGTCAGCCGGCCCTTCAGGGAATTCTGCTGGCCGTATTCGATATCGACCGGAACGATCCGGCCGATCAGATGATCCGCGTCGTCGACGTGGACCGACTGCAGCCAGGGCGAGCGCCCGATGGCCTGGGCGCCATGGCGGCCCTTCTTCTCGAACAGGACGTCGACCGTCCGGCCCGCCTTGTCCATGTTGAACGCCAGCTGCTGTTCCGCCAGCAGGGCCTGCAGGGCGTGCAGGCGCGCGCGGGCAACCTCGGCCGGGACCTGCCCCGTCATGGACGCCGCCGGCGTGCCCGGACGCGGCGAATACATGAAGGCGAAGGCCGAGGCGTAGCCGACGCGCCGGACCAGATCCATGGTCTCTTCGAAGTCCCGGTCCGTCTCGCCCGGGAAGCCGACGATGAAGTCGCCCGACATCGCCATGTCGGGCCGGCTGCCGCGGATACGGTCGATCAGCTCGAGGTATTTCGTCCGCCCGTGCCTGCGGTTCATCAGCCGCAGCACCCGGTCCGAGCCCGATTGCACGGGCAGGTGCAGCCACGGCATCAGGGCGTCCAGCTCGCCATGCGCGGCGATCAGCGCGTCGGTCATGTCGTTGGGATGACTGGTCGTATAGCGGATGCGGTCGATCCCGGGGATCTCGGCCAGGGCGTACGCCAGCCGCGCCAGGGTCGACGACGCGCCGTCCGGCCCCTCGCCGTCATAGGCGTTGACGTTCTGGCCCAGCAGGGTGACCTCGCGCACCCCCCGGCCCGCCAGTTCGCGCGCCTCGGCCAGCACCGCCGCGACCGGCCGCGACCACTCGGCGCCGCGGGTATAGGGCACGACGCAGAAGGTGCAGAATTTGTCGCATCCCTCCTGCACCGTCAGGAAGGCGGTCGGCCCGTTGACGCCGCGCGCCTGCGGCAGGGCGTCGAACTTGTCGACGGGGGCGAAGTCGGCCCCGATCCGCTCGCCCCGCGCCCGCGCCGTGCGGGTCAGCAGTTCGGGCAGCTGGTGGTAGGCCTGCGGCCCGACGACGATGTCCACCGCCGGCTGGCGGCGCATGATCTCCTCGCCCTCGGCCTGGGCGACGCACCCGGCCACGGCGATGATCATCGAATTCCTCGAATTCCCGGATCCGGTCTTCGAATTCTCCGCCCGGGCGTCCTTCAATTCTCTCAGCTTGCCGAGCTCGGAATAGACCTTCTCGGCCGCCTTCTCGCGGATGTGGCAGGTGTTGAGGATGACGAAGTCCGCATCGGCCGCCGTGTCTGTCGTGGCATAGCCCAGCGGCCGCAGCACATCGGCCATGCGCTCGGAGTCATAGACGTTCATCTGGCAGCCGTAGGTCTTGATGAACAGGCGCTTGGGCGCGGCCTGTCCGTCTGACGCCGCCGGCGGGACGAGGGTCTCGGTCATGAGGCGACTTTTAATGCGCGCCCGCGCCGCACGCCATGGCCCGCAGGAGTCCCGCCGCCCGTGGTCAGCCCGCGTCCGCGGGATCGTTCCGCGCGGCGTGGCGCTTGAAGATCAGGCCTTCGCGCTTGGACGGCTCGGCCCCGACGATCGGTTTGCCATACAGTTCCAGCTTGTGGCCGATCAGTTCGAAGCCCAGCCGTTCGGCGATCTCGGTCTTCAGCCGCTCGATCTCGGCGTCGAAGAATTCGATCACCTCGCCCGAACGGGTGTCGATCAGGTGGTCGTGGTGATCGTCGCCGGCCTCCTCATAGCGGCTGCGGCCATCCCCGAAGTCATGTTTCTCGACCACCCCGGCCTCCTCGAACAGGCGCACGGTCCGGTAGACGGTGGCGATCGAGATATGGGGGTCGATGGCCGAGGCGCGACGGTACAGCTCCTCGACGTCCGGGTGGTCCTCGGCGCTCGACAGCACGCGCGCGATGACGCGGCGCTGTTCGGTCATTCGCATGCCGCGCTCGGCGCAGAGTTTTTCGATCCGGTCCATGGCCGCAAGGATAGGCGGACGGCCCGACTTATGGAAGCCGTGCGGCCAGGGTGACGGCCAACAGCAGGGCGTCCTGTCGCGAACCGTCCGCGCGGGCGTAGTATCGCGGCCGCCGCCCGGCCTCGACGAAGCCGGCCCGGGCGTAGAGGGCGCGCGCGGCGGCGTTGTCCTCGGCCACCTCCAGGAATACGCGCGCCGCGCCCCGCGCCGCGGCCCCGGCGACCCCCCGGGCGACCAGCTCCGCCCCGACGCCGCGACGCCGCGCCGCGGGCCGCACGGCCAGCGTCAGGATCTCGGCCTCGTCGGCGACCGTCCGCATCAGGATGAAGCCGTCCGGCGTCTCGGCCAGAAAGACCCCGGCCTGGCCCAGCAGCGTTTCGAAGGCCGCCGCGTCCCATGGCGCGTCGAAGGCCCCGGCGTGGAGCGCGGCCAGCCGGGCGGCGACGTCGCTCACGACGGCCGCGCGGGCCGGGCCTGACCCGGCAGGCGGCTGGGCGGGGTGGCGTCGGGCGCGCGCAGATACAGGGGGCGGGGCGGTGCGCTTGCCGGGTCGGCCGCCGCCGTCAGCAGGGCCAGGGCCTCGGGCGCCGCTCCGGCCAGCGGCCTCTGCGTCAGAACCGGAAAGGCCCCGGCGAACAGGCCCGCGCCCGATCCGATCAGCACCGCGCCGGCCTCCATGGCGGCGATCCGCTCCGCCGCCGCCTCCAGCGACAGGGCCTCGGCCGGGCCGCGGGGGACGCCGTCCCTCCAGAACCGCGCATAGACCTGCCCCCGCCGGGCGTCGATCAGGGCCGCCGCCGGACCTGACGGCGCAGACGCCGCCAGGGCGTCGAGGCTCGACAGGCCGACCACCGGCCGCCCCAGCGCCGCCCCCAGTCCCTGGGCGAAGGCGAGGCCGACCCGCAGGCCGGTGAATGACCCCGGCCCCACCGTCACACCGATCCGGTCGATCGCGCCGAACGCCAGTCCGGCCTGCGCCATGGCGTCGCGCGCAAAGCCCGCCAGCCGTTCCGAATGCCCCTTGGCCATCGTTTCCGAGCGCAGGCCGAGGGCGCGGGTCTCGTCGCCCTCGACCTCGAACACGCCGGCGGTGCACAGGCCCAGCGCCGTATCGACGACCAGCACCTTCACGGCCGATCTCCCCGGGACGCGCTCAGACGTCCCGCGCCAGCGCCTGGACGATGCGCGCCACGGCCTTGCGCACGTCGCGATCCTCGATCATCGGGAAGCCGGCGGCTACCGCCCGGCCGTCCGTCGTGGCGGTGATGAAGCGCAGGGAGGCCCAGCCGTCGTCGACCGCGCCCCGGGCCGTCTCGACCGGGGGAAAGAAGGACTCCACCGAAGTGCCCAGCACCGTCGCGGCGCGATGCAGCCGCGAGGCCGAGATGCGGTTCTGACCCGTCTCGTATTTCTGCACCTGCTGGAAGCTGATCCCCAGCTGCTGGGCCAGGGCGCTCTGCGACAGGCCCAGGGCCGAACGGCGCAGGCTGATGCGCGCGCCGACATAGGCGTCCACGTCGTTCCGTCCGCCGATCCTGCCCATGGCCGTTCGCCTCCCGTTCCGCCCCGGAAGGTTTCATGGAAACGAAAACGTTGCAACAAAATAGTTTCATCAGCGCTCCAGCCGGGCCACGACGGCGGAGACGGTCCGGGTGTCGGCGCGCGCGATCCGTTCCTCGGCCCCCAACCCGCCGGGCCCGCCGCGCACGACCAGCAGCTCGGCGTCGGCCCGGTCATACAGTCTGACGCGCACCTCGCCGTCGGCCATTTCGATGACGCAGCCCTGATCCCGCCGCGGCCACCGGCCCGGCTGATATTCCAGCACGACGCCGGACGCGGCCCAGGGCGCCAGGTCGTCATTGGACAGCTGCAGCCGCCGGACCGCGGCGGGCGGCGGCGGCGCGTCGATGAACCCCCGGCCCGCGTTCGCCACGCCCCGCTCGCCGGCGGGCCGGTCGGGCCTGTCCTCGCCGGGGGCGCCCTGAACGAGGGCCAGGGCCTCGACCGTGGCCCCTATCGCGCCCGTGAGGCGTCGCTGGACGTCGGGACGGAACAGGCCGGAGCGTTTGCCCGCCTCGTAGAGACCCCAGCCCTGGCTGGTCATGCCGGCGCGCTGTCCGGCCTCGGCCTGGCTCAGCCCGGCCTCGCGGCGGAGGGCCGCCAGGGCCTCGCCGAGACGGCGGGCGTCATCATCGCTTTCGAACCGGGGCATGGGGGAATGATGGCGCCGTCTTCGCGCGGAAGCGAGGACGAATTCGTTTCAGATGGGGGAGCGCCCGGGCAGCGAGCCGCGGCGCGGCCCAGAAAGGCTCACAGCACCTGTTCGACGCGCGTCACTTCCGGGACATAGTGTTTCATCAGCTGCTCGACCCCGGCCTTCAGCGTCGCCGAGGACGACGGACAGCCGGCGCAGGCGCCGCGCATGCGCAGGGTCAGGACTCCGGTCGTCTCGTCGAAGGCGTCGAACAGGATGTCGCCTCCGTCCTGCGCCACCGCCGGGCGGACCCGGCTGTCCAGCAGCTGCTTGATCTCGGCCACGACCTCGGAGTCCCCCGCCCCGTGGGCGTCCGGCGCGGACCCGGCGTTCCGCATCAGCGGCGCGCCCGAGACGAACTGGTCCATGATGGCCGCCAGGATCGGGGCCTTCATCGTGCTCCATTCGGGTCCGTGGGCGTCGCGCGTCACCGAGACATAGTCGTAACCGAAGAAGACGCCGGTCACGCCTTCCAGCTGGAACAGGGCCTCGGCCAGCGGCGAGGCGGCGGCCTCTTCGGCGTTGACGAAGTCGGTCGGCGAGTCCGAAACGTCCCGCCCCGGCAGGAATTTCAGCACATTCGGGTTCGGCGTCGGTTCGGTCTGGATGAACATGGTGCGTAAGTGCGCCGCCGGGGGCGCCGGTTCAAGGCCCGTACGGTCGCACCCTGTCGGTCCGGCGCGGGCTGACCGGGTCGCGAGCGTTAGCGACCCCGAACATGGTCGCTCAAGCAGCGAGCGACCGCGTCGCGAGCGTTAGCGACCAGAAGATCAGGCCAGATCCTCGATGTCCTTCTCGGTCAGCTCGCCGGGCACGATGGTCACCGGCAGCTTGCGTCCGGTGAAGGCGCCGCCCTGTTTGACCACCGCCGAGACCAGCGGCCCTGGCCCGCGCCCGCCGCTTCCGGCGGCCAGGACCAGGATCTTGATCTCGGCGTCCTCGCCGACGACCTTGCGGATGGCGTCCTGGGGCTCGCCGCGCTCGATCAGCAGCAGCGGCGTGGCGCCCGAGCGCTCCGCCGCCTCATCGGCCCATTTGTTGAGCAGGGTCTCGGCCTCCACCCGGGTCTGGCGCTCGATTTCCTCGCGAACCCCGGCCCAGTGGGCGTCCGGGGCCGCCGCCGGGATCACCCGCAACAGCGCCACCCGCCCGCCGGTCGAGCGCGCCCGCCGCGCCGCATAGCGCAGGGCGGACTCGAACTCGGGACTGTCGTCGACGACGACCAGAAACTTGCGCGGCATCAGCCCTCTCCCGCACCACCGACCGCGCTAAAGCAGTGAGCCGCCGCGCGGCGAGCGCTAGCGCCCAAACAAAAGCATCAGCTTGCTGACGAAGCTATCTCACGAATGGCGCTGTTGGCGATGGTCAGTTTGGCGAAGGTCCAGCCCGAGCCCGAGGCCTCGATCTCGTCGACCGAGGCGCGCACGCCCTCCACCGTCGCCTGACGCGGTCCGATCCAGGCGTCCACCGCCGCCTCGGCGGCCGCCTCGCTGGCCCCCACCGCTGCGTCCGACGCCCTCGCCACGGCCCGGGTCAGCAGCACCTGTTCCGCCATCAGATCCTCGATCAGGCGGCGCACGGCCAGACGGTCGAAATGATCCGCCGACGGCACATTGCCCGCAGCGGCGCGCAGCCGGTCGAAGTCGAAGGCCGCGCCGACCTGGTGGTACAGCATGGCCATGGCCGGCTCGGACCAGCCCGCCTCCCGGGCCAGGTCGCCGATGTCGGCCGTCGCCACCAGCGGCCGCAGCATGGCGAAGTCCCGCGCCATGGCCTCGGTCGCACCCAGGCCGATGAAGCTCTGGACCCGGCTTTCCAGCCCGGCCTGCTCGAAGCGCGACAACACCGCCCCGCCGGCGGCCCGCAGCGCATCCGCGGCCGGACGGTAGGCCGCGATCAGCTGGTCGACCGTGCAGCCCTGACGCATCGCCCGGCGGGCCAGCCAGAAGGTCTGGCGCCGCAGCACGGTGGCGATTTCCCGGTACAGGGCCGTCTGGGCCTCGGCCGGGATCTTCAGGTCCAGCGCCGACACGGCGTCCCACGCCTGGTCAAGGCGGAAGATCTGCCGCGCGGCCTCGAAGGCGATGACCAGGGCCCCCGTGTCGCAGCGGGCCGACTGGCGCAGGCGCTCGGGGAAGGTCGGGCCGGCCATGTTGACGATCTCGTTCGACAGGATCGTCGAGACGATTTCGCGGCGCAGCCGGTGCCGCTGCATGTCGGCTTCATACTTCGCCAACGGGGTGGGGAAATAGCGGACCAGGGTCTGTTTGAAGAAGGCGTCGTCCGGCGCCGTCGAGCCGACGATGTCGTCGAACAACTCCAGCTTGGAATAGGCGGTCAGCACGGCCAGTTCCGGCCGGGTCAGCGCCTGCCCGGCCGCCTTCAGCTCGGCCAGTTTCAGGTCGTCGGGCAGGCCCTCGACCTTGCGGTCCAGCTTCCCCTTCGAACCCAGCCATTGCATGAAGCGCTGCTGGGCGTCCAGCGCCGCCGGCCCTTCCGCCTCCTGCAGCGAGACGGCCAGGGTCTGGTCGTAGTTGTGCACCAGCACCTTCAGCCCGACCTCGTCGGTCATGGAGGCCAGCAGGGCGTCGCGGTCCCCGGCCTTCAGCGCGCCCGAGGCGATGGCCGCGCCGGTCAGGATCTTGATGTTGACCTCGTGGTCGGACGAATCCACGCCGGCCGAATTGTCGATGGCGTCCGTGTTGATCCGCCCCCCGGCCCCACCCGCGCCGGATCGGGCGAAGGCGATGCGTCCGGCCTGGGTCAGGCCCAGATTGGCGCCCTCCCCCACCACCTTGACCCGCAGTTCGCCGCCGTCGATGCGGACGGCGTCATTGGCCTTGTCGCCGACCTGGGCGTCGGTCTCGTGCGGCGCCTTCACATAGGTGCCGATGCCGCCGAGGTAGAGCAGTTCGGCCGGCGCCTTGAGGATGGCCTTCATCAGGGCGGCGGGATCGAGACTGTCCTCCTGGATGTCCAGCGCCGCCCTGATCTCGGGACTCAGCTCGATCGACTTGGCCGCGCGCGAGAAGACGCCGCCGCCCTTCGAGATCTTCGAGACGTCGTAGTCGGCCCAGGACGAGCGCGGCAGTCTGAACATCCGCTCCCGCTCGACCCAGCTCGCCGCCGGATCGGGGTTCGGATCGATGAAGATGTCGCGGTGGTCGAAGGCCGCGACCAGCTTGATCGCCTTCGACAGCAGCATGCCGTTGCCGAACACGTCCCCGCTCATGTCGCCGACGCCGACGACGGTGAAGGGCTCGGTCTGGATGTCCTTGCCCATCTCGCGGAAGTGGCGCTTGACCGCCTCCCAGGCGCCCCGGGCCGTGATGCCCATGACCTTGTGGTCGTAGCCGACCGACCCGCCCGAGGCGAAGGCGTCGTCCAGCCAGAAGCCGTAGTCGCGCGACACCCCGTTGGCGATGTCCGAGAAGGTCGCCGTGCCCTTGTCGGCGGCCACCACCAGATAAGGGTCGTCGCCCTCGAACCGGACGACCTGCTGCGGCGGAACCACCGCGCCGGACTTGTCGATATTGTCGGTCAGGTCCAGCAGGCCCGACAGGAAGGTCTTGTAGGCCCGGATGGCCTCGGCCTGCTGGGCGTCGCGGTCGCCCCCGGCGCGGACGATGGCGGCCAGATGTTTCGGGAAGAAGCCGCCCTTGGAGCCGACCGGCACGATGACCGCATTCTTGACCTGCTGCGCCTTGACCAGCCCCAGCACCTCGGTGCGGAAGTCGTCGCGGCGGTCGGACCAGCGCAGGCCGCCGCGCGCCACGGGGCCGAAGCGCAGGTGCACGCCCTCGATATGCGGCGCCCAGACGAAGATCTCGCGGAACGGCCTGGGCAGGGGCAGGTCGGCCAGTTCGCGCGACGCGATCTTGATCGAGATGTGGGCCTTGGGCCGGCCGTCCGCGCCGGTCTGGTAGTAGTTGGTCCGCTTGACCGCCTGGACCAGCAGGGCCATCCGTCGCAGCGCGCGGTCGTGGTCCAGGCTCTTCACGCCCTGCAGCAGGCCGTTGATCTGTCCGACCAGTCCGGCGACCGCGTCCTCGCGGCTGGCGCCGTCGCCGCCCCTGGCCGGGTCGAATTTCGCCTCGAACAGCGCCAGGATGGCCCGGGCCACGGCGGGATAGTCGCGCAGCGCCTCTTCCTGCACCGCCTGCGACGGATCGAGGCCGGTCTGCTGGCGATAGCGGGCGAGGGTGCGCACCAACGCCGCCTCGCGCCAGTCGACGCCCAGCTCCAGCACCAGACGGTTGAAGCCGTCGCTTTCGGTCAGCCCGGTCCAGACGGCGGAGAAGGCGGCCTCGAACGGGCCCTTCACGTCCTCGAATTTCAGGTCGCCGCCGCGCGGATCCTCCATCAGGAATTCGTGCACATGGATGTCGGGGTCGCCTGACGGATGCAGGGCGTGACCCCATTCCTCCAGCGTCTTCAGACCCATGTCGGCAAGGATCGGCAGCACGTCCGACAAGGGCACCGCCGAACCCCGGCGATACAGTTTGAAGCGGAAATTCAGCGGCCCGTCGGCCGGCGTGCGGAAGGCGCGCACAGACACCGGATCGCCCAGGCCGATCCGCCCCGAGGCGTTCAGCCCGTCGATCGCCTGCAGGTCGCGCACGGCCTCGTCGGCGTCGTAGCGGTCGCGGTAGCCGGGGCCGAAGGCCTCGGCCCAGCGCGCGCTCAGCGGTCCGACGGCGACATCGTCCACATCGGCCGCGCGCAAGGCGCCCTCGAAACGGTCGATCCAGCTGCGCCCCGCCTCGGCCACCCGGGTCTCGAGCTCGATGTGATCCGGGCACGGATGATCTCCGGGCGTGACCCCGATGATATAGTGGATGCGCACCAGCGGCTGGTCCGACAGCTGCGGATACCAGGCCGACAGACGCCCGCCCCAGGCCTTGGCCAGGATGCCGCCGATCCGTTCACGGACCGAGGCGTCGAACCGCTCGCGCGGAATGAAGGCGAGGACCGAGACGAAGCGGTCGAACGGGTCCTTGCGGGTGAAGATCTTGATCCGCGGCCGGTCGTGCAGGTGCAGTATGCCCAGCGCGATCTCCAGCAGCTCGTTCTCGCTGATCTGGAAAAGCTCGTCGCGCGGATAGTTTTCGAGGATGTTCTTGAGCCGCTTCTCGCTGTGGCTGCCCGGCGCCTTGGCCGCGCGCTTCAGGGCGTTGGCGACCTTGCGGCGCACCAGCGGCACCTGGGTCGCGGTCTTGTCATAGGCTTCGGCGGTGAACAGGCCGACGAAGCGGGTCTCGCCCGACGGCCGTCCGTCCGGCCCGAACCGCTTGACGCCGATGTAGTCCATATAGGCGCGCCGGTGCACCCGCGACCGGACGTTGGCCTTGGCCACCGTGACCGGCTCGGACAGGTCCAGCTGCTTCTTCATCGACTTCGTCAGCACCGCCGGCTCGTTGGCGCGGCGCAGCACGGTGCGGTTCGGATCGGCCAGCACGCCCAGTCCGGCCCCCGACTGCGACAGCGGCGCCTCGGCCTCGTAGCCGCCGTCCTTGTTGCGCGGATAGTCGTAGTCGCGCGCGCCGAGGAAGACGAAATGGTCGGCCTGCAGCCACTGCAGGAAGGACAGGTGTTCGGCCAGGACCTCGGCGTCCACCCCGGGGGGCGAGGTTTCCAGATGGGCGATCGAGCGCGCCATCAGGGCGTTCATGGCCGCGTGATCCGCCACCGCGCCGCGCACGTCGGCCATGGTCTCGGCCAGGCCCTCGCCGAGCGTGTCGCGCCGCTCCTGCGGCAGGGGATCGATGACGACGATGATCAGCGAGACCCGTCCGCCGTCGCGCTCGACGATCGGATGGTACATCGACCGCACGGTGACCCCGGCCTCGGCCAGTTCGCCCATGACGCTGTCGACGAGGAACGGCCGGTCGTCCTGCACGATCGACAGGCTGTCATAGCCCGTCGGCCGGCCGTCGGCGCCGGTCAGCGGCCCCAGGCTGATCCGCGCGGCCTCGCCGGCGGCGCGGCCGTCCGCCGAACGCCAGACCGAGGCCAGCAGGGCTGCGAGGTCGGCGCCGCCCAGCTCGGGGGCCTCGTCGGCGGCGTAGTCGTCCCACGCCTGCAGCAGATAGGATTTCGCCGCCGGCCCCGGCGCGCCGCCGGTCGCGCTCGCAAAACCGGCCTCCAGCGCCTCCAGGGTGATCGCCTGAGGGAGCTTGGCAGCCGTTTCGCCGGACATGGGCAGGTCTCTTGCAGGCGCGGCCGCTTCATCGGCCGCCGGATGGGACGCCAGACTAGGCCGCTTCGCCGCAGGGGCAAGGGCGCTGTCCGACGGCCGCCTGACTAGGCCAGCCCGCTTCTCACGGGAACCCCCAAAACGACAACGCCGGCCCCGTTTCCGGAGCCGGCGTCGCCGATCGTCGATCCCCGAAAGGAGGGTCTAGAAGCGGACGTTCATGCCGAGACGCAGGGCGTGCAGCTCCAGGCCGTCGTTGCTGCGCGTGATGTCCGTCCCGGCCGTGTTGGGCGCCAGGATGAAGGGGTTGGTGGCCGGAGCCGTCCCCGGACCGGCGCGCACGACATAGTCGCCGGGCTGCAGGTTGGAGAACAGATACTCGCCCGTGACCGACAGGTTCGGAGCCAGTTTCCATTCGACGCCGCCGCCCAGCTGATAGCCGTCGGCCTCGTCCTCATCGACCATTTCGGTGAAGCTGTTGGCCGTATTGGTGGTGCGGAAGCTGTTCTCGACCCTGGCCGTCGCCGCGCCGCCGGTGGCGTAGACCAGGGCCGGACCGACCGGGAAGCCGATGCGGGCCCGCAGGGCGGCCATCTGTTCGACCTGGCGGGTGAAGACATAGGCGGCCGGGGTGGTGCTGAACGAAGTCACCGAGTCTTCCAGATCCACGGCGCTGAACTCGCCGACCAGACCCACGACCACCCGGCCGAACTGCATATCGTAGCCGGCGCGGATCGACCCCTCGATCCCGGTCGGGTCGATGTCGCAGCCGGAGCCGGCGGCGGTGGCCCGGGCGGCGCCGTCGCAGGAGCCGGGGCTGAAGGCGTTGTTGGTGGTTCCGTCCAGAATGACGGTGTCGTCGAACTGGCCGTCGAAGTCGCGGTCGAACACCAGGCCCTCGCCGGCGTCCTCGTTGTTCTCGAGCACGCCGCCGTAGACGCCGATATAGGGGCCGCTCCAGTCGGGCGCCGACTGGGCGAGGGCGGGCGCGGCGACGCCGGCCAGCAGGACCGCCAGGGACGCGGCGGAGAGAGTTCTGTACATGAGGTATCCTTCGGAGCTGTCGCGGACCGTCCGCGCTTCGCAGTACCGCCGCCGCTAACGTGGCTTTCGCACCTGCGTTCCCGCGCCTTCGCGCCCGCGGCGCCGGGGGCTTGAGGTGTGGCCCGGGCGCCGCGTTCCGGATACGACAAGGCCGCCGAACTTGCGTCCGGCGGCCTGCTTCGGACCGGCGCCCGGGAGGGGGAGGGTTGGCGCCGATCTGTTCTACCGCGGCCTTGGGGGGAGGGGAGGGGCCGCGGCGACAGGGATGAAATAGGCGCCGGTTGTGACCAATCAAGGGCGGCCGCGGGCCCTCAGTCGGCCGCGGCCTGCGGCGGGTTGACGCGGCTCCGCCTGCGCCCGGCGGGCCGGGGTTCCTCTTCCTCGGCGTAGGGCTCGCCGTCGCCGGACAGCAGGATGGCCATCCAGCGCGAGCCCTTGAACTCGGCCAGAACGGCCATGGCCATCACCGCCAGGGGCGTCGACAGGAACATGCCGACCACGCCCCACAGCTGTCCCCACAGGGCCAGCGACAGCAGCACCACCACCGGATCGATGTTCTGGTTGTCGCCTTGCATGCGCGGCTGGATCATGTTGCCGCTGATGAACAATATGGCCTGCAGCCCGACCAGCAGCACCGCCGCCGGCCAGTAGCTTTCGAACTGCACCAGGGCGAACAGCGGCGGGGCCAGGCCCGCGACCGCCCCGCCCAGCACCGGAATGAAGCCGACGATGAAGATGACGAAGGTCCAGAACTCGGCGTTCTGCAGACCCACGGCGCGCATCAGCAGCCAGGCGGCGGCGCAGATCATGGCCCCGGTCACCGTCTGGACCCACAGATAGCCCTCGACCCCGCCGCGCACCCTCTGGAACACTTCCAGAGCCTCGGACCGGGCCTCGCGGCCGGGAAACAGCCCCACGAGCTTGCGCCGGAAACCCGACTGGGACGCCAGCAGGAAGGCCAGATAGACCATGACGAAGAACGAGCCCGACAGCACCCCCTGCGCCTGTATGGCCGCGCCGGCCAGATAGCCGCGCACGTCCAGCTGGCCCAGCAGATCGGCGGCCGTCGGCGCCGCCTCGACCCCGAACAGCCGCCCGCCGTCGATCAGGATCTGGTCGATCCGCGGCCCGATCCGGGTGGTGATCCCTGTCGCCTCGTCGAAGAAGCCCGTCGCCCCGTTCACGATGATGGCGATCGAGGCGAAGAAGCCCAGCACCACCACCAGCAGGGCCGCCGCCCCGGCCCAGCGGCCGGGGACGGGCGTGCGGGTCTCGATGGTCCGCTTCACCCCGTCGATCATGATCATCAGGAAGATGGCCATGGCCAGGGGCGTCAGTATGCCCCGCAGCCAGTAGACCGCCGCCCCGGCGGCCACCACGGCGATCAGCACGAGCGCGTTGCGCGCGACGGACGAGGTCGGCAGGGCGATGGGCGGTTTCATGCCCGTATCGTCGGCGGCGTCGCGGGTTCGGTCAATGATCGACAAGGCGCTTGATGCCCGCCGCCCGCCGCGACAGGGTGGGCGGCCATTCAGGAGCCCCCCATGACCGACGCCCCCGGCCTCTTCCTCGGCCAATCCATGGACAGCGGAGCGGGCCTGCCGGAAATCCTGCTGCTCAATCGCGCCAACCGCCACGGCGTGGTCGCCGGCGCCACCGGCACCGGCAAGACGGTCACCCTGCAGATCATGGCCCAGGGCTTTTCGGACGCCGGGGTCCCGGTCTTCTGCGCCGATGTGAAGGGCGATCTGTCGGGAATCTGCGTCCCCGGTTCGCCGAACGAAAAACTGCTGGCCCGCGCCGCCTCCATGGGTCTGACGCTCCAGCCCAGGGCCGCGCCGGTCGTCTTCTGGGACCTGTACGGCCTCAAGGGCCACCCGATCCGCACCACCGTCAGCGAGATCGGCCCCCTGCTGCTGGCCCGGATGCTGAACCTCAACGAGGTGCAGGAGGGGGTGCTGTCGGTCCTGTTCCACGTCGCCGACAAGGAGGGCCTGCTGCTGCTCGACCTCGACGACCTGCGCGCCATGCTGGCCTATGTCGGCGAGAACGCGGACCGCATCGGCCGCGAGGTCGGCAATGTCGCCCCCGCCTCCATCGCCTCGATCCAGCGCGCCATCCTTCAGCTCGAGCAGCAGGGCGGCAAGGCCTTCTTCGGCGAACCGGCCCTGCGGCTGGAGGACATGATGCGCACCGGCCTGGACGGCCGCGGCCAGGTCAATGTTCTCGACGCCACGAAACTGATGGCCAGCCCGCGCCTCTACGCCGCCTTCCTCCTCTGGCTGCTGTCGGAACTGTTCGAACAGCTGCCCGAGGTCGGCGACCCGGACAAGCCGCGCCTGGTCTTCTTCTTCGACGAGGCCCATCTGCTGTTCAACGACACGCCCGACGCCCTGCGCGAAAAGGTCGAACAGGTGGTGCGGCTGATCCGCTCCAAGGGCGTCGGCGTCTATTTCGTCACCCAGAACCCGGCCGACATTCCCGACAGCGTCCTGGCCCAGCTGGGCAACCGCATCCAGCACGCCCTGCGCGCCTACACTCCCGCCGAGCAGCGCGGCCTCAAGGCGGCGTCCGAAAGCTTCCGCGCCAATCCCGCCTTCGACACGGCCGAGGCTATCCAGGCCCTCGGCGTCGGCGAGGCCCTGGTCTCCACCCTCGACGAAAAGGGCGCCCCCCGGGTCGTCGCCCGCACCCTGATCCGCCCGCCCGACAGCCGGCTGGGCCCCGCCGTGGACGCCGAGCACGCCGCCGTCATGGCCGCCAGCCCGGTGCGCGGCCTGTACGAGGCGGTGGTCGACCGCGAATCCGCCGAGGAAATCCTCGTCGCCCGTCGCGGCCAGGCCGATCAGGCCGCCACCGATGCGAAACTGGCCGAGGCCCGCGCGAAAGCCGACGCGGCCGCCGCGAAGGAGGCCGAAAAGGCCGCCGCCGCCCGCGAGAAGGACCGGGCCCGCGAACAGGCCCGCTACGACCGGGAGGCGGCCCGCCCCCGTGCGACGCCCCGCCGCTCGACCCGCGAAACCCCCATCGAGGCCGCGACCAAGTCGGTGCTGCGCACGGCGGGCTCGACCCTGACGCGCGAGCTGCTGCGCGGCCTGCTGGGCGGGTTGAAGCGGCGCTAGACGGCGCCTTCCGTCCCCTCCCCACGCAGTGGGAGGGGGGACCGCCCCCCATCCGTGCATCCCCGCGAAGGCGGGGACCCAGGTTTGAGCGACGACGAGACTGGCTGAGCTGACCGGCGCTGGGTCCGGCGCTGGCGCGGGGCCAAAGCCTGGGTCCCCGCCTCCGCGGGGATGCA
>NZ_DATMYH010000020.1:0-53875 GCF_035561115.1 Brevundimonas sp.
CGCTTACAGCGAGACGAGGACGTCGACGGCGGCGCAGGCGCGCGGAGCCACGAACAGCAACGCGAGGGCGCGGTCGGGGTTCTCGGCCGCCCACACCGGGCAGGGTTCCGCGGCGGCCTCGATGAGACGGGCGGGCGGCAGCGCCGCACAGGCGGCGGAGTCGAAAGCCATGGCGGAGTCCTCTGAACGAAGTCACGTGCGATAGCGGCGGTATCTCATGGCTTTTCTGTCATGACGATGCAAAGGTTTGAGCAATCGTTGTGCATTTTTGCACAGGAGGGCCAGTGGCGGATTTCAACTGGAACGACCTGCGGGCCTTCCTCGCGGTGGCCCGCACGGGCCGGCTGACTACGGCGGCGGCCCGCATCGCCATGGACCACACGACGGTGGCCCGACGCATCGCGGCGCTCGAGACCGGTCTGGGAGCCCAGTTGTTCGACCGCAGCCCCTACGGCTACGCCCTGACGCCGCACGGCGAGCGGCTGATGCCGACGGCCGAGAAGATCGAAAGCCTGACCCTGCGGGCCGCCTACGAACTCGGCGAGGCCGACCAGGCGCTGAGCGGCACGGTTCGCATCGGCGCCCCCGAGGGTTTCGGCAGCTATGTTCTGGCCCCGCTGATGGCGCGGCTGGCCGATCGCCATCCCGGCCTGGATATCCAGCTCGTGGCGATCTCCGGCGTGCTCAGCCTGTCCAAGCGCGAGGCCGACATCGCCGTGACGCTCAGCGCGCCGCGCGAGGGCCGGTTGGTCTCGCGCAAACTCACCGATTACGGACTGAGCCTTTACGCGGCTCCCTCCTACCTGGATGCGCGGCCGCCGATCCTGGCGCGCGCCGACATGGCTGGTCACCGCTTCATCGGCTATATCGGCGACCTGCTCTACGCGCCTGAGCTGGACTATATGCAGGCGCCGGATGTCGATATTCACGTCGCCTTGCAGAGTTCAAACCTGATCGCCCAGCTCCAGGCCGCCCTCGCCGGCGCCGGGCTGTGCGTGCTGCCGGACTTCATAGCTGCGCGCGAGGCAGGTCTGCGCCGCGTCCTGCCAGACGCGGTGCACCTGGATCGCAGCCTGTGGCTGGTGACTCATGCAGATTTGAGACCGTTGGCCCGGATCCGGGCGGTGACGGCCATGATCCTGGAGGCGGTAAAGGCGGATCGGTCGATGTTTACAGATGGCTGAGCGATCTCCGTTCCACGGGGAACCCTCGTCCCGGCGCTTGCGTTCAAGGTCCAATCTTGCGCTGCAACAAATTATAGAACATTGTTCTTTGGCGTACAGGCGAGGGAAACGGCTGTGTTCGAGTCTCTGAAATGCGCTCGCAAGGGCCACATGTATGTCGACAGCAGAAGTCAGCCCGGCACCGAGGTCTGCGTCCGCTGTCGGCATCGACGGCCGTTTGAGGGGATAAGCATCCCCGTCAAACCAGCCGACTCTGCACGACCGCCGCTTCGATAAATCCGGCGAACAGCGGATGGGGCGCGAACGGCCTGCTCTTGAGTTCGGGGTGATACTGGACGCCGATGAACCACGGATGGTCCTCGCGCTCCACCGTCTCGGGCAGGACGCCGTCGGGCGACAGGCCGGCGAAGGTCAGGCCGCCCTTCTGCTCGATGGCGTCGCGGTAGTTGATGTTGACCTCATAGCGATGGCGGTGGCGCTCGCTGATGGTGGTCGAACCGTACATCTGCGCGATCTTCGAGCCAGGCTTCAGCGTCGAGTCATAGGCGCCCAGGCGCATGGTGCCGCCCATGTCTCCGCCCTGCTGGCGCAGGACCCGTTGGTTGCCCTGGGTCCATTCGGTCATCAGGCCGACCACGGGCTCGGTCGTGGGACCGAATTCGGTCGATGAGGCCCTGGGGTAGCCCGCAAGGTTACGCGCCGCCTCGATGACCGCCATCTGCATGCCGAAACAGATGCCGAAATAGGGGATCTTGCGTTCGCGGGCGAAGCGCGCCGCCTCGATCTTGCCTTCCGAGCCGCGCTCGCCGAATCCGCCCGGCACCAGGATGGCGTGAGCCGCCTGCAGCCGGGCGTCGCAGGCCTCGCGGTCGCCCTCGAAGGTCTCGGCCTCGACCCAGTCGATGTTGACCTTGACGTTGTTGGCCACCCCGCCGTGGTGGAGCGCCTCGATCAGGGATTTGTAGGCGTCCTTCAGCACCGTGTATTTGCCGACGACCGCCACGGTCACTTCCCCATCCGGGTGCAGGCGACGGCGCACGATCTCTTCCCACATATCCAGCCGGGGAGCCGGGGCGTCGGTAATGCCGAAATGAGCCAGGACCTCGGCGTCCAGGCCCTCGCGATGGTAGTCCAGCGGCACCGCATAGATGTCGTTGGAATCCATCGCCTGGATGACGCCGCTTTCGCGCACGTTGCAGAACAGGCCGATCTTGCGCTTTTCCTCCGCTGGGATCGGGAACTCGCAGCGGCACAGCAGGATGTCGGGCTGGATGCCGATGGAGCGCAGTTCCTTGACCGAGTGCTGCGTCGGCTTGGTCTTCATCTCCCCGGCCGTCTTGATGAACGGCAGCAATGTCAGATGAACGAAGCACGACTGGCCGCGGGGAAGATCCTGGCCCAGCTGGCGGATGGCCTCGAAGAACGGCAGGCCTTCGATGTCCCCGACCGTGCCGCCGATCTCGACCAGGACGAAGTCCACTTCCTCACCCTCATCGGTCAGCGCCGGCGTCAGGCAGAAGGATTTGATCTGGTCCGTGACATGCGGGATCACCTGCACCGTCGCGCCGAGATAGTCCCCTCGCCGCTCCTTCTCGAGGATGGTCGAATAGATGCGGCCGGTGGTGATGTTGTCCGACTTGGCCGCAGAGACTCCTGTGAAACGTTCGTAGTGGCCCAGATCCAGATCGGTCTCGGCCCCGTCGTCGGTGACGAAGACCTCGCCGTGCTGATACGGGCTCATCGTGCCCGGATCGACGTTCAGATAGGGGTCTAGCTTGCGCAGACGCACCTTGTAGCCGCGCGCTTGCAGAAGCGCGCCGAGAGCGGCGGAGGCGAGGCCTTTTCCCAATGAGGAAACCACGCCGCCGGTGATGAACACGTAACGGGCCATGGGAGATTACCTTACCGCCGATTCGGGGGCGGCGGACTGGAGACTTTGAGGGCGGGAGCGGAAGGCGGGGATAAGGTCCCCGCTCATCCTTACTGCGCCGGTGCGGGCTGGACGGGGGTCGGCGCGGGGGTCGTTCCCGACAGGCTCGACTCCAGGTTCTGCAGCGACGGCGCGGCGGGCTGGGCCGGGGCCGAGGGATCCGCGGCGGGCGCGGTCTGCGGCGTCGTCGGCGTGATCAACTCGCCGATGGCGTCGGCGTCGACGATCGACCGGCTCGAACGCTCGACGTTGCCGAGGATGGTCAGGCCGATGGCGCAGGCGAAGAAGGCGCCAGCCAGCCACCAGGTCGTCACGGTCAGCAGATTGCCCGCGCCGCGCGCCGTCATGAAGCCCGACGGGCCTCCGCCCATGCCGAGAGCGCCGCCTTCGGAGCGCTGTATCAGGATCACGCCAGCGAGCGCGACCGAAATAAGGATCATGGCGACGAGGAGAATGGTCTGGAGCATGGCAGCCGATATGTGTGGCGCGACACCGCGCCGATCAAGCGGCGGCGTCTAACATTGATGCGGGACGGGAGCAAACGCTCCTCCGGTCAGGCTCCGCGGATGATGCCCAGGAAATCCGCGCCCCTCAGCGACGCCCCGCCCACGAGGGCGCCGCCGACCTCCGGCACGGCCAGTATCTCGGCGGCGTTGTCCGGCTTGACCGAGCCGCCGTACAGGATCGGCGTCGCCGCGATTCCCGGCCCCAGCCGCTCGATCATGGCGGCGCGAACCGCACGATGAACCTCTTCGATCTGCTCCAGCGTCGGCGTCAGACCCGTTCCGATCGCCCAGACCGGTTCATAGGCCACGGCGAAGTCACGGCCGGCCAGCACCAGCGGCAGGGAGGCCATGATCTGCGAACGCACCACGTCCACGGCCTGGCCGGCCTCGCGCTGTTGCAGGGTCTCGCCCACGCAGACGATGGGCTCCAGTCCGGCGCCCAGGGCCGCCTCGGCCTTGGCCGACACCAGAAGGTCGGTCTCGCCATGTCCCTGACGGCGCTCCGAATGGCCCAGGATCACGAGCGTCGCGCCCGCATCCCTGAGCATCGCCGCCGAGACGTCGCCGGTGAAGGCGCCGTGCGTCTCGGCCCGGCAGTCCTGCCCGCCGACCCCGATCGGGCTCCCGGCGGCCGCGCGCGCCATCCGCTCGATCAGGGTCGCGGGCGGACACAGGGCGACGCGGCAGGCCGCGGGCTCGCTTTCCAGCGCCGCGCGCAGGACCTCCACCTCGGTCAGGCTCGCGCCCAGGCCGTTCATTTTCCAATTGCCGGCGACCAGCTTCACGGATTGTTTCATGTGCGCCTTCTATGCGGCGGCGACCCTCAAGCCAAGCCATCCGGGCCGGCCGGGCCCGCGCGGTCCCGAAGAGGCCCATGGCCGCGCCCCGACAAGAATGGCCATCGTCTTGCCGTGCGGGTCGCTCACGCCCTATAGGCCAAGCGACACTCTGCCGCTGTTCCGCCAGGACCGACCATGCTCACCGCATTCCGCACCTTCGCCAAATCCAGATGGGCCATCGGCCTGCTTGTCGTTCTGGCGCTTGCGCTGCTGGTCACGGGAGGCACCCAGCTCGACGTTCTGGCCAACCTGGGACCGAAACATGTGGTCAGCGCCGGCGACCGCAGCGTCGGCCAGGCCGAATTCCGGGACGAGATGGACCGCATCCTCCAGCAGTCCCAGGAACAGGCCGGACGGGCCCTGACCTTCGAGGAACTGATCGGCCAGGGCGGCCTGGTCCAGTATCTCCAGCAGCGGTCGCAACAGCTCGGCTTCCTGAACTGGGCCTGGCAGGCGGGCATTCGTCCGGGCAAGGAACTGGTCCTGCGTCAGATTCGCCAGGCGCCGGGCTTCTTCGATTCCGTCACCGGCAAGTTCGACGAGAACCAGTACAGGAACAAACTGGCTGAAAACAAAGCCACGCCCGAGATGTTCGAGGCGCAACTGCGCGACCAGTACATCACCCAGCACTATGGCTCGGCGCTCGGCGCCGGCATGCGCCTGCCCCGCATCTACGGCGCGGTTCTGGCCAGTCAGGTGCTGGAAACCCGTGACGGCCGCTGGTTCACCGTGACCCAGGCCATGGCCGGCAAGGCCGCGGCCCCGACCGACGCCCAGTTGACCGCCTTCATGAACCAGAACGCGACCGAGCTGCGTCTGCCGGAATCGCGCACCGCCTCCGTCGTCCTGTTCGACGACCGCGCCGCCGCCGCCCCGATCAGCGAGGCCCGGATCGAGGAACGGTTCAACTTCCGCCGGGACGCCCTGTCCCTGCCCGAGAGGCGCACCTTCGTCACGCTGACGGCGCCGAACCGCGCCGCCGCCGACAACATCGCCGCCGCCCTGCGCGCCGGCCAGACTCCGGCTGCGGTCGCGAGCGCCAACAACATCCAGCCCGCAGACTACGCCGACACCCCGCGCAGCGCCCTGGGCGATCCCGCCATCGCCGCCGCCGTCTTCGGCCTGGCCGCCAACGAGGTGTCGGCCCCGGTCCAGGCCAGCGTCGGTTTCGTCGTCGCCAAGGTCACCGCCATCACCCCGGGACGCGCCGCCACGCTGGCCGAGGTGCGCGAACAGGTCATCCAGGAATTGCGCACCGAGGACGCCCGCGCCGCCGTCTATCGTCGGGTCGAGGCCTATGAGAAGGCTCGCCAGGACGGCAAGACGCTGGATGTCGCCGTGCGCGAGACCGGCGCCCGGATTATCCAGGTCCCCGCGATTCGCCAGGACGGCAAGCTGCGCAACGGTCAGGACATCAATCCGCCGCTGCCGCCGCAGTTGGTCCAGACCATGTGGACGCTGGGCAAGGGCGCCGAGAGCGAGGTCATCGACATGGGCCAGGGCCAGTATTTCGTGGTCCGCGTGGACGAGGTCATGCCTGCGGCCCTGCCGCCGCTGGAGGCGATCCGCGCGCCGCTGGCCGAGCAATGGGCTCTGCGCGAAAACGTCCGGCTCCTGACGACCCGCGCCAATGCTCTCGCCGCGCGCGTCCGGGGCGGCGAGGACCTGGCCGCGGTGGCCGCCTCGGCCGGCGCGACTCTCCAGACCGGAACCGGCCTGAACCGGCAGTCGGTCCAGTCCTACGGCCAAGGCGTCATTGCGGGCATGTTCAGCAGCGGCCGCGGCGAAATGTTCTCGCAGCAGAACACCGCTGACAGCTTCGTCATCGGCCGCATCGACCGGATCACTCCCGCCTCGGCCGTTCTGGCCGCGCCCGTGGCCGAGCAGTTCCGCCAGCGCATGGCCGGCGACAATGTGAACGCCGTCGGCGAACTGGCCCTCAAGGACGCCGCGACGCGCTCGAAGGCCCATTATGACGAAGCCCTCGCCCGCGCGACCCTCGGCCTGCCCGCCGAAGCCCCCGCGACGGCGGCCGGCGCTGCGGCGCCCGGTCGTCCGGCGCCCGCCCAAGGTCAATGACCCCAAGGGCCGCCGCGGCCGATTACGACGGCTTTCAGCGGGGGTGGGCCGCCGGCCTTCCCCGCGTGGTCGTCCGCCGACTGGTCGACGACCTGGAAACCCCCGTCTCGGCCTTCCTCAAGGTCGGGCATGGCCGTACCCACGCCTTCCTGCTGGAGTCGGTCGAGGGCGGGGCGGTCAACGGCCGCTATTCGATCATCACGCGCGAACCTGACGTCGTCTGGCGTTGCCGCGACGGCCGGGCGGAACTGGCGCGAGGCCCTGCGATCGACGAAGGCCGGTTCACCCCGGAAAGCGGCGACGCCCTCGCCTCGCTGCGGGCGCTGATGGCGTCGTCGCGCTTCGACCTTCCGGAGGACCTGCCGCCGATGGCCGCCGGCCTGTTCGGCGTCTTCGGCTATGACATGGTGCGGCTGCTCGAGCCGCTCGGCGCGCCCAATCCCGACCCGCTGGACCTGCCGGACGCCGTCCTGACCCGTCCGGCGCTGGTCGCCATCTTCGATTCCGTCCGGCATGAGATCGTGCTGGTTTCGGCGGCCTATCCTGACGCCGGCGCGACCGCAGGGGCCGCCTACGCCGCGGCTGTGGACCGGCTGGATGCCTTCGAGACCGAATTGCGCACGCCCCTGCCGGCCTTGCCGACCCCCATCGAGGCGTCGACGCCGGAGTTCGTCTCGCCGGTGGACGCCGCCGGCTTCGGTGAAATGGTGGCGCGGGCCAAGGACTATATCGGCGCCGGCGACATCTTCCAGGTCGTGCTCAGCCACCGCTTCGCCGCCCCGTGGAACGCCGATCCGTTCGCCTTCTATCGCTCGCTGCGCCGCTCCAACCCCTCCCCCTATCTGTTCTTCCTTGATTTCGGCGACTTCCAGCTGGCCGGGTCGAGCCCGGAGATCCTCGTTCGCCTCAAGAACGGCCGGGTCACCATCCGTCCGCTGGCCGGCACCCGGCCCCGGGGGGACACGCCCGAGGTCGATCGCGCCCTGGAGGCCGAACTGCTGGCCGATCCCAAGGAGCGGGCCGAGCATCTGATGCTGCTGGACCTGGGCCGCAACGATGTCGGCCGGGTCGCTGCGCCCGGCACCGTCGAGGTGATCGAGAGCTTCCGCATCGAGCGCTACAGCTCGGTCATGCACATCGTCTCCGAGGTCCAGGGCGACGCCGACCCGAGGCTGGACGCCGTCGACACCCTGCTGGCCGCCTTGCCCGCCGGCACCCTGTCGGGCGCGCCCAAGGTGCGGGCGATGGAGATCATCGACGAACTGGAGACGACGAAGCGCGGCGTCGGCTACGGCGGCGGCGTGGGCTACATCTCGGCCGGCGGCGAGGCCGATATCTGCATCGTCCTGCGCACCGCCCTGTTCGCCGACGGCAAGATCTTCGTCCAAGTGGGCGCGGGGGTGGTCGCCGACAGCGATCCGGCCGCCGAATACGCCGAGACGCAAGCCAAGGCCCGGGCGCCCATGCGCGCCGCCGAAGACGCCTGGCGCTATCCGTTCGGCAACCGCTAGGGCTGGGCCGAAACCGCCGTCTCGTCGAACCGCACGCCCGGTCCGAGAATAAGGACGCCGGCCATCAGCACGGCCGCCATCGCCGCCAGCGCAGCCGCGCCCAGCGTCGCATAAGGGTTGCCCCGGACGGGCGCCGGCGTCAGCAGGACGCGGGCCCTGGCGATGGTCTTGTCGGTCATGGCCGGTCTCCGTTGGGACAATCCCAATTCGGGACGGTTCGGTTAACGAAGACTTACGGCCCGGCGCGCTTGGCGCAGGCTCTCGCAGCCCCTAGAAGCCAGACCATGATCCTGGTCGTCGATAACTACGACAGCTTTACCTACAACCTCGTCCACTACCTCGCGGAGCTGGGCGCGGAGACGCACGTGGTGCGCAACGACGACCTGACCGCCGCCGAGGCCTGGGCGCTGAAACCCGAGGCGGTGCTGCTGTCGCCCGGCCCCTGCACGCCCAACGAGGCGGGCATCTGCCTGTCCATTCTGGACAGCGCGCCGCTCGACATGCCGGTCTTCGGCGTGTGCCTGGGCCATCAGGCCATGGGCCAGGCTTTCGGCGGCGAGGTGATCCGGGCCAAGGCCCTGATGCACGGCAAGACCTCGCCGATCGAACATGCGGGCCAGAGCGTGTTCAAGGGTTTGCCTTCGCCCTTCACCGCCACCCGCTATCACAGCCTCGCCGTCCGCCGCGACACCCTGCCTGACGTGCTGGAGGTCACCGCCTGGACCGCCGACGGGGAGATCATGGGGCTGGCGCACAGGACCCGGCCGATCCACGGCGTCCAGTTCCACCCCGAGTCCATCGCCACCGAGCATGGCCACGACCTGCTGGCCAATTTCCTCGATCTGGCCAACGTCAGACGCCGGGCGATGGTCTGAGATGGCCGAGGGCTTCAAACCCCTGCTCGCCAAGCTGGTCGACGGCGGCGTGCTGACCGCGGACGAGGCCCACGCCTTCTTCGCCGCCTGCCTGCGCGGCGAGCCGACCCCGGCCCAGGTCGCCGCCGCCGTCACCGCCCTGCGCATCCGCGGCGAGACGGTCGAGGAGATCGCCGCCTTCGCCGCCGCCATGCGCGACGCGGCCCTGAGGCTGGATCACCCCTATGACGTCATCGACACCTGCGGCACCGGCGGCGACGGCCAGCACACGTTCAACATCTCGACCGCCGCGGCCCTGGTTCTGGCCGGCGCCGGCCTGAAGGTCGCCAAGCACGGCAACCGCGCGCTCAGCTCGAAGTCCGGCTCGTCCGACGTGCTGGCGGCGTTGGGCGTCAACCTCGCCGCCACTCCGGCCCAGCAGCGCCGATCGCTGGACGACGCCGGCATCGCCTTCCTGTTCGCCCCCGCCTACCACGGCGCCATGCGCCATGTCGGGCCGGTACGGGCCGAGATCGGTTTCCGTACGGTTTTCAATCTTCTGGGACCGCTTTCAAACCCGGCGTCTGCGAAACGACAGGTGATGGGCGTCTATGATCCCCGCCTGTTGGAGCCCCTTGCCGAGGTGTTGGGCCGGCTGGGCGCCGAACGGGCCTGGGTCGTGCACGGACAGGGCCTGGACGAACTGACCACCACGGGGCCTACAGGCGTGGCCGAATGGCGGGACGGCGCCGTCCGCCGCTTCACCGTCACGCCTGAGGACGCCGGCCTGCCCCGGGCCTCGATCGAGGACCTGCGCGGCGGCGACGCCGAGGAGAACGCCCTGGCCCTGCACAAGCTGCTGGCGGGCGAGGCCGGCGCCTACCGCGACATCGTTCTGCTGAACGCCGCCGCGGCCCTCGTCGTCGCCGACCGCGCCGCCGATCTGGCCGAGGGCGCGGCCATCGCGGCCCGGGTCATCGACGAGGGCCGGGCGGCCCAGGCCCTGACCGATCTGGTCGTCGCCACCAATTCGCCCGTCCCGGAAGAGCTGGCGTGAGCGACGTCCTCGCCGGCATCGCCGCCTACAAGCGCAAGGACGTGGCCGCCCGCAAGGCCGCGACGTCGCAGGACGCCGTCGAGGCGCTGGCCCGTCAGGCCTCGGTTCCGCGAGGCTTCCGCGCCGCCCTTGAGCGCCATGTCGAGGAAACCGGCCGCCCGGCCCTGATCGCCGAGATCAAGAAGGCCAGTCCCTCCAGGGGCCTGATCCGCGCCGACTTCGACCCGCCGGCCCTCGCCCGCGCCTATGAGCGCGGCGGCGCCCAGTGCCTCTCGGTCCTGACCGACGGCCCCAGCTTCCAGGGCGACGACGCCTTCCTCGCCGCCGCCCGCGACGCGGTCGCCCTGCCCTGCCTGCGCAAGGACTTCCTCGTCGATCCCTGGCAGGTGGCCGAGAGCCGGGCCCTGGGCGCCGACTGCATCCTGATCATTCTGGCCATGATCGACGACGCCCTCGCCGCCGAACTGCTGGCCGAGGCCGAGCGATTCGGCATGGACGCCCTGATCGAGACCCACGACGAGGCCGAAATGGCCCGCGCCTGCACGCTGGGCGGTGATCTGGTGGGCATCAACAACCGGTCCCTGCGGACGTTCGAGGTCGATCTGGCGGTGACGGAGCGGCTGGCCATGCTCAGCCCCGTCCGGGCCCTGCTGGTGGCCGAGAGCGGCATCTTCACGCCGGACGATGTGCAGCGGGTGTCCGACGCCCACGCCCAGGCCGTGCTGGTGGGGGAGAGCCTCATGCGTCAGGCGGATGTCCAGGCCGCGACGCGGGCCTTGCTGGCCTGACTCAGGCCGCGAGCGACCTCTCCACGAACGGCGTGACGACCGCCATCGCACGCTCGACATAGGCCGCCTTCTCGCCAACCGGGGCGACGTAGTGGATCGCCTCCTCCGCGTCGCGGACGGAGGCCAGTCGGGCGATGGTCCAGGCGGCGAGGTATTGTGACGCAAGGCAACCGCCGGCCGTGGCGACGTTTCCGTGCGCCACGAACGGCGCATCCAGCACCTCGACCCCGGCCTCGACCACCCAGGGTTTGGTGGTGAGGTCGGTGCAGGCCGGAAGGCTTCCGATCAGCCCCAGCCTGGCCAATAACAGCGTGCCCGAGCACTGGGCGCCGATCAGTTGGCGCGTCGGGTCGAGCTTGATGCGCGACAGGAGAACGGGATCGGCGGCGACTTCGCGCGTGCGGATCCCGCTGCCGATCAGAACCGCGTCGGCCTCGACGGCGAACTCCAGTGGCTCCTGGCGCTGTATCGTGACCCCGTTCATCGAGGTGACCTCGAACGTGGGGGCTGCGATGCGCGCCTCCCAGCCTTTCGCGCGCATGCGGTTCAGAATGCCGGCGGCGATGAAGGAATCCAGCTCGTTGAAGCCGTCGAAGGTGAGGATGGCGATACGCACGGCGCGCTCCGTGATGACGCGGTCTCCCGACGTGGGGACGCTCGCGCTGGTCCATATGAGACGGGGCGCCGTCGAAACGCACGCCGGAATCCGCCGTCGAACCGGCGCTCCGCCGTTAAGTTGACATTAGGCAAGAACACTTACAGAACATCCGCAACGGTTCACGCCTTGTTCTGGACGATTCGACGCCATGCTCACGCGCAAACAGCACGAACTCCTGATGTTCATCCATGAACGCATCAAGGAGACGGGGGTCTCGCCCTCGTTCGACGAGATGAAGGAGGCGCTGGATCTGGCGTCCAAATCGGGCATCCACCGGCTGATCACGGCGCTGGAAGAGCGCGGCTTCATCCGCCGTCTGGCCCACCGGGCCCGGGCGCTGGAAGTCACCAAACTGCCGGAACAGGCCACGCCATCGCAACCGCGCGGCCGACAGCCCTTCCGCCCCGACGTCATCCAGGGCGGCGGTCGCCCCATGGCCGCCGAGCCGGCCAACGACACCCGCGAGCTGTCGCTGATGGGCAAGATCGCCGCCGGCACGCCCATCGCCGCCATCGAACACGAGACGGCCCGATATCCGGTGCCCGAGGCCATGCTGGGCGCGGGCGAGCATTACATGCTCGAGATCGAGGGCGACTCCATGATCGAGGCCGGCATCCTGAACGGCGATCTGGTGATCATAAAGTCGGTCGACACCGCCACTTCGGGCGACATCGTCGTGGCCCTGGTCGAGGGCGAGGAAGCCACCCTGAAGCGGCTGCGCAAGAAGGGCGGCTCCATCGCCCTGGAGCCCGCCAACCGCAACTACGAAACTCGCATCTTCGGCCCCGACCAGGTCGAGGTCCAGGGCAAGCTGGTCGGCCTCATCCGCCGCTATCACTGACCCCGTTCCCGGATCAGGTCCGGGATGACAGGTGCGCCGCCTTGTCATCCCGGAAACGGCGCAGCCGTTATCCGGGACGGCTCCACGGCCGGTCGCCGCGCACATCCGCCGACCAGGCCGCCCGCCAGCGGCCCGCTGACGCCGGCCCCTCACGCCACAGCTCGACCGCGCCGCCGCGCGCGTGGTCGACGCCGTCCAGCACCAGCCGGCCCTCGCACGACGCCGGCAGGACGGTCACGACCGGGCGCAGGCTGACGACCGGCGCGGCCCGGCACAGGGTGTCGATCTGTTCGAACGACGGAGCCTTGGCACCCCACCACAGGGCCAGGGGGCCCGCGCCCGCGACGGCGGGCGCGCAGGCGAACCGGGTGCAGGTCCAGCCCTCCGACGGCCGCTCTTCCGGCAGGACGCCCCGCCGTCGCGACCAGACGTCGACAGCGAACTGCCGCACGCCCGGTCGCATCACCAGAGCCTGCCCATCCTCCACCCAGGCCGCATTGGTCCCCCCGTCTCCGATCCACAGATCCGGCGTCGGCGGCCGGGGCCAGAGCATCACCGCCGCCGCGAACGGCAGGCCCAGCCACCGCAACGGTCCGCGCCACAGGCAACAGAACAGCACCCCGAGGAAGGAGATCGGCAGGGCGGCATCCGGCGCGCTCGCCACCGTCTTGACCGCGCCGGGCAGGCCGGCCGTCCATTCGCCGATCGCCAGCATCAGGCCGATCCCCTGCCCCGCCAGCCACAGGAAGGGCGCGCCCAGTCCCAGGGGCTCCAGCAAGGCTCCGAGCGCCAGCATCGGCATAATCAGGAAGTCTGACACCGGCGCGGTCGCCAGATTGGCCGCCAGCCCGTACAGGGCGGTACGGTTGAAATGCTGCATGGCGAACGGCCCGGTCGCCGCCCCCGCGACCAGACTGGCCAGAACCGCCGCCGCCAGCCAGGCGCCCGCCCGCTGGACGATCAGGATCGGCAGGGGGGCTGAGATTTCCCTGGGCCGCCGCGGCCACGCCTCGACCAGGGCCACCAGCGCCGCCGTCGCCGCGAACGACATCTGGAAGCCCGGCGTGACGATCGCCTCGGGCTGCAGCAGCAGGACGACGAAGGCCGCCACCGCCAGCGCATGCATGGTGATCGCCTGCCGATCCAGCAGGATGGCGAGGAAGGCGATCGAGGCCGTGATCGCCGCCCGCTCGGCCGGCGGCGGCGCGCCCGACACGATCAGATAGATCGCGACCGCCAGCAGCCCCGCGACCGCGGCGACCTTCTTGCCGGACACCCGCAAGGCCAGCCAAGGCCATGCGGCGACCAGCAGACGCGCAAGGAAGAAGGCGAAGCCGCCGACCACGGCCATGTGCAGGCCCGAGATGGACAGGATGTGCGCCAGTCCGGAATCGCGCATCACATCGACGTCGTCGGGGTTCAGCCACGCCTCCTGCCCCGTCGTCATGGCCGCGGCGATCCCGCCCGTCCGTTCGCCCAGACGCGCCACGATCCGGCTGGCCAGTTCGAAACGCATGCCGTTGACCGCCATCGCCGCCCGAACGCGCCATGGCGGGGGAGCCAGGTACGCAGGCCGCGTCTCCCCGAGCGAGAAGGCGACTCCGCCCAGACTCTGGAAGAAGGCGTTGCGGCCGAAATCGTACGCGCCCGGACTGGCCGGAGCCGGCGGCGGATTGAGGATGGCGAACAGCCGCACAGCCTCGCCGGGCCGCGGGACCGGGCCGCGCACCGTGGCCCGCAGGCGGACCGGCGTCTGCTCGGGCGTCAGTCCGCGGACGCGCACCGGCGCGATCACGACGCGCGGGCCCGCCGAGCCGGGACTGTCGACATCGATCACCCAGCCCTCGACCACCGTCGGCTCGGCCATCGCCGGGGCGATGGGGGCCGCGACCGCGTCGGTCCGCAGCTTCGCCACGGCGACGCCGAGGGCGAAACAGGCCAGCATCAGCAGCGGCAGGGTCCACACCCGAGCCATCGCCAGACGGCGCGCGCCCAGCCAGAGTCCCGTTCCGATCGTGGCCGCCAGCAATAGCGGCCACGTCGGCGGCTCGGTCTTCAGCGCGAAATAGACCGAACAGCCGCCGCCGAACGCCACCGGCGCCCACATCCGCCATCTCAGGGTCTGGGCCGCGAGCTGACCCGACACGAACGCGCGGGCGCGCGCGGCGAGGCTGGGCTTTGCCGGCGTCGGCGTTATAACGCCCGCCATGACCTCCCCGTCCGAACCGAACCCAGCTGTCGTCACCCGTTTCGCCCCCTCGCCGACAGGCTCCCTGCACATAGGAGGCGCCCGGACGGCGCTTTTCAACTATTTGTACGCCAAGGGGCGCAACGGGAAGTTCCTCGTGCGGGTGGAAGACACCGACCGCGAGCGCTCGACCGACGACGCCGTAAAGGCCATTTTCGACGGCCTGAGCTGGCTGGAGCTGTTTGCTGACGAGGAACCCGTCTTCCAGTTCAGTCGCGCCGACCGCCATCGGGAGGTCGTCAACGAGCTGCTTGACCGCGGCGCCGCCTATCGGGACTTCACCTCGGCCGAGGAGACCGGACGCCTTCGCGACCTCGCCAAGGCCGAACGGCGCACGTTCGAATCCCCGTGGCGCAATCGCGAGCCTTCAGTCGACGACCTGAGCCAGCCTCACGTCGTCCGCTTCCGCCGCCCCCTGCCGGGTCAGGTGACGGTCGAGGACCAGGTGCAGGGAACGGTCAGCTGGTCCAACGACGACCTCGATGATCTGGTCCTGCTGCGCTCGGACGGGGCCCCGACCTACAACCTGGCCGTGGTGGTCGACGACCACGACATGGGCGTAACCCACGTCATCCGCGGCGACGACCATCTGAACAACGCCGCCCGCCAGAGCCTGATCTACGACGCCCTGGGCTGGACCCGGCCCAGCTTCGCCCACATCCCCCTGATCCACGGCCCCGACGGCGCCAAGCTGTCCAAGCGGCACGGGGCGCAGGCGGTGCATGAATACGCCGAGATGGGCTATCTGCCCGAGGCCATGCGGAACTATCTGGCTCGGCTGGGCTGGGCCCACGGCGACGACGAGCTGTTCAACGACGCCCAGGCGCTGGAGTGGTTCGACCTGACCGGCGTGGGCAAGGCGCCGGCGCGGCTGGACTTCGACAAGCTGGCCCATGTCAACGCCCACTGGATCCGCCTGGCCGACGATGACCGTCTGGCCAAGATGACCCTGGACGTCCACCTGGCCCGCGGCCACGCCCTTGGACCCGATGACGAGGCCCGGCTGCTCACGGCCATGCCGTTCGTGAAGGACCGGGCCAGGACGGTGCTCGAACTGGCCGACCAGACCGCCTTCGTCCTGCGTCCGCGGCCGCTGAAAATCTATGAAAAGGGCCTGCCGCTTCTGGCCGGCGAATCGGGCGAACGCATCGCCCGTTTGCGCGACCGGCTTAAACTGTTCGCCAGCTGGGATGTGTTCGCTCTTGAGTCCGAGCTCAAGGTTTTCGCCGAGGAAGAAGCCGTGGGCTTCGGCAAGATCGGTCCCGCCGTGCGCGCGGCCTTGACGGGCGACGGCGTCTCGCCCGACATCGCCAAAACCCTGGCCGCCCTGGGACGTGAAGAAAGCCTCGGGCGCTTGGATGACGCGCTGCAACAGACTATCTGACAATTCACCAGACCGTGGATTACGCCTCCCCGCGCCGATCCGCCGCCTAACCTCCAGGGGCTGCAATGACTGAACACGCCAAACCCGCCGGCTCGGCCACCCTTACGTATCGCGACAAGAGCGTCGAGCTTCCGGTTCTGTCCGGATCGACCGGGCCGGATGTGATCGACATCCGCAAGCTGTACGGCGCGACCGAGGCCTTCACCTACGACCCCGGCTTCACCTCGACCGCCGCCTGCGAAAGCGCCCTGACCTTCATCGACGGCGACATCGGCACCCTGCTGCACCGCGGCTATCCGATCGACCAGTTGGCCTCACAATCCAACTTCGTCGAGGTCTGTCACCTGCTGCTGCACGGCGAACTGCCGACCGCCGCCCAGTACGAGGTGTTCGAACGCAGCATCACCATGCACACCATGCTGCATTCGCAGTTCGACCGCTTCTTCGAGGGCTTCCGCCGCGACGCCCACCCGATGGCGATCATGGTCGGGACCGTCGGCGCCCTGTCGGCCTTCTATCACGACAGTCTGGACATCCATGATCCGGTCCAGCGCAACATCTCGGCCATTCGGCTGATCGCCAAGATGCCGACCCTGGCGGCGCGGGCGTACAAATATCATATCGGCCAGCCGTTCATCTCGCCACGCAACGATCTCACCTACGCCGAGAATTTCCTGCGTATGTGCTTCGCCGTTCCGGCCGAGGACTATGTGGTCAATCCGGTGCTGGCCAGGGCCATGGACCGCATCTTCATCCTGCACGCCGACCACGAGCAGAACGCTTCGACCTCGACCGTCCGCCTGGCCGGTTCGTCCGGCGCCAATCCCTTCGCCTGTATCGCCGCCGGCATCGCCTGCCTGTGGGGCCCGTCGCACGGCGGCGCCAACGAAGAGGCGCTGAACATGCTCAAGGAGATCGGCACCCCGGACAGGATCCCGGAGTTCATCGAGGGCGTGAAGGCCAAGAAATACAAGCTGATGGGCTTCGGCCACCGCGTGTACAAAAACTACGATCCGCGCGCCAAGGTGATGAAGGAGAGCGCCGACGAGGTGCTCGAGGCGGTCGGCGACAAGAACGATCCGCTGTTCCAGGTGGCCAAGGAACTGGAGCGGATCGCGCTGAACGACGAGTATTTCATCGAGCGCAAGCTGTTCCCGAACGTCGACTTCTATTCGGGCATCACCCTGTCGGCGATGGGCTTCCCGACCTCGATGTTCACCGTGCTGTTCTCGCTGGCCCGCACGGTCGGCTGGATCGCCCAGTGGCAGGAGATGATCGGCGACCCGACCCAGAAGATCGGCCGCCCGAGGCAGCTGTACACCGGGCCGACCGAGCGCGACTACGTGCCGATCCAGAAGCGCGGCTGAGGCCGTCCGGATCGCGACAACCCCGACACAGTCGACCGATACAATTCGACCGCGACAAGCGCGACAATCGGACCGCTGAAACCGGGACAGGGTCGCGACATGCACGACAATGAAGACGCCGGGGCCCAAGCCCCGGCTTTTTTCAGCGGACAGCCTGCGATCAGCTCACTGGACCTGGCCAGACGGCGTCACTAGCCTCCGGGCACGAGGCTGCGGGGGAACGCGTGCTCATCATTCAGCACCAATGGTGTCGGTGGACCGCGCCGGGGCGGCAAACCGCCTTTCCCGGGCCGCGTGAGGTTCAGGTGTCGACCGAGCGGGTCTTCGGGTGGGGCCAGGTGTTTGATTACTCCGAAGACGCCGTCCGGTGCTTTCGCGTGCGCCTGGACCAGCGCCCGGACGATCGGTGGCGACCGCTCGAATGGCGTGGCGGCGCCATGGAGATTCAAATTGGCCTGCACCGACCGGGCGCGATCCGGTCAAGATGGCCCGTCGGGTATCATTCGCCCGATTGGCTGTTCACACTGAAATGGGGCCAGACCGGCCGCGTACGGTGGAACGGCCGCTTCGGCGCCCGGGGCGGGGTCGGTCCGTGCTTCGAGGAGCACACCTACTGGATCGGCGTCGGCGATCCCGATCCGGACATGTTCCGCGACCGTCCCCTGCACGCCACGCAGGAACGCATCTATCTGCGATAGCGAGGCGCGGCGGTCCCGTCCGTGTTCGCCATTGCCTTGCCGCCGTCGATGGTCGAGGCTCCCACCCTGTATTGCACGGTCGGCGAGCGGCACGGGCAACGGCTGAGGTCCTGCTGAAAAACATGGCGCACGGCCGCTTTCGTTTCGAACGCTTCCAGCTCGACACCGGCGACCGGCTGCTGACCCGGGATGATGCGCCGGTCGAGCTGAACGCCCGCTATCTCGACGCCCTGACCCTGCTGGTCCGCGAGGACGGCAGGCTGGTCTCGAAAGACCGTTTCCTCGAGGAGGTCTGGCGCGGCGTCCCCGTCACCGACGAGGCCCTGACCCAGTGCATCCGGACCATTCGCAGGCAGCTGGGCGACGACGCGGCCCGTCCGCGGTTCATCGAGACGGTGCCCAAGCACGGCTACCGCTTCATCGCGCCCGTCACGCACCTCGAACCTGACGCCCCGCGCCTGGCGCCTGGCGACCGCCCGGCCGCCGGGATTTCGCCGCACGATCGATGGCGGCCCTTTCTCCGTCTCGGCGTGGCGGGCATGGCCGGCGGGGGAGTCGCCGGCGTGTTCGGAGGCCTGTTCTATGGCGTCATCGGCGCCGCCCAGCCGCAGCCGTCCGGCATGGGCGCCTTGTCGATCATCCTCGTTCTGGTCTGCCTCACCACCATCATCGGCCTTCTGGGCGGGGCCGGCGTCGGCTTCGGCATCGCCACAGCGAGCGTGATCCCGGGCCGGACCGCGCTGTGGAGCACGGTCGGCGGGGCCGTGGGCGGAATGTTTGTCGGCGCCGTCGTGAAGCTGGTCGGCGTCGACGCCTTCAGCCTGCTGTTCGGCCAGACCCCCGGCGAGATCACGGGCGCGGCCGAAGGCGCCCTGCTGGGCGGCGCGATCGGTTTCGGCGTCTGGCTGGGACGGCGAGCGGGCGGTCCGTCCTCGCCGGGGTACAGCACCGCCGTCGCCGGTCTGGCCGGGGGCGCGGCCGGCGCGCTCATCCCCCTGCTGGGCGGACGGCTGATGGGAGGCAGCCTCGAACAACTCGCCCGAGGGTTCCCCAACTCCCGCCTCGGCATCGACCGGATGGGGGCCCTGTTCGGCGAGAGCAGTTTCGGCCCGGTCAGCCAGGTCATCACGGCCGGTCTCGAAGGCGCCCTGTTCGGCGCCTGTGTCGCGGGCGCCCTGCGGTTGGCGAGGCGCCGGCCGGGCGGCTAGGCCCGCTTGCTCGCGATGACCCGGAGCACCGCGTCGGCGGCGATCTCGGACGGGTCGCGCCCCGCCCGCCCCATCAGGTCCAGCGCCGCCGTCTGCCGCTCCGCCTGCGCCCGCCGCGCCTCCGGATCGGCCAGCAGCCGGCCGACCTCGGCCGCCGCCGATTCGGGCGTGGCTTGGTTCTGGATCAGCTCGCGCGCGATCTCGGCGTCGGCGGCGTGGTTGAACAGGGTCGCGTATTTGCCCGTGAAGAACGGCTTCATGATCGCATAGCTGAGCGGCTGGAACCGATAGGCGATCACCATGGGCGCCCCGGCCAGGGCCAGTTCGGTCGAGACCGTGCCGCTGGTCGCCAGGGCGACCGTGGCGGCGCGCATGGCGGCGTATTTCTCGCTCTCCGGGACCAGATACGCCCGGAAAGGCCAGGCCGCGACGCGGGCCGCGACGTCGTCGGCGACGGTGCCGGCCGCGACGACGGCCACCTCCAGCGACGGATCGGCCGCCTTCAGCCGCGCGACCGCGGCCTCATAGACCGGCGTCATCAGCCGGATTTCGGAGGGCCGGCTGCCCGGCAGGACCAGCAGCAGGTTCGCATCGGAGGCAATTCCCCGCGAGGCCCGGAACGCCGCCGGATCCGCGTCGCCGAAATCGACGTGGAGGGCCTGCGAACCGACCACGGTGGTCGGCAGGCCTTCCTGTTCGAACCAGGGCGCGTCGAAGGCGTAGAGCGCCAGCAGATGATCGACCGACGCCGCCAGCGTCTTCGCCCGGCCGGGCCGCGAGGCCCAGACCTGGGGGCCGACGTATTTGATCAGCGGCACGCCCGGCAGGGCCGTCCTCAGCGCCTTGGCGACGCGGATGGTGAAACCCCAGCTGTCGATCAGGACCACGGCGTCGGGCTTTTCAGCGACGGCGAGCGCGACGGTGTCGATCACGCGACGCTTGACCAGGCCATAGGCTTTCAGCCCCTCGAGCCAGCCCAGGATGGACAGTTCGGCGATGTCGAAAGGGCTTTGGACCCCCTGTTCGGCCATCCGGTCGCCGCCGACGCCGACGAAGACCACGTCGGCTCCCAGCCGCGCCTTCAACGCACGGGCCAATCCGGCTCCCAGCGCGTCGCCGGACGCCTCGGCCGCGACCAGCATGATCTTCAACGGCCGGCTCATCGGTCCGTCTCGCCCCAGACGAACAGGCCCAGCCGGTCGGCGGCCTCTACGATGGCGGGATGATCGATCAGGATCAGCTTGCCGGCGATCCCGCCGACGCCGGCCAGGCCCGCCGCAGCGGCCATCTCGACGGTGCGCGCGCCCATCACCGGCATGTCCACACGCAGGTCCTGGATCGGCTTGGGCGCCTTGCCCAGCGCGCCCTTGTGGCTTGTGGCCGAGCCGCGCAGGTCCGCCGGCAGGGCCGCGACCCGCGCCAGCATGGCGTCGGTGCCCTCCTGCGCCTCGACCGCCAGGACCAGGCCGTCGCACACGACCGCGCCCTGACCGATATCGAGTTCTCCTGCTTTTTCCGCAATGTGAAGCGCTTTCCTCAGGTCGAGGATCTGCTCGGGTGTCGGCTCGACCGCGCCCAGGGCGCCGGCCGGCAGGGTCTCTCCGCCCAGAATGTCGTCGGCGCCTTCGATGGCGTAGCCCTCATTCTCGAACACCGACAGGATCTTGCGCAACAGGGCGTCGTCGCCCTTGCTGGCCGCGGCCACGATGCCCGGCAGCAGGGTCGCCCCCTTGAAATCCGGCTTCAGGCTTTTGAAGTCGGGCCGGTTCACCGTGCCGGCGAAGGTCACCGCGGCGCAGCCAGCCTTCCTGAGCGCCGACAGCACCTTGCCGATCTCCGCCATCCCCGCCTCGATCCCGGGATAGCGCGCCAGATGCGGATCGGCGAAGCCGGTCAGCCGCACCACGAACACCGGCCGTCCCTCGGCCTCGCATCGCGCCGCTACGGATATCGGCAGGGCGCCCGCGCCGGCGATCAGGCCCAGCTTGCCGCCCGTCCCGGCGCCGCTCATTCGCCCGGCAGGCAAAGGGGCCGTTTGCCGTCCTCGCGGATGAAGGCCGTGATTTCCATGATCTCGGGCAGGTCTGCGTAGGCGGCCTCGACCGCGTCCAGCCGGTCGGCGAAGGTCCCGCCGCCCTCGAACAGATCGCGGTATGCGGCCAGCAGGCGGCGGATCGACGCCTTGTCATAGCCCTTCCGCTTCAGCCCGATCAGGTTCAGGCCGTGCAGCTGCGCGTGATTACCCCAGGCCGAGCCATAGGGGATGACGTCGCGCGTCACCGCCGCGAGGCCGCCGACGATGGCGCCCTGCCCCACCCGGCCGTTCTGGTGCACCGCCGCCAGACCGCCGAGGAAGACCTTCGAGCCGATCCGGGCATGCCCCCCCAGAGTGGCGTTGTTGGCCATCACGACATTGTCCCCGACCACGCAGTCGTGGCCGACGTGGGCGCCGGTCATGAACAGGCCATGGGAGCCCACCCGCGTCACGCCCGCGCCCTGCGGCGTGCCGCGGTTGAAGGTGGAGTGTTCGCGGATGCTGTTGTCGGTCCCGATCTCCAGCCTGACAGTCTCGCCCTTGTAGCCGGTGTGCTGGGGGTCGCCGCCGATGACGCAGAAGGGATGGATGACCGTCCGCGCGCCGACCGTCGTGTCCTGCTGCACCACCGCGTGGCTGACCAGCCGCACCCCGTCGTCCAGCACCACCCCGGGGCCGACGATGCACCACGGGCCGATCTCGACGCCGTCGGCGATCCGGGCGCCGGGGTCCACGACCGCCGTGGCGTGGATGCGGCTCACGCAGCCACCGGCTTGTCGATGGTGACCATCATGGCGGCGAAGTCGGCTTCCGAGGCCAATTTGCCGTCGATGAAGGTCTCGCCGCGGAATTTGAAGATGTCGCCGCGCATCTTCGTCACCACCACCTTCATGCGCAGCTGGTCGCCGGGACGCGCGGGTTTGCGGAAGCGCACGCCGTCGATGGACATGAACATGATCACCTTGCCCTCGACCTGGACGTCCATCGACTTGGACATCAGCAGGGCGCCCGTCTGGGCCATGGCCTCGATGATCATCACCCCGGGCATGACCGGATCGATCGGGAAATGGCCCGGGAAATAGGGCTCGTTGTGGGTGACGTTCTTGATGCCGGTGATCGAGGTGTTGGCCACGAAATCCTCGGCCTTGTCGATCAGCAGGAAGGGATAGCGGTGCGGCAGCCGCCGCATCACCTCGGCGTAGTCGATCTTGCCGTCACTGCTCATCCTGCGGCCTTCCTCGCCGACGACGCTACGAACGCGCCTTTCCGGACGCCTGTTTGGCGAGCCAGATCGTTTCGCGCAAGAACTGTCGGATCGGTTTGGCGGGATAGCCCGACCAGGTCTCGCCGGCGGGGATGTCGGCCAGCACCCCCGCGCCGGCCGCCACGCGGGCGCCTTCGCCGATCCTGATATGGTCGCCGATCCCCGCCTTGCCGCCGAAGATGACGTTGTCGCCGACGATCACCGAGCCCGAGATGCCGGTATTGGCCGCCATCAGGCAGTTGCGGCCGATGACGCAGTTGTGGCCGATCATGACCAGATTATCGATCTTGGTGTTCTCGCCGATGACCGTGTCGTCATAGGCGCCGCGGTCGATGCAGGAGTTGGCGCCCAGGGTGACCCCGTCCTGAAGGATGACCCGACCCAGCTGGGGAATATCGACCGGCCCCGTCTTCGACCCGGCCGCGCCGAAGCCCTGTTCGCCGATCCGGGCGCCCGAGTAGATTTTCACCCGGTCGCCGACGAGGGCGAATCCGACCGTGACGTTCGAACCGATCTGGCAGTCGCGCCCGATCTGGACGCCGGGCCCGATGACGGTGTTGGCGCCGATGCGCGTGCCGCGTCCGATCCGGACCCCCGCGCCGAGGACGACGCCGGGCTCAAGGACGACCGATCCGTCCTCGGCGGCCTGGTCCCGGTCCGCCGCTACGTCCAGCGGGACGGGCCGGTGAAACTGGAGCGACGCCCTCGCCCATGACGCCTGGGCCTCGCCGGATACGATCACCGCCGCGTCCGCCGGCGCGAACTCGACCGCGCTGCGGGGCACGATCACGCAGCCCGCGCGGGTTTCGGTCAGGACTGACTGGAATTTACGGTCGCCCAGAAAGGCGACCTCGGTCGGGCCGGCCGAAGCCAGGGGCGCGACGGCGGAGACCTGACGGTCTCCGCCTCTTTGGGTTTCGCCCCCGATCCGTCCGGCCAGTTCGCCGACGCTGAGCGCCGGCAAGCTGTCGAAAAAACGCGGATCGGGCATCGAAAGCTTACTGCTGCGGCGCTTGCACCGGCACCGGGGTTCGGTTGAAGCTCAGCGACGGCAGGGCGGTGTTCAGGCGTTGGATGACCACGTCGGTGATGTCCATCGCCGGATTGGCGATATAGACCGCCGAGCGGTCCAGCAGCAGGCCGCAGCCGCGCTCCTGATAGACGGCGACCAGGATCGGATCGGCCGCCTGGGCGATGGCGCGGATCTGCAGCTGCTGGGTGTACTGCAGCTCCTGTTGACGGGTCTGCTCGAGCTGCTGGGCCTCCTGGGCGCGCTGCTGCAGAGCCTGACGGCGCGTGCCCTGCGGGTCGGCGGCGGCGCCGCCCTGCTGCAGCTGTTGGGCCTCCGTCTGGATCGCGGCGGCGTAGGGCTGAAGCTCGCCCTGAACCTCGGTGACCAGACGCTGCATGCCGGTCTGGACCGATTGGCCGGCGGTGGAGGTGGCCAGCAGGCGGTCATTGTGGAAGATGCAGACGCCGGCGATCGCCGGGCCGGGGTTGGCCGGAGCCTGGGCCTGGGCGGCGGCCGAACCGGCGGCCAGCGAAGCGAGCGCGAAAGCGCCGAGAGCGAACAGTTTCATCGTTAACCTTTGAGCGGAACCGGGTCCCGCAAGTTAGAACTGGGTTGAAGTCGAGAAGCGGAAGGTTTCTGTCTTGTCGTATTCTTCCTGGCCGATGATGTGGCTCAGATCGAAGCGGATCGGGCCCATGGGCGAACGCCAGTGGATGCTGACGCCGGCCGAAGCTCGCAGCTGAAGCTCATCAATGATGCCGGGATCGGGATTGCCAAGCGAGTTCACCGTATAGCGTTCGTCCAGGACGCCCAGCGTCCCCACGTCGGTGAACAGAGAAGTGCGAATGCCGTATTGCTCGGGCAGGAAGTTGGGAACGGTCAGCTCGAGCGTGCCGATGGCGTAGAAATTGCCGCCCAGGGCGTCCGTCGTGTTGAGGTCGCGCGGGCCCAAGCCGGCGGTTTCGAAGCCGCGGAAGCTGTTGCCGCCCTTGAAGAAGCGGTCGTTGATGCGGATAGGATCGCCGCCCCACCCCGCGATATAGCCGGTCGAGGCGGTGGCCGTGACCACCCATTCAGGCGTGATGCCCCAATAGGCCGAAACGTCGCCCTCGGTCTTGATGTAGTTCACGTCCCCGCCGATGCCGGCGAAATCCTGACGGAAGGAGCCCGTCCAGCCGCGGGTCGGGCGGACGGGGTCGTTGCGGCGATCGACCAGCAGGGTGTAGCCCGCCGACGAGTTGAGGAACGACCCCACCTGGTCGCACAGCGCCGTCGAGCCCGAACCGGTCGCCGAGCAATAGCCCGTCGGAACGATGATCTCGTCGCTCTTGAGGAAGTAGCGGGTGCTCAGCAGCGTATAGCCGTTCAGCGGATACGACAGGCGCACGCCGCCGCCCGTCGAGCGATAGTCGTAGGACGAATATTCGCTGAGATCGTACCGCGAGTGGAAGGCGTCGAAGCCCGCCCGCAGGTCGCGGCCGAGGAATTTCGGCTCGGTGAAGCGGAAATCGATCTGCTGGCGCAACGAGCCCCACTCCAGACGGGCCACGACGTTCTGGCCCCGGCCGCGGAAGTTGCGCTCGGTGATGCCCAAGTTGACGACGAAGGAGTCGACCGAGCTGAAGCCGGCGCCGACCGAAAGCTCGCCGGTCGGCTGCTCCGTGACCGTGACGTTGATGACCGAGCGATCGGGCGCCGAACCGCGCGCCTCCTCGACCGTGACGTCCTTGAAGAAGCCCAGGGCCCGCAGGTTGTTGCGCGAGCGCTCCTGAAGTGTGCGGTTGAAGGCGTCGCCCTCGGTCAGCATCATCTCGCGGCGGATGACATTGTCCAGGGTGCGGGTGTTGCCGATCACGTTGATCCGGTCGACGTAGACCCGCTGGCCTTCCTTGATGTTGAAGGTCACATCGACGGTGTCGGTCTCGGGATTGGCCCGATAGGTCGGCTCGATCTCGACGAAGGCGTAGCCGGCGGAACCGGCGGCGAACGTCAGGGCGTCGACCGCCGTCTCGATCTTGTCGCTCTCGTACAGGTCGCCGGTCCGGATCGGCAGCAGCAGCTTGAGGAAGTCGGGGTTCAGCCGGTCGTTCTCGGTGACCACGTCGACCGTGCCGAAATTATACCGGTCGCCCTCCTCGATCGTGAGGGTGATGCCGAAGGCGCTGTCGTCGGGCGCCAGTTCCGAAATCGCCGACAGGACGCGGAAATCGTAATAGCCGCGGTTGGTGTAGAATTTCCGCAGCTGCTCGCGGTCGTAGTCGAGCCGGTTCGGGTCGTAGTTGTCGTTGGTCGTGAACAGGCGGTACCAGGCGGACTGCTGGGTCACCATCACGCCGCGCAGGTCGTTGTCCGAGAAGGCGGTGTTGCCCAGGAAGGTGATCGCGCGCACCCCGGTTTCCGGTCCCTCGTCGATCTCGAACACCACGTCGACGCGGTTCTGGTCCAGCTGGACCAGCTTGGGCGTCACGGTCGCGGAAATCCGGCCCGACAGGCGATACAGCTCGACGATCTTGCCGACATCCTCCTGAACCCGGGCGCGGGTGTAGATGCCGCGCGGCTTCAGGGTGACTTCCTCGGTCAGCTTGTCCTCGCTGAGCGCGCCGTTCCCCTCGAACACCACCTGGTTGATGATGGGGTTCTCGACGATCTCGACGACCAGGTCGCCGTTCGGCTGGACGCCCAGCTGGACGTCGGCGAACAGCTGGGTCCGGGTCAGGGTGCGCACGGCGACGTCCAGCACCGCGGCGTCGACCACGTCGCCGGGCTGGATCGGCAGGTACGACAGCACCGTCGTCTGGTCGATGCGCTGGTTGCCGCGCACGAGGATGCGGCTGATCTGGATCCGCTCTTCCTGGACCGGCGCGGCCGCGGGGGCCGGCGCGGCCTCGATCGGTGCGCCCGGCTGGATGGCGGGGGCGGTCTGGGCCAGCACGGGGCCGGCCAGACCCGCCGCGACCGCAAGGGCCAGCAGGCTCGGGCTCAGGCGCCGGGCGAAAGAGAGGGCGGACGCGTCTTGTCGGATCATGCGGGAAACCATCGGGGGCTGGCGTCGGCTCGTCATGCGAGCCCGCCGAGGAATTTGAACAGGCTCAGCTTTTGCAAGTCGTTCCAGGTGGCGAACAACATCAATCCCGCCAGCAAAGCAAGGCCGACGCGATAGCCCGCCTCCTGAACGCGGGCGGGGACTGGCCTGCGGGCCACAGCTTCATAGCCGTAGAACAGCAGGTGGCCCCCATCCAGAACCGGAATCGGCAGCAGATTAACAATGCCAATTCCGATCGAAACTATGGCGGCGAACTGAAGAAACGTCAGGCCGAGGTTCGCGGCGATGTAGCCGGGGTCGGGATCGGCAGCCACAGCCTGACGGGTAGCCCCTCCGGCTGCCCGGGCGATTCCGATCGGTCCGCTCAGCAGATCGCCCGATTCCTTGCCCGTGAAGATCCGGCCGATGTAGGTGCCGGTCGTCGCGACCGTCGTCCCGATCATCTCCGCGCCCTTCCCCGCCGCCTCGAGCGGGTTCAGGCGGCGAAACCGGTAGTCCTCACGCAGGGGCAGAAGCGCAAGGCCGACCTGGGCTACGCGCACGCGGCCGGACAGTTCGTCATCCCGCAGTTGCCGCTGTGGCGTGGCGACCAGGTCCAGCCGCCGGCCGGTGCGGTCCACCGTAAAGCGCAGGGATTCGCCCGCGCTCAGCATCACCGTCTGGGTGACTTCGGCCTGATCCTGGATCGGGCGGCCGTTGATGGCGAGGATCTTGTCGCGGGGCAGGAAGCCGGCTTCGGCCGCCGGGCTGCCGGGCACGACGGCCGCGACGCGCGGCGCGGCGATCCGCTCGCCGATGACGCTGAACAGGATGGTGAACAGCACGATCGCCAGCAGGAAATTGGCCGCCGGACCCGCGGCGACGATCAGGGCGCGCTGCCAGATCGGCTTGAAATGGAAATAGTCACGTTCCGCCCCCGCCCCGTTCTCGGCGACGACCCGCTGGCGCAGCTCGGCCAGGCCGGCCTGATCCGGCACGCTGGACGCGTCCAGATCGCCGGCGAATTTGACGTATCCGCCCAGCGGCAGCCAGGCCAGCCGCCACTCGGTCCCGCGCTTGTCGGTCCGGGCGACGATCGTCTTGCCGAAACCGATCGAGAAACGGTCGATCTTCACGCCGAAGGCGCGCGCGACGAGGAAATGGCCCAGCTCATGGATGGTGACGATGAACGTCAGCACCAGAAGGAAGGGTACGATGTAGAGCAGCGCCTGGCCGAGAAAGCCCGTCATGCCGATAAGGGTCCCCTCCGCCGTCAGGCTGCCGCCGCGATGCCCTGGATGATCGATTCCGCCGTCCTTCGCGCCTGCGCATCGACCTCGAGGGCCGCGTCGCAGGCGTCGTCGGAACAGGAAATCGCCCCAGGGGCCGTCATGCGCGACAAGGTGTCGGCGACGACTGCGGCAATATTGAGAAAGCCCAGTCGGCGGTCAAGGAAGGCCAGGGCGGCCACCTCGTTGGCGGCGTTGAACACCGTCGGCGCCGCGCCTCCCGCCCGCAACGCCTGCCGGGCCAGTTTGAGGGCCGGGAAACGCTCCTCGTCGGGGGCCTGGAAGGTCAGCCGGCCAAGGGCGGCCAGATCCAGCCTGGGGGCCCGCCATGCGATCCGGTCCGGCCAGCCGAGGGCGTAGGCGATCGGAGTCTTCATGTCCGGCGGCCCCATCTGGGCCAGGGTCGAGCCGTCGACGTATTCGACCATGCTGTGGATGATGGATTCGGGATGGACGACCACCTCGATCCGCTCGGCCGGCATGTCGAACAGATAGGCCGCCTCGATGGCTTCCAGACCCTTGTTGGCCATGGTGGCGCTGTCGACCGAAATCTTGGCCCCCATGCTCCAGTTGGGGTGGGCCACCGCCTGCTCGGGCGTGATCCCGCCAAGGGTCTCGCGCGGCATGGTCCGGAACGGTCCGCCTGACGCCGTCAGCACCAGTTTCGCCACCTGTCCCGGCGCCTCGTGCGGAAACACCTGATAGATGGCGGAATGCTCGGAATCGACCGGAATCAGCCGCCCGCCGGACCGCCGCACCCGCTGGATCAACGCCGGTCCGCAGCAGACCAGGCTTTCCTTGTTGGCCAGGGCCAGCGTCGCCCCCGTGGACGCGGCCGCCCAGGCCGAACGCAGGCCCGCCGCGCCGACGATGGCGGCCATGATCCAGTCCGCGGGCCGGGTCGCGGCCTCGATGACGGCCGCGTCCCCGGCGGCGGCTTCGACGTCCGTCCCGGCAAGGGCCTCCCTCAGCTCCTGCAGGCGCGCGGGGTCCGCGGTCACGGCGATCTTCGGCCTCCAGCGCCGGGCCTGTTCGGCCAGCCGGGCGATATTGGCGCCGCCCGTCAGGGCCACGACCTCGAAGGCGCCGGTTCCGGCCGCCTCGATCTGGTCCATCAGGTCCAGCGTCGAACAGCCGACCGACCCGGTCGAGCCCAGCACGGTGACGCGCCGCCGGATCACGCTCCGCCTCCGAACACGCCCGCCAGCAGCCGCCCGCAGGCCACCACCACCACGGCGAACATCAGCCCGTCGACGCGGTCCAGCAGGCCGCCGTGCCCGGGTATCAGCTTGCCCGCATCCTTGACGCCATAGCGCCGCTTCAGGGCGGATTCCCACAGATCGCCGGCCATGGTGGCCAGCGCCGCCGCCAGACCCAGCAGGGCGCCCCAGGCCGGGCCGACGCCCATGTCCAGGAAGGCCGCCAGCAGGGCGCCCGCGGCCGTCCCCGCCGCCAGACCGCCGATGAAGCCCGACCAGGTCTTGTTGGGCGAGAATCGCGGCCACAGCTTGGGTCCGCCCACCAGACTGCCGACCAGATAGGCCATGATGTCCGAGGCCCAGGCGATGGCGAAGGCGTACACCGTCCAGGCCAGCCCCGACTGGCTGTCGACGTCCCTCAGCCAGATCAGCAGCACCGCCGGCCAGCCCAGGTACAGAACCCCATAGGCCGCATCCAGCGCCTCCTGCCCGCGGTTGCGCGCGAACAGGCCCGCGGCGACGGCGCCGAAGACGAGCATCACCAGGGCCAGCGACAGCTGTTCGGCGTGGGCCGCCACGACGCCCGCGACCAGACCGAAGGCCACCGCCCCGGCCATGACACGCCACGCCCTGGCGGCGCTCATCATCGCCCATTCGACGGCCAGCAGGGCGCAGGCCAGCAGCATCAGCCCCAGGAACCACAGGCCGCCGGCCCAGATGGCCAGAACGGCGGCGGGAGCCAGCACGACGGCCGATGCGGCCCTCAGGCCAATGTCGCCCGCCTTGACCGCCATCAGCCGGCCGCGAGGGCGGGCGCCGCATTCGGCGCGGCCCGTCCGCCGAAACGCCGGTCGCGGTTGCGGTACTGCTCGACCACGTCCGCCAGCGCTTCCGCTCCGTAATCGGGCCACAGCACATGCTGATAGACCAGTTCGGCGTAGGCGGCTTCCCACAGCAGGAAGTTGGACAGGCGTTGCTCGCCCGAGGTGCGCACGATCACGTCGACCGGCGGCGCGCCCGCAGTGGACAGGCCGGCGCCCAGCGCCTGCTCGTCCAGCGGTCCCGTCGCTTCGCCGGCCAGCACCCGGTCCACATGCCGCCGGGCCGCGTCGACGATGTCGGCCCGGCCGCCGTAGTTGAAGGCCACCTGCAGGGTGAATCGGTCGTTGTGGGCCGTCGTCGCCTCGGTCCGGTCGATGATGGCGGCGATGTCGGCGGGCAGGCCCGCGCGGCGGCCCAGAATCCGCACTCTCACGCCCTCGCGCTCCAGCCGCTTCAGATCGCTGGCGACATAGGTGCGGACCAGCCCCATCAGATCAGAGACCTCCTCCGCCGGCCGGCTCCAGTTCTCGGTCGAAAAGCCGAACACCGTCAGACAGGTGATACCCAGCGCCGGCGCGGCCTGAACCGTCCGCTTCAGCGCCTGCACCCCCTCGCGGTGACCCATGGCGCGCGGCAGGCCCCGGGCTTGGGCCCAGCGGCCGTTGCCGTCCATGATCAGGGCGACGTGACGCGGCCCGTCAGTCGGCGCGGCGGGATGGGAAGGTTTGGCGGGCATCGGCGCTTATCCTACGGCAATTCGCGCCGTCAAACCTGCATGATCTCAACTTCCTTGGCCCTCAAGGCCTCGTCGATGCGTTTGATGGCCGCGTCCGTGTCCTTCTGGACCTCGGTCTCCATCTTCTTCTGTTCGTCCTGGCTGATCTCGCCGGCCTTCTCGGCCTTCTTCAGGTCCTCGTTGGCGTCGCGGCGCACGTTGCGGACGGCGATCTTCTGCTGCTCGGTGTATTTGCCCGCCAGCTTGGCCAGGTCCTTGCGGCGTTCTTCGGTCAGCGGCGGCACCGGAATGCGCAGGGTCTGGCCGTCCACGATCGGGTTCAGGCCCAGGCCGGCGGCGCGGATGGCCTTCTCGACCGGCCCGACCATCGACTTGTCCCAGACGTTGACCGAGATCATGCGCGGCTCGGGCACGCTGATGGCGGCGACCGAGTTCAGCGGCGCGTTCGAGCCGTAGGCCTGCACCTGCACCGGATCCAGCAGGCCGACGTTGGCCCGGCCGGTGCGCAGACCGTTGAACTCTTCCTTCAAGGCGGCGACGGACTTGTCCATACGCTCGCGGTAGGTTTTCAGGTCGGGCTTGGCCATGGTCGTTTCTCTCGTGGTTTCTTGGCTTTGGCGGCTCAGGCGGCCTTCTTGGATGAGATGACCGTAAAGGTCCCCTCCCCCGTCAACGTCCGACGCAGCGAATTGTCTTCCCGGATCGAGAAGACCACGATCGGAATGCCCGAGTCACGCATCAGGGCGATGGCCGAAGCGTCCATGACCTTGAGGTCCTTCGCCAGCACGTCGTGATAGGTCAGGGTGTCGTACCGCGTCGCGGTCGGGTCCTTCTTGGGATCGGCGGTATAGACGCCGTCCACGCTGGTGCCCTTCAGCAGGGCGTCGCAGCCCATCTCGGCGGCCCGCAGGGCGGCGCCCGAGTCGGTGGTGAAGAAGGGCGCGCCGACGCCGGCGGCGAAGATCACCACCCGGCCCTTTTCGAGATGGCGCAGGGCCCGGCGGCGCACATAGGGCTCGGCCACGGCGTTCATGGTCAGGGCGCTCTGCACCCGCGTCTGGACGCCGATCTTCTCGAGCGCGGCCTGCATGGCGAGCGCGTTCATGACCGTCGCCAGCATGCCCATATAGTCGGCGGTGGCGCGTTCCATGTCGCCCGCGGCCTTGCTCAGGCCCCGGAAGATGTTGCCGCCGCCGATGACCAGGCAGATCTCGACGCCCTCGCGCGCGACGTTGGCGACGGCCTGGGCCACGGTCGCCACCGTCTTCTGGTCGATGCCATAGGCCTGGTCGCCCATCAGCACCTCGCCCGAAACCTTCAGCAGGACGCGCTTGTAGAGAAACTCGGGCGGGGCGTCGGGCATGAGGCGGTCCTGGGGGCGGCGGATTCGGCTCCTTATAGGAAGCGAACCCGCCGGTTCAAAGGCCTGACTGCCGCGATTACATCCGCAGGATGATGGTCTCGACGATCGGCCGCCGGTCCCAGATCTGCTGGCTGGCCTTCTTCAGCGCCCGCGAGACGGCCTGTTCGATGACCATCTCGTCCTCCAGCGCCGCGCCCTTGAGCTTCAGCACCGCCTGTTCGGCGCGCTCGGCCAGATCATCCAGCGCGTCGCCCAGCGGCGATTCCGCGTCGCCGGGCAGGCCGATGGCCCGCACGTCGATGTCGCTGACGATCTTGCCGCGCCTGTCCATGGCGAAGCTGACGATCAGAACGCCGTTGGTCGAGGCGTGACGGCGCTCGTGCAGGGCCTCGCCCTGTTCGGTGACCAGACGCCCGCCGTCGACGTACAGCCGGCCGCTGGGGACCTCGTCGATTATGGCCGCGGGGCCGGGAGCCAGTCGCACCATGTCGCCGTTGCGTGGGGTGACCGTCTCCGGCACGCCCATGTCCTTCGCGAGGTTGGCATGTTCGGCCAGGTGGCGGCGCATGCCGTGGGTCGGGACGGCGATCTTCGGCCGCGCCCAGCGGTACATCTGGCGCAACTCCTCGCGGCACGGGTGGCCCGAGACGTGGATGCCGGGATGGTCCTTCTCGGTGTAGAGGCGAACGCCGCGGTCGGTCAGCTTGTCCTGCAGCCGGCCGATCGACAGCTCGTTGCCGGGGATGACCCGCGACGAGAAGATGCAGTGATCGCCCTTGCTCAGCTTGATGTAGGGATGGGTCCCCTCCGCGACGCGCGACAGGGCCGCCCTCGCCTCGCCCTGACTGCCGGTGCACAGATACAGAATCTGGTCGGCCGGCCAGACGCGGGCCTCCTCGTCGGTCAGGAACGGCTTGACGTCGTTCAGCATGCCGACCGACTTGGCCGCCGAAGTGATGCGATGCATCGATCGCCCCGCCAGCGACACGCGCCGCCCGGCCTTCTCCGCCGCCCGGATCACGCTGTCCATCCGCGCCACGTTGGAGGCGAAACAGCCGACCGCGATCCGGCCCTTCAGCCCGCCGATCAGTTCGGACAGGGCGTCGCGCACCCCGCCTTCAGACCCCGCCGATCCCTCGACGAAGACATTGGTCGAATCGCACACCATGGCCAGGACGCCCTCGTCGCCGAGGCGGCTGATGGCGTCGGCGTCGGTGACCCCCCCGATGATGGGATCGTCGTCGATCTTCCAGTCGCCGGTGTGCAGCACCGTGCCCAGGGGCGTCCTGATGGCCAGGCCGTTCGGCTCGGCGATCGAATGGGTCATGGTGACGAAGGTGACGTCGAACGGCCCCAGATTGATGGTCCCGCCCAGCGGCACCTCGATCAGCTTGACCTGGTCCAGAATGCCGGCCTCGCGCAGCTTCTCGCGGATCAGGAAGGCCGTGAACGGCGTGGCGTACAGCGGCGCCTTCATCCGGCTCCACAGCCAGCCCAGGGCGCCGATATGGTCCTCATGAGCGTGGGTCAGGACGATGCCGCGGATCGTCTCGCCTTCCAGGAAGGACGGATCGGGCACGATCACGTCGACGCCGGGCGTCGACAGGTCGCCGAAGGTCACGCCCACGTCGACCACGATCCACTCGCGGTTCGCCTCGGGGCCGTAGCCGTACAGATTCAGGTTCATACCGATTTCGCCCGACCCGCCCAGCGGCAGGAAGACGAACTCGTCGTTGGTTTGCTTTTTCATACGTCCTTGAGATGGGTATTCCGCCGCCAGATTTCGAGCAGGCCGCGGATGGTCAGGTCCGGATCGAACCGGTCGATGGAATCTGTTGCGCCTTCAAACAGCGAGGCGACGCCGCCGGTTCCGATGACGGTCATGGGTTTCCCCCACTCCGCCTTGATACGCGCGACCAGGCCCTCGATCAGGGCGACATAGCCCCAGAAGACGCCCGATTGCATGTTGGAGACGGTATCCTTGCCGATCACCTTGTCCGGCTTCTGGATGGCGATGCGGGGCAACATTGCGGCGGCCTCGTGCAACGCCTGCAGCGACAGGTTGATGCCGGGCGCGATAACCCCGCCCTCAAAGGCTCCGTCGGCGGCCACAACGTCGAAGGTGGTGGCCGTGCCACTGTCGATGATGATCAGATCACCGGGATAGACCATGTGCGCGCCGATGGCGTTGACCAGCCGGTCGGCCCCCGCCTCGCTCGGCTTGGTGATCCGGGCCGTCATGCCCAGTTCCACGTTCTCGCCGACCACCAGCGGTTCGACCGACAGATAGCGGCGGGCGAGGTTGCGCAGGTTGAAGATCGACTGCGGCACAACGCTGGAAATGATGCAGCCGTCCAGTTGGCCGATCGCCAGTCCGCGCATGGCCAGCAACTGGCACAGCCAGACGGCGTATTCGTCGGCCGTGCGGTTGGCGTGGGTCGCGGTCCGCCACTGGGCGACCCATTCGGTCCCGTCGTGGACCGCGAACAGCGTGTTGGTGTTGCCCTGCTCGATCGCCAGAAGCATTACGCGGCCTCCCCGAAGAAGACGTCGCCGGCCGAGATCAGCCGCAGCGACCCGTCCGCCAGTCTCAGTTTCAGCGCCCCGTCCGGCGCCACGCCCTCGGCGCGGCCCTCGACGGTCTCGCGTCCCAGCCGCGCCACGGCGGGTCCGTCCAGCCCCGGCGTCCGCGCCTGCCAGGCGTCGAGGATCGGCTGGAAGCCCAGCGTTTCCCACCGGTCCATCCACGCCGCGAAGGCTTCGGCCAGCGTCGCCGCCGCGACCTCGACCGTCGGCGGCGCCAGCACGTCGCCGCGCAGATGATGGACCAGCGCCGTCGCCGGTCGCTCGGTGCCCTCCGGCGCATGGACCAGATTGACCCCGATCCCGACCGCCAGCCACAGGCCGCCCGTCTCGTGGGCCCCGGACTCGACCAGCACGCCCGACGCCTTTTCGCCCGCCAGCATCGCGTCATTGGGCCATTTGATCGTCACCAGCGACGGCGGCGCCCAGGCGTCCAGCAGGTCGGCGATGGCCAGGGCGGCGACGAAGGTCACCTGCGCCGCCTCGGCCGGCGGCTTGCGCGTCAGCTGCAACAGGGTGGCGAACAGATTGCCGCCCTCGCTGGCCCATTCCCGCCCGCGCCGTCCGCGCCCCGCCGTCTGGCGACGCGCGACGATCCACAGCGGCCCCGTCTCGCCGGCCTCGGCGCGGCGGCGGGCGTCCGCATTGGTGGAATCGGTGTCTTCCAGCAGCAGGATCGGGGCGGCGGGCATCGCGCCCTATCCGGCTCCGAATCCGACGGCGGCGGCGCGGCTCAGCGGCTCGATCCACGTCAGACCGACGATCACCAGCGGGAAGCTGAAGGCCGCAGCGGCCCAGGCGATGGTCTTCGCCTCGATCGGCGAGGCGTCGGTCGGCAGGGCGTCTTCCGGCGCCTTGTCGAACCACATCAGCTTGATGATCCGCAGATAGTAGAAGCCGGCCACGACCGAGGCGACCAGACCGGCCGCGCCGACCATCCAGTAGCCGGCGTCGGCGGCGGCGCCGAAGACATAGAATTTGCCCCAGAAGCCCGAGAACGGCGGCATCCCCAGCACCGACAGCGACAGCACCGTCAGCGCAATGGCTGTCAGAGGCTTGTCCTTGCGCAGCCCCGCCAGATCAGCGATGCGCCGGATCGGCCGCCCGCCGCGCGACAGCGACAGCAGGATGGCGAAGAAGCCGAACTGGTCGATCACATACAGGGTCATGAACAGCAGCATCGCCTGGATGCCCATGGTCGTGCCGGCGGCGATGCCCAGCAGGGCGTAGCCGATGTTGGCGATCGACGAATAGGCCAGCAGCCGCTGGATGTCCTTCTGCGCCAGACCGCCGAACGCGCCGACGGCGAAGCTGATCAGCGAGATCAGGATCAGGACCTGGGCCCACTGGTCGTGCGATCCGGCGAAGGCGCCTTCCAGGGTGCGCGCGATCAGCACCATGGCCGCGACCTTGGGGGCCGTGGCGAACAGGGCCACGACCGGCGTCGGCGCGCCCTCATAGACGTCGGGCGTCCACATGTGGAACGGCGCGGCGGAGACCTTGAAGGCCAGACCGCAGATCAGGAACACCAGGCCGAAGATCAGGCCCGTCGACGGGTTGGCCGCGGCGTAGGCGGCGATCTCGTCGAACCGCATCGAGCCGGCGAAGCCGTAGATCAGGCTGGCGCCGTACAGCAGCAGGCCCGACGACAGGGCGCCCAGGACGAAATACTTCAGCCCCGCCTCGGACGCCTTCAGGTCGTCGCGATGGAAGGCGGCCAGCACATACAGGGCCAGCGAATGCAGCTCGATGCCGATGTAGAGCGAGATCAGATCGCCCGACGACGCCATCATCCCCATGCCGGCCGAGGCCAGCACGATCAGGATCGGATATTCGAACCGCGCGATCCTCGCCCGATGCATCCAGCCGTCGCCCAGGACGATGGCCACGGCGCTGGACAGGAAGATCACGGCCTTGCCGTAGACGGCCAGAGGATCGGCGACATAGGCGCCGTTGAACGCCTGTCCCAGCGGGCCGGTCACGGTAACGGCGGTCGCGGCGACCAGAAGCGCCGCCGACAGGACCGACACCAGCCGGGCGCTCTTCTCGCCCATGAAGGCGCCGAGCATCAGCAGCACCAGGCCGCCGACGGCGAGCGTGCTCTCGGGGGCGGACAGGCGCAGGGCGAAATCGAGGTCAGGCATCATGGTCTCACCCGCCGATCGCAAGTTGATAGGCGGAAGTCAGGGCCTCGACCGAGGCGGCGGTGTAATCCAGCACCAGGCCGGGCTGCACGCCCAGCCACAGGGTGCCGATGATCAGCGGCGCGAAGATCAGCAGTTCGCGCCTGTCGACGTCGGTGATGGCCTTCATCGCCGGATTGGTGATCTCGCCGAACATGACGTTGCGGTACAGCGTCAGGGCGTAGACCGCCGAGAAGATCACGCCCGAGGCCGCGAACAGCGCCGTCCAGGTCGAGACGCCATAGACGCCCGTCATGGTCAGGATCTCGCCGATGAAGCCCGAGGTGCCCGGCAGGCCGACATTGGCCATGGTGAACAGCAGGAAGATGGCCGCGAACCACGGCATCCGCGCGGTCAGGCCCCCGTACAGGGCGATCTCGCGGGTGTGCATCCGGTCATAGACCACGCCGACGCAGAGGAAGAGCGCGCCCGAAATCAGGCCGTGGCTCAGCATCTGGAACACCGCCCCCTGAACGCCCAGGGCGTTGCCGGCGAAGATGCCCATGGTCACGAAGCCCATGTGCGCCACCGACGAATAGGCGATCAGCTTCTTCATGTCCGTCTGCCGGAAGGCGACCAGCGAGGTGTAGACGATGGCGATGGCCGACAGCACGAACACCAGCGGGGCGAACATCTTCGACGCGTCCGGGAACATGGGCAGGTTGAACAGGATGAAGCCGTAGCCGCCCAGCTTCAGCAGGATGCCGGCCAGGATGACCGAGCCCGCCGTTGGCGCCTGCACGTGGGCGTCAGGAAGCCAGGTGTGAACCGGCCACATCGGCATCTTGACCGCGAAGCTGGCGAAGAAGGCGAGCCACAGCAGGGGCTGGACCGTCGGGCTGAAGGCGTACTCCTTGAGCGCCGGAATGCTGGTGGTGCCCGCCTCATGCGCCATCCACAGCATGGCCAGCAGCATCAGGACCGATCCCAGCAGGGTGTAGAGGAAGAATTTGTAGGCCGCGTAGATCCGGTTCGCCCCGCCCCACACGCCGATGATGATGAACATCGGCACCAGGGTGCCTTCGAAGAAGATGTAGAACAGGAAAAGGTCCAGCGAGGTGAACACTCCGATGACCAGGGTCTCCAGCACCAGGAAGGCGATCATATAGTCGACCACGCGGTCGGTGATCGTCTTCCAGCTGGCGATGATGCACAGCGGCATCAGGAAGGCCGTCAGCAGGACGAACAGGATCGAGATCCCGTCCACGCCCATGAAATACTGGGCCCCGGCGAACCACTGGTAGCGTTCGGTGAATTGATAGGCCGCCGTCAACGGATCGAAGCTCGCGACCAGCACGGCCGAGACCGCCAGAACGACGACCGTGGTCAGCAGCGCGATCCAGCGCGCGGCCCCGTCGGCCGAGGCCTTGTTCAGCAGCCGCGCCAGCAGGATCAGTCCCGCGCCGACCAGCGGCAGGAAGGTGACGACGCTGAGGATGTAGGGGATCTGGGGCAAGATCAGGCTCCCCACGCATAGATGGCGAAGGCGAGGAAACCGGCCACGCCGAGCAGCATCACGAACGCATAGTGATAGACATAGCCGGACTGGATTTTCGCCAGCCGGGCCGCGGATTTCAGCGACGCCCAGGCCGCGCCGTTCGGGCCCAGCCCGTCGATGATCTTCACGTCGCCGATCTTCCAGAACAGGTCGCCGACCGCCTTGGCGCCCTTCACGAACACGGCGTCATACAGCTCGTCGAAATACCATTTGTTGTAGAGGAAGCCGTGGACGACCCCGCCCCGGTCGGCCATGCGCCGCGCCAGGCCTTCCTTGAGGACATAGAACCAGAAGGCGGCGAAACTGCCGATCAGCGTCAGGATCAGCGGCGACCACTTCACCCAGGTCGGGACCGAATGGCTCTCGTGCAGGACGTGGTTGTCGGGGCCGGTGAAGATGGCGCCGCGCCAGAAGGCGTGCTCGCCGCCGCCGATGAAATACGGCGCGAAAACGAGACCCGCGGCGACCGCGCCGACCGACAGAACCAGTAGCGGAACCAGCATCACCCACGGGCTTTCGTGCGGTTGCAGCGGACCGTGGTGGCCATGGTCATCGTGCGCGTGCCCGTCAGCGGCGTGATCGTCCGCGATCGGCTCGGAATGGGTTTCCAGCTGGGCGTGCGAGGCGTGGTCGTCATGCGCGTCGTCGTGATGCGCGTCCTTCCAGGCCGGCTTGTTGTGGAAGGTCATGAACACCAGCCGCCACGAATAGTAGGCGGTCAGACCGGCGGCGGTGATGCCGACCAGGAAGGCGAACAGGCCCATGGCGCTGTGGCCGTTGGTGAACGAGGCGAAGGCGCTCTCGATGATCGAGTCCTTGGAATAGAAGCCCGCGAACCCGCCGACGCCGGGAATGCCCAGGCCGGTGATGGCGATGGTGCCGATGGTCATCACCGCATAGGTCACTGGCAGAAGGCGCCACAGCCCGCCCATCTTCCGCATGTCCTGCTCGTGGTGCATGCCATTAATCACCGAGCCGGCGCCCAGGAACAGCAGGGCCTTGAAGAAGGCGTGGGTGAACAGGTGGAACATGGCGGCCTGATAGGCGCCGACGCCCGCCGCGAAGAACATGTAGCCCAGCTGCGAACAGGTCGAATAGGCGATGACCCGCTTGATGTCGTTCTGGGCCAGGCCGACCGTGGCCGCGAACAGGGCCGTGATCGCGCCGATCAGGGCGACGATGGCCGAGGCGACCGGGGCGTATTCGAAGATCGGGCTCAGCAGGCAGACCATGTAGACGCCGGCCGTGACCATGGTCGCCGCGTGGATCAGGGCCGACACCGGCGTCGGGCCCTCCATGGCGTCCGGAAGCCAGGTGTGCAGGAAGAACTGGGCCGACTTGCCCATGGCGCCGACGAACAGCAGGAAGGCCGCCAGATCGAGCGCCGACCAGGTGTGGCCCAGGAATTCCCAGCCCGTCCCCGCCTTCGACGCGATCATCGGGAACAGCTCGGCGAACTGGATCGTGCCGAACATCCAGAAGACGGTGAAGATGCCCAGGGCGAAGCCGAAGTCGCCGACGCGGTTGACCACGAAGGCCTTGATGGCGGCGGCGCTGGCGGTGGGCTTCTTGTACCAGAAGCCGATCAGCAGATAGGACGCCAGCCCCACCCCTTCCCAGCCGAAGAACAGCTGCATGAAGTCGGCGGCGGTGACCAGCGCCAGCATGGCGAAGGTGAACAGCGAGAGGTAGGCGAAGAACCGCGGCTTGTCGGGGTCCTGGGCCATATAGCCCCAGGAATACAGGTGCACGAGCGAAGACACCGTCGTCACCACCACCAGCATGGTCGCCGACAGGGCGTCGACGCGGATCGACCAGACCGACTGGAAATCGCCCACGTTGATGAAGGGGAACAGCTCGACCGTGAAGGCCTGCAGCCCGCCCCAGATCCACTGGCTGAACACGATCCAGGCCACGGCGCACGAGAAGAACAGCAGGCCCGTGGTGATCGACTTGGAAATCAGGTCGCCGAGCCGGCGGCCCGACAGGCCGACGATGGCCGCGCCGAGCAGCGGGGCGAAGACGCCGAGGGTGACGAGGGTCTCGAGATTCACGATCAGCCCTTCATCACGGACGCATCATCAACCGCGATGTCGCCGCGGTTGCGGAAGAAGGTCACCAGAATGGCCAGGCCCACGGCGGCCTCGGCCGCGGCCACGGTCAGGACGAACATGGCCATGATCTGCCCCTGCACGTCGTTGAGGTAGGCCGAGAAGGCGACGAAATTGATGTTCACGGCCAGCAGGATCAGCTCGATCGACATCAGGATGATGATGACGTTCTTGCGGTTCACGAAGATGCCGAACACGCCGATGGTGAACAGGATGGCGGCGACCGCCAGATAGTGCTGCAGGGTGACGACCATCAGACCAGATCCTCGGGGGTGACGCCGGCGCCGGTCGCGACCGACTTCACTTCCATCGCCGTCTTCGCGTCGCGGCCGACCTGGCGGGCGACGTCCTGGCGCTTGATGTTGGGCTTGTGCCGCAGGGTCAGGACGATGGCCCCGATCATGGCGATCAGCAGCACGATCCCCGCCGCCTGGAAGATGTAGACATAGTCCGTGTACAGAACGCGCCCGATAGCCTCGACATTGGAGGCCTCGGCCGTCGCCGCGACCGGTCCGACGGCATCGGCCGCCGCGCCGCCGCTGACCACGGCCAGCGATATGATGATCATCTCGGCCAGCAATATGCCCGCCACGATCATCGCCAGCGGCAGATAGCGGGCATAGCCCTCGCGCAGCTTCACGAAGTCGACGTCCAGCATCATGACGACGAACAGGAACAGCACCGCCACGGCGCCGACGTAGACGACGACCAGCAGCATGGCCAGGAACTCCGCGCCCAGCAGGACGAACAGCCCGGCCGACGAGAAGAAGGCGAGGATCAGCCACAGCACGCTGTGCACGGGGTTCTTCGCCGTCACGACCATCAGGCCGCCCAGCACGGCCACCGCGGCCAGCAGATAGAAGGCAATGCCTTGCAACATCGGAGGCCTTCGCCCCTTTCGGACTGTGGGCGGCGATCCCTGTCGGAATCACGGCCCGGTGAGCGTCTGCGCCTTACCGGTAAGGCGCGTCGAGTTCCAGATTCTTTGCGATCAGCCGTTCCCAGCGGTCGCCGTTGGCCAGCAGCCGGTCCTTGTCATAGAGCAGTTCCTCGCGGGTCTCGGTCGTGAACTCCGAGTTCGGACCTTCCACGATGGCGTCGACCGGGCAGGCCTCCTGGCACAGGCCGCAGTAGATGCATTTGACCATGTCGATGTCGTAGCGGGTCGTGCGGCGGCTGCCGTCGGCGCGCGGCTCGGACTCGATGGTGATGGCCTGGGCGGGGCAGATGGCCTCGCACAGCTTGCAGGCGATGCAGCGTTCCTCGCCGTTCGCATAGCGGCGCAGGGCGTGCTCGCCGCGGAAGCGCGGCGACTGCGGATTGCGCTCGAACGGATAGTTCACCGTGGCCTTGGGGCGGGCCATGTATTTGAACGACAGGCCGATCGCGCCGATGGCGTCGATCAGCAGTGCGCCCTTCGCGGCCTGGACGAGACGGTTCAACATTACTGGCTGGCTCCGGAGACGCCGCGGCAAAGCTCTTCCTTGCGCGGATCGTCTTCCTTTGTGATGCGGCACAGGCGTTCGCGCTCGGCATGCTGGCGCTGGATGCCCTCCTGCCGGCGTTCCCACTGATAGACCGACACGGGGTCGGCTTCATAGGTCGGGATGGTGCAGCCGCCGGCCATGGAGGCCAGCAGCACGAGGGTGAGGATCCGGGTCATGCGCCCACCGCGAACACGCGCCAGGCGGCGACGACGACGACGCAGACCAGCGAAGTCGGCAGGAAGATCTTCCAGCCCAGACGCATCAGCTGGTCATAGCGGTAGCGGGGCACGAAGGCCTTCACCAGGGCGATGAAGAAGAAGGCGACGACGATCTTGGCCAGGAAGGTGACCAGGTAGATCGCCTGCTCCAGCCAGCCCGGCAGGGCGTCCAGCCAGTCCTGCGGCACGCCCGGGTTCCAGCCGCCGAAGAACAGCAGGCTGATCATGGCGCACATGAAGACGATGTTGGCGTATTCGCCGATCATGAACAGCAGGTACGGCGTCGAGGAATATTCGACCTGATAGCCGGCGACCAGTTCCGACTCGGCCTCGGGCAGGTCGAACGGCGGGCGGTTCGTTTCGGCGAGCGCGGAGACGAAGAAGATCACCGCCATCGGGATCATCACCACGATGGTCGGCCAGGTGTCCGCCCCGCCGCCGAAGGCGAACCAGTTCCAGAACATGCCCTGCTGCTGGGTCACGATCGAGGTCAGGTTCATCGAACCCGCCAGCAGGATGACGTTGATGATCACCAGGCCGATGGAGACCTCATAGGACACCATCTGCGCCGCGGACCGCAGCGACCCCAGGAACGGATACTTCGAGTTCGAAGCCCAGCCGCCCATGATGATGCCGTACACGCCCAACGAGCTGATCGCGAAGATGTAGAGGATGCCGACGTTCAGGTCCGAGATCACCCAGCCCGGCGCGAACGGAATGGCCGCCCAGGCGATGAAGGCCAGGACGAAGGTCAGCAACGGCGCCATCAGGAACACCACCTTGTCGGCGCCGGCCGGCACGATGATTTCCTTGAGCACGAATTTGAAGAAGTCGGCGAACGACTGCAGCAGGCCGAACGGCCCGACGACGTTGGGCCCTTTGCGCATCTGCACGCCGGCCCAGATCTTGCGGTCGGCCAGCAGCAGGAAGGCCAGCGAGATCAGGATGCCGACGGTGACGAGCAGGATGCCGCCGACAGTGGCGAGGGTCCAGCCGAGCGGGGTGGTCCAGAAATCCATCGGTCCTTACTCCGCCGCCATGGCGACCGGGGCGATCCGCAGGGCGGACAGCTCGGTCATGGTCGCGCTGGCGCGCGTGATCGGGTTGTTCAGATAGGGGTCGCGCACCGCCGAGGTGAAGGCGACGTCGCCCAGGTCGCCCTTCTTGCCCAGCGAACCGGCGTCGAACGCCGCCGGCGTCGGCAGCCAGTCGATGCGGCCGAAGGTCGGATAGTCCGCCATCAGCTTCGCGCGCAGGGCGTCCAGCGTGTCGTACGGCAGGGTCTGGCCGACGCGCGCCGACAGCGCCCGCAGGATGGCCCAGTCTTCCTTCGCCTGACCCTTGGGGAAGACGACGCGTTCGGCCATCTGCACCCGGCCCTCGGTGTTGACGTACAGGCCCGACTTCTCGGTATAGGCCGCGCCCGGCAGGATCACGTCGGCGCCGTGCGCGCCGCGGTCGCCGTGGCTGCCCAGATAGACCCGGAAGGCGTCCGACGCCGTCGGATCGACCTCGTCGGCGCCCAGCAGGAACAGCACGTCCAGCGCCCCCGGCTTCAGCATCTCGCAGGCCGTCTTGCCGCCGTTGGCCGGCACGAAACCCATGTCCAGACCGGCGACGCGCGAGGCGGCCGTGTGCAGCACATTGAAACCGTTCCAGCCGTCCACGACCGCGCCGACCTTCTTCGCCAGGGCGCCGATCGCGTTCAGCACGGCTGGTCCGCCGGCGCCCGACAGCGCCCCGCCGCCGACGATGATCGCCGGCCGTTCCGCCCGGGTCAGCGCATCCATCGCCGCCTTGGGCAGCTTGACCAGCGTCTTCGAACCCGCGCCGAGGTAGCTGTATTCATACGTCAAATCGGCCTGTTCGCCGATCAGGCCGATCTCGCTGGTCCCCGCCAGCCACGCCTTGCGCAGCCGGGCGTTCAGCAGCGGCGCCTCGGTGCGCGGGTTGGAGCCGACGATCAGCACGGCGTCGGCCTTCTCGACCCCGGCCAGACCCGAGTTGAACAGCCAGCTCTCGCGCGGGCCATAGCCCAGGGCCGAGCCGTCCTGACGGCAGTCGGTGTTGGCCGATCCCAGGGCGCGGAACAGGTCCAGCGCCGCCTTCATCGATTCCGCGTCCTGCAGGTCGCCGGCGACCACCCCGATCCGGTCGGCCGCGGCCGCCTTCAGCCGGCCGGCCACGGCGTCCAGGGCCTCGTCCCAGGTCGCGGGCCGCAGCCGGCCGTTCTCGCGCACCCAGGGCTGGTCGAGCCTGCGCGCCTGCAGGCCGTCAACGGCGTAGCGGCTGACGTCCGACAGCCACTCCTCGTTGATGCCCTCGTTGACGCGCGGCAGGATGCGCATCACCTCGGCGCCCTTGGCGTCGGCGCGGATGTTCGAGCCCAGGGCGTCCATGACGTCGATGGTCTCGGTCTTCTTCAGCTCCCACGGGCGGTAGTGGTACTGCCACGGCCGGTGGGTCAGGGCGCCGACGGGGCACAGGTCGTTGACGTTGCCCGACAGCTCGCTGTCGATGTTCTTCTCGAGATAGGTGGTGATCTCGGCGTCCTCGCCGCGCGAGATCATGCCGATGTCCGGCACGCCGGCCACCTCGGTGATGAAGCGGACGCAACGCGTGCACTGGATGCACCGCGTCATGAACGTCTTCACGGTCGGGCCCATGTTCTTTTCTTCGACCGCGCGCTTGTTCTCTGCATAGCGCGAGCCGTCGCGGCCATAGCCCATGGCCTGATCCTGCAGGTCGCATTCGCCGCCCTGGTCGCAGATCGGGCAGTCCAGCGGGTGGTTGATGAGCAGGAACTCCATCACCCCTTCGCGCGCCTTCTTCACCATTGGCGTGTCGGTGAAGATCTCCTGGCCCTCGGCGGCCGGCAGGGCGCACGACGCCTGCGGCTTCGGCGGTCCGGGCTTCACCTCGACCAGGCACATGCGGCAGTTGCCGGCGATCGACAGCCGCTCATGATAGCAGAAACGCGGAATCTCGTGCCCGGCGCGCTCGGCGACCTGCAGCACGGTCATGCCGGGCTCGAACTCGGTTTCTACGCCGTTGACCTTGGCGACGGGCATCAGCGGGCCTCTTGCTCAGCAGCCACGGAATAGGTTTCCGTCGCAGTGCTCCCATCCGGGAGCGTCGTGTTGATGGTGATGGCGTCGCCGTCAAGGACGAAGCGGGCAACCGGATCGCCGGACTGGTTCATCCAGCGGGCCTGTTCGGGATTGGCGGCGCCGACCGGCTTCCAGGTGACGATATCCCCGTCGACCCGGCATTGCGCCCGGCGGCGTCCCCCGTCGACCGGGGCGCGCCACGAGGCGTTGACCACCTGGCCCTCCAGCCCGTCGATCTCGATAGCCGACAGGTCCTGTCCGTGGATCGCGGCCAGACCGGCCTTGCACACCCGGCGCAGATCGGCGGCGGTCAGCACCACCGGCACGCTGGCCTCGGCGTCGGAAGCCGGGTTCACGGCCGAGACCTTTTCCGCCGGCGTCGGCGCGACCTTTTCGGCGGCCGGGCCGCAAGCCGCCAGCGCAAGCGCCGCCGCCGCCATCACCCCCACCGCCGTCATCCTCGGGCTTGACCCGAGGATCGGACGTTCAGACGCACATCCGCGGATCGCCTTGCTCGACGGAGCGGCGGCGCCTCTGACCCTCGGGTCAAGCCCGAGGGTGACGGACAGGGTGCGGACCGACTTCATCCCTACTCCGCCGCGATCGCGTGGCCGGCGAAGTTCGCGCGGCGGCTGCGGTAGGAGGCGATGCGCTCCTCGATCTCGTGACGGAAATGCCGAATCAGCCCCTGCACCGGCCAGGCCGCCGCGTCGCCGAGGGCGCAGATGGTGTGGCCCTCGATCTGGGTCGAGACCTCCAGCAGCATGTCGATCTCGGACGGGTCGGCCTCGCCGACGGCCATCCGCTCCAGCACGCGCCACATCCAGCCCGTGCCCTCGCGGCACGGCGTGCACTGGCCGCAGCTCTCATGCTTGTAGAAATAGCTGATGCGGGCGATGGCGCGGACCAGATCGGTCGACTGGTCCATGACGATCACCGCCGCCGTGCCGAGGCCCGACCGCATCTCGCGCAGGCTGTCGAAATCCATCAGCGCGGTTTCGCTCATCTCGCGCGTGATCAGCGGCACCGACGACCCGCCGGGGATGATGGCCTTCAGATTGTCCCAGCCGCCGCGCACGCCGCCGCAATGGTCTTCCAGCAGCTGGCGCAGCGGGATCGACATCGCCTCCTCGACATTGCACGGCCGGTTCACATGGCCGCTGATCGACATGATCTTGGTGCCCGTGTTGTTCGGCCGGCCGAAGCCCGCGAACCACTCGGCCCCGCGGCGCAGGATGGTGCCCACCACCGCGATCGACTCGACGTTGTTCACCGTGGTCGGGCAGCCGTACAGGCCCGCGCCGGCCGGGAACGGCGGCTTCAGCCGCGGCTGGCCCTTCTTGCCCTCCAGCGACTCCAGCAGGGCCGTCTCCTCGCCGCAGATATAGGCGCCGGCGCCGTGGTGGATGTAGACGTCGAAATCCCAGCCATGGACGTTGTTCTTGCCGATCAGCTTCGCCTCATAGGCCTGCTTGACCGCCGCCTCCATGCGCTCGCGTTCCAGCACATATTCGCCGCGCAGATAGATGTAGCAGGCGTGCGCCTGCATGGCGAAGCTGGCGATCAGACAACCCTCGATCAGCAGCTGCGGATCGTGGCGCATGATCTCCCGGTCCTTGCAGGTCCCGGGTTCGGATTCGTCGGCGTTGACGACCAGATAGTGCGGCCGGTCCTTCACCTCTTTCGGCATGAAGGACCACTTCAGGCCCGTCGAGAAGCCGGCGCCGCCGCGTCCGCGCAGGCCCGAGTTCTTGACGTTGGTGATGATCCAGTCCCGACCGAGGTCGAGCATGTCCTTCGTCGCGTTCCACGCGCCCCGCTGCTTCGCCCCCTCCAGACCCCAGTCCTGGAGCCCGTACAGGTTGGTGAAGATGCGATCCTTGTCTTCGAGGATTCCGACCATGGTCAGTCCTGTCTCCCGCCGGGACCGGAGTCCTGGCTCAACTTGCTACGCGCCCAGATGACGATGCCCGCGCCGCACAGGGCCACGGCGCCGCCGACGATCGCGAAAATCTGGCCGTCCTCGCCGAGGAAGCCCATCAAGCCCGCGACGGCCATGCCGACGCCGACGACGATGTCCCCCAGCCCGGCGTACATGATGATCCGCCAGGTGGCGGGCGTGGGCGCGTCGGACATCACCCCTCCTCCCGCATGCGCTGGCGGTGATAGCGGGTGCGCATGAAGATGGCGCCGAGCATCAGCGCCCAGCCGAAGGCCAGGGCGCCATAGCCGACCCATTGCACCATCGGTCCGGCCGCGCCCGCATAGCCCGCGCCCCAGACCGCGACGGCGCCGAGAATGACAAGGGCGAACCCGGCCAGCCGCTGGTTGCGGCCGACCGCGCGCAGCTCGGCGCGGTATTCGGCGATCTTCGCCTCGTCGGAAAGATCAGGCTTTGACATCACCCGCCCCCCTTTCGCGACCGGGCAAACGTCGCCAGGCCCAGCAACACGAACATGACTCCCACGCCGTAGAAGGCGACCTCGTCTCCCAGCCATGCGGCGGCGAACCACAGCAAACCCGCGGCCGCAAAAAGGGCGCCGCCCGTTCGGGCGCTGATGATCCTGCGCTCCGTCATGCGGACACCGGATCGCTGTTGGGCAGCTTCCTGATCGGTTTGGCGGCTGAGCCGTCGTACAGTTTCGGATCGGTCAGGGTCAGGGCCCCGCCTTCCGGCTCCGAACTGGTGCGGCCCACGCGCGACCCCGGCTTCGGCTTCTTGCCGGCGGCGAAGTCGTCGATGATCTGGCCCATGGTTTCGGCAGTCAGATCCTCGAAATAGTAGTCGTTGATCTGGGCCATCGGCGCATTGGCGCAGGCGCCCAGGCATTCGACTTCCTGCCAGGTGAAGCGGCCGTCGGCGCTCAGCGTGTCCTTGGGCCCGATCTTCTTCTTGCAGACCTCCATCAGCTCGCCGGCGCCGCGCAGGGCGCAGGGCGTCGTGCCGCAGACCTGGATCAGGGCCGCCGTGCCGACCGGCTCCAGCATGAACATGGTGTAGAAGGTCGCGACCTCCAGCACCCGGATGTAGGGCATACCCAGCAGCTCGCCGATCGCGCGCAGCGCCGGCTCGGGGCACCATCCCTCCTGCTTCTGGACCAGCCACAGGATCGGGATCACCGCCGACTGACGGCGGTTCTCGGGATATTTGGCGATCCACCAGTCGGCCTTGGCCTTGGTCGCCCTGGAGAAGGCGAACGAGGCGGGCTGTTCCTTGGCGAGACGACGAACGCTCATCAGACTTCCATTTCAGAGGCGACGACGCCTTCGCCCATCATTTTCTTCCGCACGGTCAGCACCTTGTGCTGGCCTTGGCGGCGCAGCAGGAAGATGTGCTTCCACGCGTCCCCGCCGCTGTCGGTCACGGTGAAGCCGACCACTTCCCAGCCCTGCCGGACCGCATCGCTCAGGGGCTTGTCGCTCATCGCGCGGTCCCCATCCAGCGGCCCAGACGCTCGCTCCATACGGCGCGGCCGGCGTCGCGCAGGTCGCGCGACAGCCACGCCATCGGCGGCAGGAACCGCACCGCCATCTGGCCGGCGAAGATCGCCCCGCTCATCCACACCACCGAACGCAGATTGGCTTCCCAGAACCCCCGGCCCTCTTCCATATAGCCCAGCCGGTACGCCCCGCGCACAAGCGTAATCCCCGCCAGACCCGGCGCCGCCACGACCGCGCTGGCAAGGGCGAACTTCACCCCGCCCATGATCGCGCGCCGCTTCGGCGAAAAGGCCGCCTGCACCGCGACGGCGAACGTCAGCAGCGCGGCGAACCAGATCGCCTGCGTGGTGGTGAACACCGGATCGACGGCGAAGGCGCTCATTGCGGGGGGTACCTGTGCGCCGCGCTCAGTCGCGCGCGGGCGCGACGGCTGAATGGCAGGGCTGACCAGGACAGAACGCCAACAACGAGGCCGACCCAGGCCCATAACCACGCCGGGCCATCGTCCACGGTCGTCAACTGGCCGATGGCGAGCATGGCGAGAAGCGCGCCCCCCGGAGCCAGCATGAGCAGATTGTCCCTCGCCATGCCGGCGCGACCGCCGGGATGCCGTTGCACCTTGTCCGTCGCGAAACCCGTAACCACCAGCGTCAGCAGCAGGAGCCCGCCGGCCGTCACGCAGATGGTGGTCAGGATGGTCAGCAAGGTCCCGCTCACCGGTCCACTTCCCCGAACACGATGTCCAGCGAGCCGAGGATGGCCGAAACGTCAGCCAGCATGTGACCGCGGTTCATCCAGTCCATGGCCTGCAGCGAGCGGAAGCCCGGGGCCGAGATCTTGACCCGGTACGGCTTGTTGGTGCCGTCGCTGACCAGATAGATGCCGAACTCGCCCTTGGGGGCCTCGACCGAGGCGTAGACCTCGCCCTCGGGCGTGCGGAAGCCTTCGGTATAGAGTTTGAAGTGGTGGATCAGCGCTTCCATCGAGCGCTTCATCTCGCCGCGCTTGGGCGGGACGACCTTGTTGTCCTCGGTCATCACCGGCTCGCCGGGACAGTTGCGCAGTTTATGGATGCACTGCTCCATGATGTGCACCGACTGCTTCATCTCCTCGATGCGGCACAGGTAGCGGTCCCAGCAGTCGCCGTTCTTGCCCACGGCGATGTCGAACTCGAGATCGGCGTAGCACTCGTACGGCTGCGACTTGCGCAGGTCCCACGGAATGTCCGAGCCGCGCAGCATCACCCCGGTGAAGCCCCAGTCCAGCGCCTGCTGCTTCGACACCACACCGATGTCGACGTTGCGCTGCTTGAAGATGCGGTTCTCGGTGACCAGGGACTCGATGTCCTTCAGCGCCGCCGGGAACTCGCGGCACCAGCGGCCGATGTCGTCGATCAGGTCGTTCGGCAGGTCCTGATGCACGCCGCCAGGGCGGAAATAGTTGGCGTGCAGACGGGCGCCCGAGGCGCGCTCGTAGAACACCATCAGCTTCTCGCGTTCCTCGAAGCCCCACAGCGGCGGCGTCAACGCCCCCACGTCCATGGCCTGGGTCGTCACGTTCAGCAGGTGCGAGAGGATGCGGCCGATCTCGGAATACAGCACCCGGATCAGCTGCGCCCGGTACGGGATGTCGACGCCCAGCAGCTTCTCGATGGCCAGGCAGAAGGCGTGCTCCTGGTTCATCGGCGCGACATAGTCGAGCCGGTCCAGATACGGCACGTTCTGCAGATAGGTCCGCGCCTCCATCAACTTTTCGGTGCCGCGGTGCAGCAGGCCGATGTGCGGGTCGACGCGCGTCACCAACTCGCCGTCCAGCTCCAGCACCAGACGCAAAACACCATGTGCGGCAGGGTGTTGCGGGCCGAAGTTGATCGTGAATTTGCGGTCGTCCAGCGCCCGGGCGTGGTCGGTCAGGCCGTCGTCGAAGACGTCCGTCGCGCCGATCGGCAGGGGCGTGTTGTGTCCGTCAGCCATCAGGCCTTGCTCCCCGCGAGGCCCTGGGCCTTTTCGTCGCCCGGCAGGACGGTCGTCGCATATTCCGCGCCTTCCCACGGGGACAGGAAGTCGAAATTGCGGAACTCCTGGGTCAGTTTGACGGGCTCATAGACCACCCGCTTCTGCTCCTCGTCGTAGCGGACCTCGACATAGCCGGTCATGGGGAAGTCCTTGCGCAGCGGATGCCCCTGGAAGCCGTAGTCGGTCAGCAGCCGGCGCAGGTCCGGATGGCCCTCGAACAGGATGCCGTACATGTCGAACGCCTCGCGCTCGAACCAGTCGGCGCAGGGGAAGACGCCCACGGCGCTCGGGACCGGCTGGACCTCGTCGGTCGTCAGCTTGACCCGCACACGTGCGTTCCGCGTCATCGACAACAGGTGATAGACCACCTCGAACCGCTCCCTGCGATCCGGGAAGTCCACCCCGCACAGGTCCAGCAGTTGCTGGAAGCCGAACCGCTCCTTCAGCGCCGTCAGCACCTGCAGGATGTTCTGGCGCGTGGCGATCAGGGTCAGTTCGCCGAACGCGATCTGCGCCTCGACGCCCAGTTCCCCGACCATCTCGGCGCCCAGCGGCGTCAGGGCGGTCTCGATCTGCTGAATACGGGCGAGCGCGTTCATCGGTCGATCGTCCCCGTCCGCCGGATCTTCTTCTGCAGCTGCAGCAGCCCGTACAGCAGCGCCTCCGCCGTCGGCGGACACCCGGGCACATAGACATCCACCGGAACGACCCGGTCGCAACCCCGTACGACGCTGTAACTATAGTGATAATACCCGCCGCCGTTGGCGCAGCTGCCCATGGACAGGACGTAACGCGGGTCCGGCATCTGGTCGTAGACCTTGCGCAGGGCCGGAGCCATCTTGTTGGTCAGGGTGCCGGCGACGATCATCAGGTCCGACTGGCGCGGGCTGGCGCGCGGGGCCATGCCGAACCGCTCCATGTCGAAGCGCGGCATCGACGCCTGCATCATCTCCACGGCGCAGCACGCCAGGCCGAAGGTCATCCACATCAGCGAGCCGGTCCGGGCCCAGTTGATGACGTCGTCCAGCGAGGTGGTGATGAAGCCGCGCTCGCCCAGTTCGGCGTTCACGGCCTCGAAGAATTTGTCGTGGATGGCCGGATCATAGCCCTCGACCGACGACCGCGCGCCGGTGTTGAACATGGTCGTGCTCATCGGCCCGGCCAGACGCGAGGACGCCCCCGGCGCCACGGGCGAACTGCCCTGGTTGCCGACCCCGATCAGCGGGACGGTGTTCGTGGTCGTCACTCCCATTCGAGCGCGCCCTTCTTCCATTCGTAGATAAAGCCGACGGTCAGAACGCCGAGGAAGACCATCATCGACCAGAAGGCGAACACCATGCCCGCCTGCGACAGGTCGAACATCGACACCGCCCAGGGGAACAGGAAGGCCACTTCCAGATCGAAGATGATGAAGAGGATCGACACCAGATAGAAGCGGACGTCGAACTTCATGCGCGCGTCGTCGAAGGCGTTGAAGCCGCACTCATAGGCCGACAGCTTCTCCGAGTCCGGGTTCTTCGGGGCCAGCACCCAGGCCGCCAGCATGAAGCCGACGCCGAGCACCGCCGCGATCCCTAGAAAGATCACGATCGGCAGATATTGGAGCAGGAATGCATTCATCCGGGGGGACCTCGTCCGCCTTTGAAGGGAGGGGCGGATTCGGCGCTTTCTAGCCCCGGAACCGCGCCCGTTCAAACCCATGTGACGAAAGGTTTTTCTTGCGAACGGTTCGCAGATTTCGGGGCGCTCCCGGCGGCGGCCCGAACCGCGCCGGAACGGAGGAAAAACTGTCCCGAAGGCTCCTATCGTCGCTTGACAGTGCGAGCCGCCCCCGCCTAAACGACGCCCCTCGCCGCGACGCACCTCAGCGCCGCGGCCGGGATACGCGGGTGTAGCTCAGTTGGTTAGAGTGCCGGCCTGTCACGCCGGAGGTCGCGGGTTCGAGTCCCGTCACTCGCGCCACTTCTCCTGACCGGAGAGGTGGCGCGGATCCCCCGCCCCCCGAAAAGCTCCCGCAGCAGCGATCCTTACCGCGGTTTCATCTCCGCGCCGCAGTCTTGCCTTTTTCCGCTACAAACGTAACACTACAAATGTAGCGGAGAGTCTGGCGGCATGATCGAAACCCTTCCCCGGCGCGAACGCGAGGTGTTCGAGATCCTGTGCCGGCTGAAACGGGGCACGGCCGCGGCGGTGCGGCAGGCCATGGCCGGCTCGCCCAGCGATTCTGCCGTGCGGACTCTCCTGACCCGGCTGGAAGCCAAGGGCCTCGTCAGCCACCATGCGGAAGGGACGACCTATGTCTATGCGCCCGTGCCCCACCCCGGGACGGTCGCGACCGGCGCCCTGAACCGTCTGGTCGACACCTTCTTCGCCGGCTCCGCCGCCAGCGCCGCCACAGCCTTGCTGGGCCTGACGAAGAAGCTGAAGCCCGACGAACTGGCGGCCCTTGAGCGCGCCATCGAGAACGCCCGGGAGCGGGGATCGTGATCGCCGTCCTCCTGTCGCTGCTGATAAAGTCCAGCCTCGTGGCCGGGCTGGCGCTGTCGGCCGTCCGGCTGCTGACGGGACGGGCGCCGGCCGAACGCGTGACCCTGCTCCGCGCGGCGCTGGCGGCCCTGCTGGCCCTGCCCCTCGTCGCCCTCGCCGGTCCTGACCTGACCATCTGGCTGGCCGCCCCGTCTCCGGAACTCCCTGTCCCGGCGGTTCCGGCCCTGGCCGGAAACGCACAGGCCGCCGCGGCCGCCCCGGCGGGCCCGGGCCTTCCGACCTGGCTCGGCCTCGTCTGGAGCCTCGGCTCCGCCGTCATCCTCGGGCGCTTCGCCCTCGGGGTCCTGACCCTGTCCCGCTGGACCCGCGACGCCCGGCCCGTGTCCGAGCCCGCCTGGACCGCCCCGCTGCTCCGGATGGCCGGCCGGTCTCCGCCCCGCCTGCTGGCGACCGACCGCATCCCGTCGCCACTGAGCTGGGGCGTTCCGCCCGGCGTGGTCCTGATCGGCGCCGCCCAGTTGCAGCAGCCGCGCGACGCCGAGGCCGTACTGGCCCACGAACTGGCCCACATCCGCCGCCGCGACTGGCTGTTCCTCGCCCTGTCGCGGGTCGCCACGGCCCTGTTCTGGTTCAACCCGCTGGTCTGGCTGCTGCAGGGCGAACTCGCACGCCTCTCCGAGGAGGCCGCCGACGCCGACGCCCTGCGCCATGTCGAACCCGAGGCCTACGCCCGCACCCTGCTGGGCATGGCCGCCGACTTCACCCCCACAGCCGCCACCGGCATGACCGGACCGGCCCGTTCCCTCGCGAAAAGGATCACCAAGGTCATGACCCCGCGCCGTCCCGCC